>JAEZQX010000339.1 GCA_023441105.1 Pseudomonadota bacterium | reverse complement strand
AGCCGCGGGTTTCCTGCAGCATCGCCGCCGCCACCGAGGCGTCGAGGTCGTCCCAGAAGGCCGGCGGATTGAACGCCTGGTCGACGAAGCCGGGATAGCGTTCCGGCGGCGCCAGTCCGCCCCCCTTCAGCCGCCGGATCCGGTAGACCGCCAGTTGCGCGGCGCGATCCTTGACCAGCAGGACGTAGCAAAGATGGAGCCCCGCCGCATCGTCCGCGCCGGCCAGCCGCACGGCCGCCAGTTCCCGCGCCCAGTGCAGGGCATGCTGGCGCTGGAAGAGCGCCCGCGAGCGCTGCCCCGCGCCGTCGCCGGGCGGGACAGCGGTGGCGGCTCCGGGGCTGCCGTCGCGCGCCTCCCGCTCCAGCCAGGCCAGCAGGGTTGCCGCCGCATGCTTGCAGGGCTTGGGTGCAGAGCAGGTGCAATCGGCGCTCGCCTGCAGGCTGTCGGCATGGCGGGCGAGGTCCACGGTGGTCCGATAAGCCTCGCCGCCGCTGCCGCTCACCTCTGCCTGCAAGCGCCAGCCACGCGGCGCCGACGCCGCCCAGCTGTCGTTGCCGTTCCTGGCCGGATTCGTCTCGTCCCCGCCGCGCACCCATTGCACGCGCCCCGCCCGGAACACGTCCTTCCCCTTGTCCGCGGTGTGAGCATCGATCCCGATCAGGGGCAGGCCGAACTGGCGGCGCATCGATTGATGGAGGGTCATCCTCCCATTCTAGGATGGCGCTGCGGCGGCTAGCGGTCCCCACGCGACGGGAACATCCCGTCCCACCACTGCTTCGCGGTGGCGATCAGCGTGCCCTTGGCGTCCGGATCGCGGCGCGCCAGCGAGACGAGGTAGTTGCGCGCCTGCTTGCTGCTGAAGTTGGGCGGCAGCGCCGGCACGTCGGGGTCGGTCACCATCTCGAGCAGGGTCGGCCGATCCGCTGCCAGCGCCTCGTCCCATGCCGCCCCGACCTGGGCGGGGTCGGTCACGCGGATGCCGCCCAGGCCCAGCAGCCGCGCATAGTCGGCATAAGGAAACAGCGGCAGGTCCTGCGAATCCTCGAACTTCGGGTCGCCCGCCAGCGCTCGTTGCTCCCAGGTGACCATGTTCAGGTCCTTGTTGTTGAGCACCATGATGGTCAGCCGCGGATTGCCCCAGCGACGCCAGATGCCGGCAATGGTGACCAGCGCATTGATGCCGATCATCTGCATCGCGCCATCGCCGAGGATGGCGATGACATGGCGCTCCGGATGGGCGTACTTGGCGGCGATGGCGTACGGCACCGCCGGACCCATGGTGGCGAGGCCGCCGGAAAGCGAACCCATCATGCCGCGCCGGAAGCTGAGGTCGCGCGCGTACCATGCGGCCGTCGATCCCGAGTCGCAGGTCAGGATGCAGTTGTCCGGCAGCCGCGGCGACAGCTCCCAGAACACGCGTTGCGGGTTGATCGGATTGGCTTCGCTCATCGCCCGCGCTTCGAGGATTCCCCACCATTTCGCGACGCTCTCCTCGATGTCGCTGCGCCAGGCGCGCCGGGTCTTGCGCTTCAGATGCGGGATCAGGGCGCGCAGCGTCGCCTTGCTGTCGCCGACCAGGTTCATCTCCATCGGATAGCGCAGGCCCAGGCGCCGCCCGTCGAGATCGATCTGCACGCCGCGCGCCTTGCCTTCCTTCGGCAGGTATTCCGAATACGGGAAGCTCGAGCCGACCATCAGCAGCGTGTCGCAGCGGCTCATCATCTGCCAGCTCGGTTGCGTGCCCAGCAGGCCGATCGAGCCGGTGACGAACGGCAGGTCGTCGGGCAGCACCGCCTTGCCGAGCAGCGCCTTCGCGACGCCGGCACCGAGCAGGTCGGCGACCTCAATCAGCTCCTCGCCGGCATGGAGCGCCCCGGCCCCCGCCAGGATGGCCACCCGCTTGCCGGCATTGAGGATCTCGGCGGCGGCGGCGAGGTCGGCATCGTCCGGCAACGTCGACCGCACCGTGGTGCCCACGCCGGTGTGGACGGTGCCGTGCTCGCGTGGCGGGCTCTTCATCGCGTCGAGCACCTGCACGTCGTTCGGCACGATGATGCAGGTCACCGTGCGCTGGTCGAGCGCGATGCGCACCGCCCGGTCGACCACGTGACGGACCTGGGCCGGCACGGTGATGGTGTGCACGTATTCCGCCGCCACGTCCTTGAACAGGCTGTGCAGATCGACCTCCTGCTGGTAGTCGCCGCCGAGGGCGGTACGCGCCTGCTGGCCGACAATGGCCACCACCGGCTGGTGATCGGCCTTGGCATCGTAGAGCCCGTTCAACAGATGGATGGCGCCAGGCCCGGAGGTGGCCATGCAGACGCCCACTTCGCCGGTGAACTTGGCATGGCCGCACGCCATGAAGGCGGCCAACTCCTCATGGCGCGCCTGGATGAATTGCATCTGGTCGCCGGCACGGTCGAAGGCGCCCATCAGCCCGTTGATGCCGTCGCCCGGATAGCCAAAGACGCGTCGGACGCCCCATTGCCGCAGCCGCTCGAGGAGGTGGTCGCTGGTCGTCTCCGTCATTCCCAATAGCCCCCGCGCTGGTGCGCCTCGTGCAGCAACTCCTCGTACTGGCGGTCGAGCAGGGCGGCAGGATCGTAGACCGGGCTGTTCTTCACCTTGTCGCGGCTCAGGGAGGTGAACACCTTGCGCTGCGCCCAGTCGATGCCGTCGATCCAGCGGGTGGCGATCAGCACCCGCTTGCCGCCTGGCCACCAGTTGACGGTGTCCACCACGAGGTAGCGGATGGTCCAGTTCTCGTCGTCGAAGATGAAGTCGTCGACGTGGCCGATGCTGCCGTCGCTGGCCTGGATGTCGTAGCCGGAGACATCCGCGGTGCTGCGCAGGTGCGAGTCCTCGTCGTCGGCCGCGTCTTCCGCGCTCGGCCCCGCCGACTTCCGTTCGTGGTCCGCCTGGCTCACATCATCCTTCAGGTCTTCCGCGCTCGGGAACAGGGGATATTCCATGGCGCCCCAGACGCCCCCCATTTCCCAGTAGCTGGGATAGCCGTAGTAGGTGAGATAGTCGCGCTCGTGGCGACGCGACACCGGCTTGTGGGTGTCGATGTCGGGACTGTTCTTGACCTGCTCGCGGGTCAGCGAGACATCGATCAGGCCGCCTTCGGTCAGCGGCGTGCGGATCGAATACGGCGAGATCAACACCTTGCGCCCGGTGAGCCAGTTGCCGGTGTCGACCACCAGGTAGCGGATCGTCCAGGCAGCATCGTCGAAGTAAGCCTCCTTGACGTGCCCGATCTGGTCATCGCTCGCGTTGATCCGCGAATCGTGGATCTTCCTGATGCTTCTCAGCATGGCGGGTCTCCTCGGTCACTGTCGGTCGAACCGAAAGCAGCAGCATCCATCATGCCCGCGGAGGCTTCCGAACACCGCTCGGTGCTGCGCGCCGGAGCAGGCTCATCGGCCGGCTCACCAGCCGGCGCGCGATTCAGCCGGCGTCGCCGACGCGGCCGCGGATGGCCGGATGCCACACCAGGCGGCAGCGGCCTTCGCGGGTGAACTGTACCGCCGCGTTCTGGCGGAATCGCACCAGCCACCCATCCAGCACCTCGTCGGGCACGTCGAAGACGCAGAAGCCGGGCTCCGGCTGCCATGTGCCGGCCGGATCCTCGCCGGAAGCCGGCAGCGAGCGCAGTGCCTGCTCCTCGATGGCAGCTCGCAGTGCCGCCTGCGCCCGGTCGTTTTCCGCCGGGCTCTGCTCCCCGCCGAGCGGATTCCAGGCGGTGAGGATGGTGGCGCTGCGGGCATCCATCCGCTCGAGCCATGCCTGGTGGCTGCTGGCCGGATCGCCGACGCGCACCAGCACCGGCTTCGCTTCGTGGGCGAAATAGTGGGTCGACTCGTATGCGGCGATGGTCTTCGCATCCGGCACCGGGATTTCTTCCTGCGACATTCACGGCCTCCTGCTGGTGCGCCCGCGTGCGCTGCTGCGCGCTGCCCGCTGCTGCGGCAATCATCGCATGCGGCGGGTTGCGCCGCAGGGCGCGGCGGGTTGCGCCGCAGGGTCATGTGCGGGTCCGCGGGGTCTGCCGTACCATCGGAAGGGTGCGACGGCCGGGGGGGACGCCCGCCGTCTGCAATTGACGAATGAACCAAGGGTCGATGAACCACCTGAGTCAAGGCAGCGAGCGGCGCCTGCAGGCCTGGGCCATCCTGATCGCCCTTGGCGCGCTGCTGGCGCTGGTCCTGCCGGCACCTCGGGCCCAGGGGCCGCAGCCGCGCACCGCGCTGGTACTCGACATCGATGGCGTCATCGGGCCGGCCAGCGCCGACTATGTCATCCGCGGCCTCGCCACTGCCGCCGAGCGCGAGGCACGGGTGGTGCTGATCCGGATGGATACTCCGGGCGGCCTCGACACCTCCATGCGCGACATCATCCGCGCCATCATGGCCTCGCCGGTGCCGGTGCTCACCTATGTCAGCCCCAGCGGCGCGCGCGCGGCCAGTGCCGGAACCTACATCCTCTACGCCAGCCATGTGGCGGCGATGGCGCCGGGCACCAACCTCGGTGCGGCGACGCCGGTGGCGATCGGCGGCCTGCCGACGCCGGGGCGCGGCGACGACAAGCCGGACCCGAAGCAGGAGCGGAAACCGGGCCAGAAGCCGGAGAAGCCGGACCAGGAGCCGGACAAGGACGCGAAGGGCGGGCCTGCCGCGGAAGGCCCAACCCGGCGCGAGCCGGCAAGCGCCTCGGAGGCCAAGGCCATCAACGATGCCGTCGCCTACATCCGCTCGCTGGCGGAGCTCCGCGGCCGCAACGCCGACTGGGCCGAATCCGCGGTGCGCGACGCGGCCAGCCTGTCGGCGAAGGCCGCGCTCGAGCAGCGGGTGATCGACATCGTCGCCACCAGCGTCGAGGACCTGTTCCGCCAGGTCGACGGCCGCGAGGTCGCCATCGCCGGCGCCAGCGCGCGGCTGGACACCGGCAACCTGCAGCAGCTGGCGGTCGAACCCGACTGGCGCACCCGGCTGCTGGGCGTGATCACCAATCCCAACGTTGCGCTGATCCTGATGATGATCGGCATCTATGGCCTGCTGTTCGAGTTCATGAGCCCGGGCTCGATGTACCCCGGCACGATCGGCGCCATCTGCCTGCTGCTGGGCCTCTATGCGCTGGCGGCCCTGCCGCTGAACTATGCCGGCGCCGCATTGGCGCTGCTGGGCATGGCCTTGCTGGTGGCCGAGGCCTTCATGCCGTCGTTCGGAGTTCTCGGTATCGGCGGACTGGTGGCTTTCGTGATCGGAGTGGCGTTATTGATGGATACGGACGGAGTGCCGGGTTTCGAGATCTACTGGCCGCTGGTGGGCGGACTCGCCCTTGCCGGCCTGGGCCTCGGCTTGCTGGTCGCGCGACTTGCCATGGGCTCGTTCAAGCATCGGGTGACCGCCGGGCAGGAGGCCATGCTGGGCGCGCGCGCCGAGGTCAGCGACTGGTCGGATCTGCGCGGGCATGTCTTCCTGCATGGCGAGCGCTGGAACGCGACGTCGGCGCAGCCGTTGCGGGCGGGCCAGCGGGTGAGGATCGTGGCCATCGATGGCCTCACGCTCACCGTCGCGCCGGAGGGCAACCAACCTGGAGGTATCACCGCATGACCACGCTCTTCTTCTTCGCTCCCATCATCGTGCTGCTCGCCATCCTGCTGGCGATGTCGGTGCGCATCCTGCGCGAGTACGAGCGGGCCGTGATGTTCACCCTCGGCAGGTTCACCGGCGTCAAGGGACCCGGGCTGATCCTGATGATCCCCTACGTCCAGCAGATGGTCCGTGTGGACCAGCGCACCCTGGTGCTGGACGTGCCCTCGCAGGACGTCATCTCGCGCGACAACGTGTCGGTCAAGGTCAATGCGGTGATCTACTTCCGGGTCGTGACGCCCGAGCGCTCGGTCATCCAGGTGGAGAACTTCGCCCAGGCCACCAGCCAGCTGGCGCAGACGACGCTGCGATCGGTGCTCGGCAAGCATGATCTGGACGAGATGCTGTCGGAGCGCGACAAGCTCAACAACGACATCCAGGAGATCCTCGACCGGCAGACGGACGCCTGGGGCATCAAGGTGGCCAACGTCGAGATCAAGCACATCGATATCGACGAGAGCATGATCCGGGTGATCGCCCGCCAGGCGGAAGCGGAACGCGAGCGGCGCGCCAAGGTGATCGGCGCCGAAGGCGAGGCGCAGGCGGCGCAGAAGCTGGTGGAGGCAGCCAGCATCCTGGCGCAGCGGCCGGAAGCCATGCAGTTGCGCTACCTCAGCACGCTGGCGGTGATCGGCAGCCAGAACAGCTCGACCATCGTCTTCCCCTTTCCTACCGATGTGGCCGGGGTCCTGTCCAAGATGATGGAAACCGCCCGGCCGCCCGCCTGATCCGGTCGGGAGACGGCCGGCCAATCCGAAAAACCCGGGGGCAGGAAAAATCCGTCCCACAAGAAAAAAGCCCCGCGCGGTTAGGCGCGGGGCTAATCCACCAAAGGAGGAGGTGGAGGAGACAGATGCATAGTATCCAGAAGCTTGGTGCGACGCAACAATGAGCGTTGAGTATCGACTCTAAACCGCGCACCAGAATCGACCGGCCGCCCAGGCGGCTGCACCTCTTTGAATCGCACCGGCCCCACCGGCTCGATCCTGCTCCCGGAGTGCTAACCGTGAAAGACAAATTTGCACCTGCAAAGGGCGCGCCCGTCCCCCAGTCATTTGCCCTCCGGATCCCGGACGATGACCTGACCGACCTCCGGAAGCGGCTGCTGCGCACCCGCTGGCCCGACCAGCCGCCGGGCGAGCCGTGGCACACGGGCTCCGACATCGACTTCATGCGGCGGCTGGTGGCGCACTGGGGATCGGGCTTCGACTGGCGCGCCCAGGAAGCGCGACTGAACGCGTTTCCGCAGTATCGGGTGTCATTGGCGGGCATCGACCTGCATTTCATCCATGTGCAGGGCGTGGTTCCGCCGGATGGCCGGGCGCCGCTGCCTCTGCTGCTGTCGCACGGCTGGCCCGGATCGGTGTTCGAGTTCCTCGAGATCATCCCCCGCCTCACCGATCCGGCGCGCTTCGGCGGCGACCCGGCCGACGCCTTCACCGTGGTTGCGCCGTCGTTGCCAGGCTACGGGCTGTCCTTCGTGCCCGGGCAGCCGCGCTTCTCGGTCGAGCAGATCGCCGATTGCTTCGCCTCGCTCATGTCCGACGTGCTCGGCTACGGCCGCTTCGGCGCGCAGGGCGGCGACTGGGGCTCGTTCGTCAGCTCGCGCCTCGGCTACGCCTATCCGGAGCGCGTCGTCGGGATCCACCTGAACATGATGCCGTTGCGGCGCGAGACGGCCGATGCCGACGATCGCGATCCGGAGCAGGCGCGCTACCGGCGCGAGCTGCAGCATTGGCTCAAGGAGGAGAGCGGCTACATCGCAATCCAGGGCACCAGGCCGCAGACCCTTGCCTACGGCCTGACCGATTCGCCGGCCGGGCTTGCCGCCTGGATCGTCGAGAAGTTTCGCACCTGGTCGGACTGCAACGGCGACGTCGAAGCGGTCTTTTCGCTCGACGAGCTGCTCGCCAACATCTCGTTGTACTGGTTCACCGGCGCGATCGGTTCGTCGTTCTGGCCCTACTACGCCCGGGCCCACGGGCCGTGGCCGATCCCGGCAGGCGAGCAGGTGCAGGTGCCCACCGGCTATGCCGAGTTTCCGCACGAAATCCTGCGCCCACCCCGGTCGCTCGCGCAGAAGGTTTATCCCGACATCCGGCGCTGGTCGACGATGCCGCGGGGCGGGCACTTCGCCGCCCTGGAGCAGCCGGAGGCGCTGGTCGCCGAGATCCGCGCCTTCTTCCGCGACTGCCGCCCGGAGAGTACGATGGCCGCATAACCACAACGGGAGACAGATGATGGCGACGCCAATCGCTTTCACGGTCAACGGTCGCGCAGTGGACCTCGCGGTGGACGACGACGCGATGCCGCTGCTTTACGCGCTTCGCAACGACCTCGACCTCCACGGCCCCCGTTTCGGCTGCGGCCTCGGCCAATGCGGTGCCTGCACCGTGCATGTCGACGGCAAGGCGGTACGCTCCTGCATCACGCCGATCGGCTCGGTCAAGGGCAAGGCCATCACAACGCTCGAAGGCCTCGGCAGCGACGGCAGCCTGCATCCTCTGCAGCAGGCGTTCATCGACGAGCAGGCGGTGCAATGCGGCTACTGCATCAACGGCATGATCATGCAGGCCGCCGCCTTCCTGAAGTCCAACCCCCGCCCGGCCGAGGACCAGATCCGGGAAGCGCTCGCGAACAACATCTGCCGCTGCGGCACGCACACGCGGATCATCGCCGCGGTCAAGCGTGCCGGCCAGGCCTGAGGAGGCTGCCATGACGACGACATCCCGTCCGCACCGCCATGCCTCCTCCGCGTCGACGGCGCCGCATCAGTCGACCCGGCGCGACTTCCTGAGAACCGGCGCGGCCCTGGTGGTGACCTTCGCGCTCGACCCGGCCGCCGGTGCCGGACCCGCGCCGGCCGGCGCCCCTGCAGGCGCTGCGGCCGCTGCCAAATCAGCCGCCATGCCGGCGCAGGCGCCCAAGACGGTGGCGCTAGATCGCGTCGACGGCTTCATCGCCATCGACGAGGCGGGCAGGGTCACCGTCTATTCCGGCAAGGTCGACCTCGGCACCGGCATTCGTACCGCGATGGCCCAGATCGCCGCCGAGGAGTTGTGCGTGCCTCTCGATGCGGTCACCGTGATCCAGGGCGATACCGCGCTGACACCCGACCAGGGCGTGACCTTCGGCAGCCTTTCCATACAGGTGGGCGGGATGCAGATCCGGCAGGCGGCGGCCACCGCCCGCGAGGCCCTGCTCGACCAGGCGGCCGGCCGGCTGGGGCTCGACCGGGCGTTGCTGAAGGCCGTCGACGGGGTGATCGCGCCATCGGCAGGCCCAGGTGGCAGCGCGCCGGCTGCGCGCGTGAGCTACGCCGAGATCCTCGGCGGCAAGCGCCTGGAGCTGGCGCTCGACGCCAAGGCGCCGCTCAAGCCGCCGGCGGAGTACACCATCGTCGGCAAGTCGGTTGCGCGCCTGGACATTCCCGACAAGGTGACCGGCCGCTTCACCTACATGCAGGACTTCAAGCTCGACGGCATGCTGCATGCGCGGGTGATGCGGCCGCCGGCGATGAAGGCCAAGCTCCTCTCCTACAACGACTGGGACTGCCACAAGATGCCGGACTACGTGGGCGTCGTGCGCAAGGGCGATTTCCTCGCGGTCCTTTCGCGCACCGAATGGGGCGCGATACGCGCGGCGCGCGCGCTGGCGACCAAGTGGAGCGACTGGAGCGGGTTGCCGGAGCAGGCGAAACTGTGGGAGTGGGTGCGGTCGGTGAAGGTCAACAAGACCGAGCAGTTCCAGGGCGTCGGCGACCCGGCGCCGGCGCTGGCTGCCGGCGGCGCGAAGGCCTTCGCGGCGAGCTACGATTTCCCGGTGCAGACCCATGGCTCGCTGGGTCCGTCCTGCGCCGTCGCCGCCTACGAAGACGGCAAGCTCACCTGCTGGTCGGCTTCGCAGGCCACCCACCTGCTGCGCAAGCAACTGGCCAACATGCTGTCGCTGAAGATCGACGATGTCCACTGCATCTACCTCGAGGGCTCGGGCTGCTACGGGCGCAACGGCCACGAGGACGCGGCCGCGGACGCCGCGCTGATCGCCAGGGAAGTAGGCCTGCCGGTGCGCGTGCAGTGGATGCGCGAGGACGAGCATGGCTGGGATCCGAAGGGACCGCCCACCCTGCTCGACCACAAGGGGGCGCTCGATGACCGGGGCGTGATCACCGCCTGGCAGTCGGAGGTCTTCATCCCTGACCGGCCGAAGGAGATCGCGGTGACGCTGGTGGCGGCGGACCTCGCAGCCTTGCCGAAGGACGAGGCCCATCCGGGCAACATCCATGCGTCGCTGGCCATCCCGTATGCCGTTCCGAACATTCGCTGCTCGGCGAAGTGGCTGGCGGAGACGCCGTTCCGGCCGTCGTGGATCCGCACCCCCGGGCGCATGCAGAACACCTTCGCCAACGAGAGCTTCCTGGATGAGCTGGCCGATGCGGCCGGGGTCGATCCGATCGAGTTCCGGCTGCGCAACCTCACCGATGCCCGCGGCCGGGAAGTGCTCGAGCGGCTCGCGAAGCTGGCCAACTGGGCGCCGCGCGCCGGCTCCCGGGAAGCGGGCGACGTGGTGCGTGGACGCGGCGTCTCCTACACCAAGTACGAGCTGGTCAGGACCTACGTGGCCATGGTGGCGGATGTGGCAGTCGATCGCCGCAGCGGCGAGGTCAAGGTCGAGCGCTGCTACGTGGCCCACGATTGCGGACAGATCATCAACCCCGACGGCTTGAGGAACCAGATCGAAGGCAACGTGGTGCAGACGGTGGGCCGCACGCTGTTCGAGGAGATCCTGTTCGACCGCTCCACCGTCACCAGCAGGGACTGGGAAAGCTACCGCACCATCCGCTTCCCGGAAGTGCCCGCCATCGCGATCGACCTCATCGACCGGCCCGGCGAGAAGCCGTGGGGCGCCGGCGAGCCGACCGCCGCAGTCGTACCGTCGGCCATCGCCAACGCGGTGTTCGACGCGACCGGCATCCGCCTGCGTTCGGTACCTTTCACGCCCCATAAGGTGCGCGAGGCGATGAAGTCGATCTGACGCGCCGTCCTCTTCAACGTCCCTGGAACCGGGCAGGCCGCCGCTCGAGGAAGGCGGCCCGGCCTTCGGCGAAATCCGCCGTCGTCTTCGAGTTTCGCTCGCGTTGCCGCAACCGGGCTTCGTCGTAGTCGCCGCGGGCGATCTCGTTGAGCGAGCGCTTCATCTCCTCGATCGCCAGCGGCGCCAGCGCGCAAATCCTGGCGCAAAGCGCAACGGTTTCGCTCGCCAGCTCGTCGGGCGGCCAGAGCTCGTCCAGGTAGCCGACGGCGAGGAGATCCTCGGCGGACAGCGGCAGCGCGGTCAGGAACGCCTTCTTGGCGGCGGCCAGTCCCATTCGCGAGACATAGCGGCGCATGCCGCTCGGGTAGTAGTGCAGGCCCAGCGCGCCGGCTGGCATGTGCATTTCCATACCCTGCACGCCAAGGCGGAAGTCGCAGGCGAGGGCGAGGTCGGTGGCACCGCCGTAGACGCTGCCCGGCAACGCGCAGATGGTGATCGGGCGCAGCTGCTCGAGCGCCTGGGCCACCGCTTCGAACGAGACCTCGGGCTCGCGCGCGCCGCCGAACTCGCCGATGTGGTAGCCCGCGCAGAAGACCGGTTTCGGCGGCAGCACGCGGCCGGTCAGCACCATCGCGCGGATCGACCGGTCGCCATCGATGCGGGCGAAATGCTCCAGCAGCAGCCGCAAGTCCTCGTTGTGCAGCCGGTTGCGATGCTGCGGCCGGTTGAGCGTGATCGTGGCAACCGCGTCGGCCACGGTCAGCAGCGGCGGGCCCGGTTCCTCGGCCTGGCCGGTTTGCGTCGCAGGCGCCTGGGGCACCGGATGAGCGGGTGTGCTTGCCATGATGCTCGCCGCGCCACGGGCACGGATCGGTTCGGGACGTCCAGCTTACCGGCGATTGCTGCCTTGGCCAAATGACGTGCTGCTAGCCGCCCGCCGCGGCCCCGCCGAGGAACCCGCGCATCTCGGCCAGCAGCTGCAGCGGGTTCTCCTCCGCGATGTAGTGACCGCAGTCGACGGGCGCGCCGGTCACGTCCAGCGCCGCTTCGCGCCACAGTGCCATCACGTCGAAGCAACTGCCGACGACACCCCGGGCGCCCCACAGCACCCGCAGCGGCATCGCCAGCTTGCGGCCGGCGGCGCGGTCAGCGCGATCGTGATCGAGGTCGATGCCAGCGGAGGCCCGATAGTCGCCGCAGATGGCCGCCGCCGTGCCGGGCAGCGCGATGCAGCGCTGGTACTCCGCCAGTGCCTGCGGTGCGAACGCCGCGAGCCCGGCATGACGCCGGCCCATCACGTCGCGCAGGTAGGCCGCCGGATCGGCATCGATCAGCCGTTCCGGCAGCGGCGCCGGCTGGATGAGGAAGAACCAGTGCCAGTAGGCGCGGGCGAAGGCCTCGGTGGTGCCCTCGTACATCGCGAGCGTCGGCGCGATGTCCAGCAGCATCAGGCGCTGCACGCGCCGCGGATGGTCCAGCGCCAGGCGATGCGCCACCCGCGCGCCGCGATCGTGCGCGGCGATGGCGAAGCGCTCGTGCCCGAGCTGGCTCATCAGGTCCACCATGTCGCCCGCCATGACGCGCTTCGAATAGGCGGCGCTGTCCTTCCCCGGTTCGGGCCGCGAGGAGTCGCCGTAGCCGCGCAGGTCCGCGGCGATGACGGTGAAGTCGCGCGCCAGCTCGCCGGCCACCCGGTGCCACATCAGGTGCGTCTGTGGGTGGCCGTGCAGCAGGAGCAGGGGCGGGCCGTTGCCGTTGATCCGGGCGTGGATGACGGCGCCCGGGACCGCGATATCGCGGGTACTCCAATCCGTGAGCATCAGCGTATCTCCAGAATCAGGAAGGTCGCAGACATTTGGAGCGGTTCGATCGTCAGATCGACCGGCGTGTCGAACTCCAGTCGAAGCGTATCCTCGTCTTGCAGGAGAAATTGCCGCTGGTCCGGAAACCGGACCAGGGTGCTTCCCTGAAGCACGTGCATGGCCCGGTCATGCGGGCCGATGCGCTGCGCCGATGCCTGAGCCAGCGCAACAGTCCGCAGCGAGCTCGCGACATGACCGCGCGCGCTCATGACATTGAGCACCCGCACAGCTCCATTCAGCAGTCGGCAACGGGTGCCCCAATCGCCGCCGAAGCTCAGGGCATCGAAGCGCTGCGTGACCTTCTGCGGCGGCCTCGCGTCGTGAATCAATTCGAAGCCCTGCCCATCCAGGAGGACGATGGTCCGGTCCTGGTCCGGGTAGAGGGAGAAAGGACAGTCGCTGTCGATCCTCGTGGTGGCGAGGCGCCACAGCAGGCCATCCGGCGCCGGTGACAAGGGCGACCGCTCGAGGATGATCTCCCTGCTGGTGCCGAGCCCGTTGCCCCAGGGAATGATCCGGCCTGCCGAGCTCGGAATATGGACGGGTTGCATGCCACGCCCTGCTTCAGTCGCGTTTGCCGACAGCCAGCGATTCGCCCAAGCGTGCGAGAAACTCCTCGCAGGCGGCAATCTCCGCCAGCTCGATCCATTCGTCAGGCTTGTGCGCCTGTTCGATCGAGCCGGGACCGCACACGATGCTCGGGATGCCGGAGGCCTGGTAGTGGCCGCCCTCGGTTCCGAAGCTGATCTTGTCGAGCACCGGATTGCTGCGAAGCGCCTTGGCGAACGATACGCCGTCGGCGTCTTCGGATGTGGAAAGCCCCGGCAGGTCCGACTTGTGCAGGAACTCGATTCCCGTAGCCGGGCTGACCGAATGCATCTCGGGTTCCAGGACGTTGCGGGCGAACCGCTTCAGCTCCTCCAGCACCGGGGCGGGATCGTCTTCCGGGATGTAACGGATCTCGAAGTCGAAATAGCAGTGATTGGGGACGATGTTCATGGCAGTCCCGCCATGGATGAGGCCGGTATGGACGGTCGTGTAGGGAGGCGAGAAGGCCCTGTCGAAGGGGCCCTTGGTGGACTTTTGCCGCGCCACCGACTTCAGCCTCGCCACCAGCTCCGCCGCCGCTTCCACTGCATTCACTCCCTGGTCCGCCAGGGCCGAATGGCATTCGAGCCCGTGGACCACGCAGCGATATCGCGTGTTGCCCTTGTGCGCAACGACGATCTTCATCTCGGTGGGCTCGCCGATGATGCAAAGTCGCGGAGCGACGGCGTTGTCCCGCATGAACTGGAGCAGGCTCGGTATTCCCCGGCAGCCGACTTCTTCGTCGTAGGTGAGCGCGATGTGCACCGGAGTCTCGAGCTGGGCCCGGACGAAATCCGGGACGGCTGCCAGAACGGCGCCGATGAAGGACTTCATGTCGCAGATGCCGCGGCCGAAGAGCCTTCCATCGCGTTCGGTCATCACAAAGGGCTCGACCGTCCACGCCTGCCCGTCGACCGGCACGACATCGGTGTGACCCGAAAGCACGACCCCCGGCACCGCGGCGGGACCTATGGTGGCGAACAGGTTCGCCTTCTTCCCCTCTTCATCGAGGATGAGCGTGCTGTCGACGCCGTGCGCCGACAGGTAGGTGCGGACCCATTCGATCAGGGCAAGATTCGAATTCCGACTGACGGTGTCGAACTCGATCAGCTTCCGGATGATGTCCAGCGTGGACTGCGAGGGACGAATGCTCATGTACCAGCGTGCCTCCAAGTGATTCGAGATTGGCTCGTCCGGACGCCAGGATAACGGCATCCTGCAGGGATGCCCCGAACGCCAGTTCCGATGCCGGGTTATGATCTTCGGCATCCATTCGAAAGACTCGCGGCCGGGGCCGACATGAAGAGATTTTGCGGGGTTCTGGTCATCGCTGTCGCCTGCTCCCCTGCGGTGGCCGCCGACGGCATCACCCTTTACGGCATCGTCGACGCCGGCGTCGGCTACTCGCGCCAGGACGGAAGCAGCTCCGACGTGACGGTCGACAGCGGGTCTTCGGAGGATTCGCGCTTCGGCCTGCGCGGCAGCGAGGACCTGGGGCGTGGCCTGACCGGCAAGTTCGAGTTGGAGAGCGGCATCGACCTCGACAAGGGGACCTGGAGCGACGAGGAGCGCTTCTTCGACCGCGCGGCGTGGGTCGGCCTCGAAGGCGGCTTCGGCGAGTTGCGGCTGGGCCGCCAAGCCACCTTCTCGCACGACTGGTTCAGTGAAACGACGCCGTTCAAGACCGAGTTCAAGCAGGCTTCGGTCACCAACATCTTCGGCTACGAGGCGATTGGCGAGCGGGTCGACAATGCAGTGTTCTACCAGTTGCCGGAGATCGGCGGTTTCGAGGCCGGCATCGGCTACAGCTTCAATGCCGATGGTCCGGAGAACCCCGGCGAGAACAACGAGGTGCTGACGGTGGGGCTGCGCTATTCCGCCGGTCCCCTGGTTGCCGTGGCGGCATACGAACTCGGCCGGGATGCCGACGACGATGCGGCCCCTGGACGCGATGACATCCGCAACCTGTCACTCGGGGCGACGTACGAGTTCAGCAGGCTCAAGCTGCATGCCGGCTACGGCCGCCTCAAGAACCGTGACTTCATCGCCAGCGCCCTGACCGAGAAGGCCTGGCTGGTCGGAGCCACCGTGACCGTCGGTTCCGGGGAGGTGCTGGCCGCCTACCAGCGCGTCAAAGGCCGGAACTTCAACGAGTTCGGCGTCGACGCGACCCGCGACGGCGTCGCGCTTGCCTACCTCTATCCGCTGTCCAAGCGCACCAGCCTGTACGCCTACGGCAGCCGGTTCCGCGATATCGATGTGCGCGGGGACGATCCGTCGCAGCTTGCCAACCGCACGCAGCTGGGGGCCGGCGTGCGGCAGATCTTCTAGCGCCAACGCCCTTAGCGCCAAAGCCTGCCGGTGGCGCCTGAGCAGCCGCGGCTCAGAAGTAGTAGTTGAATATCAAGCCGAGGTGATCGCCGTCGACCGTCGGCAGCCCGATCTTCGACTTGTAGCGCTCGTTGACCGCACGCAGCTTCAGGCCCATGTGCGGGGTGAACAGGTATTCGATCTCGACCACCGGGCTCACCGACGAACTGAAGTGCTCGTCGACGCTGGACGCAAAGCCGTCGCTCGAGAGGGTGGGATCGATGGCATACCGGATGCCCCCGCCGATCCGCCAGTTGCGGTCGAGCTGGAAGTGGGCGAGCCCCTCGAGCGGCCAGCGGCCGAACCAGGTCGAGCCCCAGAAGGTGTCGATCGCATCGACGTGATAGCCGATCGACAGGGCCATCGTGAGCGCCGGCGCCACCTGGAACTGCATCCCGCCGTGGATCTGGACGGTGCCGCCGCCGCGCAGCGATTCGTCGCTGCCGTCGATGTAGCGCGCCGTGACCAGGCGGTCGCCGCCGGTCGTCAAGCCACCGCCGAGGAAGAAGCGAAATGGGCGCGCGTCCTGGTAGACGAGCTCCTGCGCCCGCAGGTTGGCGCCGGGCACGGCGAATACGGTCGCGGCGAAGGCGGTGGCCAGGAGAAGCCTGGCGGACAGGAGGCCGGCGGAAGTCTTAGCGTTCATGGTGGGAGGACGAAAGTGGACGGACAGTCTACTGCGAACCCATCCGTCCCGGCGGCGTCGCCGACGGAGTGCCCGCGCAGCGGTGCGGCCGGCGACGTCGCAACGATCGCACGCGGATCAGCGGGCCTGCTGCCGCGCCTCGTGAGGATTCGCGAGGTGCATGGAATTGCGGCGAGAATACCGGCTCGGAAGACAGGCAACCGGAACGGACCCAGGCGGACCGCTCCGGCACATCGAGGGAGAGGAAGATGATCGGTTTTCGTATTCTCGAGCGGACACGCAAGGTCGACGCCCGGTTGGCCGCGGCGTATCGCGAGCTACCGGTGGCGAATGTCAGCGACTCCATGAACCGCATGTTCGCCGGCGGCGCGCGCCTTCGACCCATGCACGACGGAGCGCCGATGGCGGGGCCTGCATTCACGGTCAAGACCCGGCCGGGCGACAACCTGATGGTGCACAAGGCGCTGAACATCGCCGAGCCGGGTGATATCGTGGTGGTGGACGCCGGCGGCGACCTGACCAATGCCATCATCGGCGAGATCATGGTGGCGTTCGCAGCCAGCCGGGGTATCGCCGGCATCGTGATCAACGGCGCCATTCGTGACGCCGGTACCTTGCGCAGCGGAAGCTTTCCGGTCTACGCCGCCGGGGTGACGCATCGCGGCCCCTATAAGGACGGGCCGGGCGAGATCAACGTCCCGATCGCCATCGACGGCATGGTCATCGAACCGGGCGACCTGATCGTGGCTGACGAGGACGGCTTCCTGTCGATTCCCTTCGACGCGGCCCAGGACATCCTCGATGCGACCGGCAGGAAGCACCAGGCGGAGCTGAAGGATCTCGCGGCGATCGCCGGCGGAACCTACGATCGTTCCTGGGTGGACGCGCGGCTGCGCGCGCTGGGCCTGGATTGAGCTGAAGGTCAGCGCCGCGCCAGGGCAAGGACCCCGCCGATGCCGACGAAGGTGGCGCCCGCCACCCGGTTGAACCACCGTCCATGGCGTCCCAGCCATGGTGCGACCTGCTGCGCGGCGCGTGCCACCAGCAGCTCGTAGACCAGCTCGATCAGCCCGAAGGTGCCCCCGAGGATCAGGAACTGCAGCCATAGCGGCACGTCCGGCTGCATGAACTGCGGCAGGAACGCGGCAAAGAAGATCAGTGCCTTGGGGTTCGAGATGGCGACGATGAAGCCCTCGCTCAGGCGCTGGCGCCAGCCGACGCCGTCCGCTTCGCCGGGGCCACGAGCCCGGTCGATCGGCGTTTCCAGGACGGAGCCGTCGAGCGCTGCGCCGGCTCGTTCCATTGCCGCCGGCGCTGGCGCCAGCACCGGCGGTGGTGCCCGCCAGGTGCGGATGCCGAGGTAGACGAGGTAGGCGGCGCCGATCCACTTGGCGATCTCGAAGGCCCGCTCGGAGGTGGTCAGCAGCATCCCGAGTCCTCCGAGGGACGCGGCGATCAGCACCATGAAGCCTGCGACACCGCCCACGGCCGTCGGCAGCGTCCGGCGCCAGCCGAAGCGCATGCCATGCGTGAGCACCAGCAGCCCGTTCGGCCCCGGTGTCAGCGACAGGCCGATGGCACTGGCGAAGTAGATGAGCCAGAGCTGGGTGTCCATGTGGTGTTCTGCCTGTGGAATGGCTGCGTAATGGCTGCGTGAATCGTCTCGATTGGATCAGGCCTTTGCCGGTACCGCCAGCCCCTTCTCCACCGCCGGCCGCGCAAGAAACCGTTCCAGCGCGCTGGTCACATGGGAAAAGTCACCGATGCCCACGAGTTCGCCGGCTTCATAGAAGCCGATCAGGTTGCGCACCCACGGAAAGGTGGCGATGTCGGCGATGCTGTAGTCGTCGCCGAGGATCCAGCGGCGGCCGTCGAGCCGGCGGTCGAGCACGGTCAGCAGCCGGCGGGCCTCCGCCACGTAGCGGTCGCGCGGCCGCTTGTCCTCGTAGTCCCTGCCGGCGAACTTGTTGAAGAAGCCGAGCTGCCCGAACATCGGGCCGATGCCGCCCATCTGGAACATCAGCCACTGGAGGGTCTCGTGCCGTCGCGCTGGATCCCGGGGCATGAGCTTGCCGGCCTTCTCGGCGAGGTAGACCAGTATGGCGCCGGATTCGAACAGTGCCAGCGGCTTGCCGCCGGGGCCTTGCGGATCGAGGATCGCCGGGATCTTGTTGTTCGGGCTGATCGAAAGAAACTCGGGCGACAGCTGTTCCTTCTTCTCGAAGTCGATTCGATGCGGCTCGTAGGGCAGGCCGATCTCCTCGAGCATGATCGAGACCTTGACGCCGTTGGGCGTGGGCAGCGAATAGAGTTGCAGTCGGTCGGGATGGCGCGCAGGCCACTTGGTGGTGATCGGGAAGGCGGTGAGGTCGTGCAAGTCGGGTCCCTGGGGTCGAAGTGGTGACGGATCCTGTCGATCATAGCCGGCGCGCCGACTCCTTGCGCCGGCACGCCATGTCGACGAAGCGGCAAGGCCGGCGCACCGGACCGGACATGAGGGCGGATGCAAGAACGGCCTGGAGCTGTCGAGCCTCCAGGCCGTTGCCATGGCCGTGCGCCGTGGCGCACTGCCATCGTGCGAAGCGCGACTAGGGGCGCGTGACGCTGATCGAGTAGAAGTGCATCATCGCCGGATTCGCGTTGATCGCCGCGGTGATGCCCAAGGAGGTCACCGGGAACTGGTACAAGTCCCCGAACTGCAACTCGCCCGAGGTACCGGCCGCGCGGAAGCGGAAGCCATCCACCGGGTGGTTGGCCCGGACCGAGTCGATCATCCCGTCGCTGGCGCGCTCGCGGGTGTAGCTGCCGGTCGCCGCATCGACGTCCCGGACCGTGCTGGCATTGGCATCCACGTCGAGGGTCGAATTCACACCCATGCTGCTGCGGTTCATCTGCAGGTTCCAGTATTTCGACGTCGTTCCCGCCTCCGGAAGGCTCAAGGCCCGCGGCCGGGCGGCGATGATGCTGGTTTGCTCCACCTCATTGCCGACGGCTCCGGTCGGGTTCGTGGTGCCGAATACGGTCAGCGCGCCGCTGGGCGCACGGTAGCCGAAAAGGCGCGCAGCAAAGCCCTGGTCCTGCAGCTCGAACCCGCCGTCGCTGGCCTCGACGATGCTCAGGCTGGCCTCGCCGTCGTTCTCGCAGGCGAAGTTCGCTTCCGGCCGGTAGTCGCAGGCGCCCACCTTGCTGTCCTCGCCGATCGCGAGCTGGCCGGGGAAGTGGCCTACCGGATCGCCGGGGATGTAGCCGGATTGCAGGTAGTTCCAGGCGCCGGTCACGGCGGCCAGCTTGTGGGCCTGCACCGGGAAGAAATAGCCGATGGTCGATCCACCGCTGGTGATGTTCTGGCTGCGATAGCCGCCGGCGCCCGAGGATCCGATCACGAAGTGGAACTTTGCCTCGACGCCGTCGACGGTACCGGCGGCAACGAACTCGCAGGGCTTCGCCGGATCGACGGTGATGTCGAACAGCGGCTCGCCGTTGTCGCCGCGATTCACCTTCTTGTTCTTGAAGTCGAACTGGCGCACGTTGGTACGGCCCCAGTAGTCGATGGTGCGGTACTTGCCGCTGAGGGCGACCGGGCAGCCGTCGAGGCTGCCGCCTTCGACGCTGGTCATGATGTCGCCGAGGGTGACCGGACTCGGGGTGTCGCTCGAGCCGGCGGCACTGGCGGCGGCGATCTGGTTGACGATCAGCGGCAGCGACGCGGTCGGCACCTTCTCCTTGAGCTTCTCGAGCATCTGGTCGTAGTCGTTGCCCTGTTCCGGGGCGCCGGCAGTGGCGGGCACCAGCGGCGACTTGAACGGATCGATGCTGCCGAGGTCGATGCCGGTGGCATCCTTGAGGGCGTTGACCACCGCCGCGGTCGCATTGACCAGTTCGGCCTGCGTCACCCGGCCGCTGCTGGCGTCGAAGGCGTCGAACAGGTCGCCCGGCAACGCGCCGGTCAGCTGCGCCACGATCATTTCGGTCAGGGGCGTGACGTTGGCCACGGCCGTGCCTTGTCCGTCGGCCGCCTCGGTGACCGAATGCAGCGTGACGGTGTTGCCGTCGGCTTCGCCGGTGACCTTGATGATGCAGGGCAGGGCGCCGTCGGCGATCGTCAGCGTGAAGGTGCCGTTGCCGTCGGTCGTGGCCGAGCCCTTGCCGGCGGCGCACTTCACCTCCACGGCACTGCCCGCCAGCGCAAGGCCGGTCGCCGCGGTGCCCGAAACCTGCAGGGTCGGCGACTTCGGCTCTTCGTTCTGTGTCGGGGGCGTGGATTCGCTGCTGCTGCTGCTGCCGCCGCCGCAGCCGGCGATCAGCAAGGCAACTGCACTGGCGGCCAGGGTCTTCGATACATTGGGCTTCATGAGTCTGTCGTCTTCTAGTTTTCTAAGGTGAGAGATTTCCG
The DNA here is from genome assembly GCA_023441105.1 of Pseudomonadota bacterium. The sequence goes on along the minus strand of JAEZQX010000339.1, from coordinate 776 downwards.
CATCGCGCGGGCGAGAATTGCGGAGTCATGAGTTCCGCAAAGAGGGCGGCAGGCGCTCGGCTGCACGCGGCCCGTCGCCCGGGGTGCGAGGGCGGCGGGTGCGGCAACGTGGGAAGAAGGAAGCGAGCAAGGTCCTGCGTGTCTGTCGTCGTTTGACGCAAAGCTAAGCGGGCTGCGTTTGCGACAACAATTCCACGAGGCACGGGTGGTTGCGCCACCCGACGAGCGGCATCGCCCTGTTGTGGTTAATCGATCAATGCGATCGGCCGCGAGGGCTGCGGCGTCAACTCGCGGCGGTTCGGCTGCCGCCGCCGATCACTGTCGCTGCAGGGCCTGCAGCGCTTTCCTGCCGGCGCGGCCGTCGGACTCGATCCCCATCGCCGCCAGCGCCGTCTTGAGCGCCTCGCGGCTGCGCGCACCGATCATGCCATCGGCCTCGCCGATGTCGTGGCCGCGCGCGATCAGCAGCCGCTGCAACTCGCGCCGCTCGGCCCGCGACAGGCCCGGGTCGTCGGTCGGCCAGGGCGTCGTGAACGGGCCGCCGCCGCGCAGCCGGTCCGACAAGTGGGCGATCGCGAGCGCATAGCTCTCGGCCGCGTTGTAGGAGAAGATGGCATTGAAGTTCGCCGTGACCAGGAAGGCCGGTCCCTCGCTGCCGGCTGGCAGCAGCAGCGCCGTCCCGGTGTCCGCGCGCACCGGGCCGGCAACCAGCGGGCCGCCGTCGGTTCGCACGATGCCGCGGCTGGCCCAGGCCGCGGCCGGCTGCCGGTTGCGCC
>JAEZQX010000336.1 GCA_023441105.1 Pseudomonadota bacterium | reverse complement strand
CTCTACGTGCTCGACGAGCCGACGGTGGGGCTGCACATGGCGGACGTCGAGAAGCTGATCCAGGTGATGCATCGCCTGGTCGACGCCGGCAACACGCTGGTGGTGATCGAGCACAGTCTCGACATCTGGGCCGAGGCCGACTGGATCATCGACCTCGGTCCCGAAGGCGGCGTCAACGGCGGCCGGGTCGTGGCCGAAGGGTCACCGGAAGTGTTGGCGCAGCGCCGTCGCACCCATACCGAGACGGTGCTGGCAGAGTTCCTCGATCGCCAGGCCATGCGCAAGGCAGCATGAGCGGCGTGAAGGCGTGAGAGGCGTAAGAGGCGCAAGACGCGCATGGGCGCGACGGAGGCAGCCATGGCACCCGAACGGATCTTCTTCGCCGCCGGCTCGATTCTCGCGCTGATCGCGGTCGCGGCCGGCGCCTTCGCGGCGCACGGCCTCAAGGCGAGGATCGGCGCCGATGCGCTCGCCACCTTCGAGCTGGCGGCGCGCTACCAGATGTACCACGCCATCGCGCTGACCCTGTGCGCCTTCGCCTGGACCCGCTGGCCGGGCCCGGCGGTAGGGCTGGCGGCGCTGCTGTTCTTCGTCGGCATCCTGCTGTTCTGCGGCAGCCTCTACGTGCTGTCGCTGGCGGGGGTGCGCTGGCTGGGCGCGGTCACGCCATTGGGCGGGACGGCCTGGTTGATCGGCTGGGTGGCGCTTGCCTGGGCCGCAATCAGGTACTGACCCCGCCGGTGGACCGGATCAGGATGCACCATGCTTCGAAGACTGCTCCGGATACTGCTCGCCTTCATCCTGATTCTCCTGGTCGCGGGCGGGATCGGCTGGTCGCTGCTCGATCGCGATCTGCGCCGGCTTGCGTTGAACCTGCCGACCAATGCCGACGTGCTGTTCTGGAAACAGGCACAGCGCGACGCGGCGTTTCGTGCGCTGGACCGGCTGCCGTTCCTGGCGCGCGCACGCCCGATTCCGAACGGGTCGTCGGTGCATCCCCTGCCGCCCGGCGAGCCACTGAGCTTGCCGGTCGATGTCGATGCGTACATTACGTCACAACGCACGGCCGCCTTGCTGGTAGTGCACGACGGCAAGGTGCGGCTCGAACGCTACGGCCTGGATTTCGACGCGGGCGGCCGGTGGACGAGCTTCTCGGTCGCGAAGTCGCTGACCTCCATCCTGGTCGGCGCCGCCATCAAGGACGGGCACATCCGTGACATCGACGACAAGGTCGCCGCCTATATCCCGGGGCTCGCCGGTTCGGCTTACGAAGACGTCACCATCGCGCAACTGCTCACGATGACTTCCGGGGTACGCTGGAACGAGGACTACGGCGACCGCGACTCGGATGTCGCGCGCTTCAACCGTCACAAGCCGGATCCAGGCCTGGACACGACGGTCAGCTACATGCGCCGGCTGCCCCGCGAAGCACCGGCGGGTTCGAGGTGGCTCTACAAGACCGGCGAGACGAACCTGATCGGCGTACTGGTCAGTTCGGCCACCGGGCGCCGGCTGAGCGACTATCTCTCGGAGAAGATCTGGGCGCCGTTCGGGATGGAGCAGCAGGCCACCTGGATTCTCGGCTCGACCGGCCATGAGATCAGCGGCTGCTGCCTGCAGGCGGCCACCCGCGATTTCGCGCGCATCGGTCTCTTCATGCTGGGCGGGGGCATGGCGGCGGGCAAGTCCGTCCTGCCCGATGGCTGGATCGGCCGCGCGACGACGCGCCAATCAGACATCGGAATCGCGGGCGAAGGGTATGGCTACCAGTGGTGGACATACGACGACGGCAGCTATCTTGCCCAGGGCATCTTCGGCCAAGGAATCTTCATCGACCCGCACCGCCGCCTGGTGATCGCCTCCAACGGCAATTGGCCGAAGGCCAGTGATCCGCAGGGCGCCGCCCGGGCACGGGGCGATTTCCATCGCGCCGTTCAGGCAGCGATCGACGCCGAGGCAATCGGCGAGCGGGCACGACGGCAGCCTGACGCCGGGCGGGCAGCACTGCCGGATGAGGCCAGCAGCGCATCTCCGCGGTAACGCGGTTCGCCGGCGAGGCAGGCAAGGGGACTGCCCCTTGCCCCTCCCGTCCCGTCACCTACCAGACGAAGACCGGCGCGACGAAGTCGGGCACGGCGCCGGCCTGCTGGAACAGGGCGCGAGCGCGCGCGGGATCGGGCAGCTCCGCAAGGCGGCAGTCGAGCTCGTCGCGGTGGACGCCGCCGGCGACGAGCAGGCTGCGCAGACCGGCGCGGTTGGCACCGAGGATGTCGTGATGGAGCGAATCCCCGACTGCCACCACGCGTGCTGCGCCGGCCGGCAGGTGACGCTGGCACGTCCGGTAGATGCGCGGGTCAGGCTTGCCGTGCAGGTGGACCTCACCGCCGAGCTCTTGGTAGCGGCGGGCAACTAGCCCGGGGGCCTCAAGCAGGGCGCCCTCCCGGCTGACGCGGGCGAGATCGGGATTGCCGCATACCATCGGCAGGCTGCGGGCGACCGCGCGGCGCAGCAGCGGCTCCCAGCCCTGCACCGACTGCGTCGGCGCGTCCATGCTCATCAGCAGGACGAAGTCGGCGAGATCAGGCCCCTCCTCGGGGTCGGTAATGACGTCGAGGCCCAGGCCGTCAGCGAGGTGGCGATCGGCGTCGCGGGACAGCAGCAGGCAGCGTCGGCCCGATCCGGCGTAGGGTCCGTCGTCGCCGGAGAGGATCGCATCGCGGGCGTCGTCGCCGGCCGATACGACCGCATCGAAAAGGCCGCGTTCGAAGCCCATGGCCTCGATGAGCCGCGAATTCTCCTCGCCACTCTTGCCGGAATTGGAGAGGATCACCACCGCCTTGCCGGCGTCGCGCAGCCGCTCGAGGCAATCCACCGCGCCGGGATAGGCCTGATGGCCGTCGTGCAGCACGCCCCACTGGTCGAGCAGCAGGGCGTCGCATTCCGACGCGAGCTCGCGCAAGCCGTGCAGGTAGCGGGTGCCCGAGCGCCGGTCCACGGTTCTCAACTGATGCGCCCGCGCACCCAGGCGGACACGGCCTCGCTCGCGAACACCACCGCGAGGATGGCGACGAGCACCACCACCACCTGGTCCCAGGCGAACGAATTGATGGAGGCGTAGAGCAGCAGGCCGATGCCGCCCGCGCCGACGAAGCCGAGCACGCTGGATTCGCGCACGTTGATGTCCCAGCGATAAACCGTCGTGCCCACCAGCACCGGCAACACCTGGGGAAGGATCGCCACCCACCAGGTCTGCAGCGTGCCGGCGCCGGTGCTGCGCACCGCCTCGATCTGCCCGGCGTCCACTTCCTCGATCGACTCGGCCACCAGCTTGGCGACGAACCCCACCGAACGCGCGGCCACGGCGCACACGCCGGCGACGCTGCCGGGGCCGAAGATGGCGACAAACACCAGGCCCCAGATGACGGTGTTGATCGAGCGCGAGCCCACCAGGATGGCGCGGCCGATCATCCAGGTGAAGCCGTTGGCGGTGGTGTTGCGCGCCGCGAGGAAGGCAACCGGGAGCGAGAACGTGACCGCGATCAGCGTGCCGAGGGTGGCGATGTGGATGGTGTCCAGCATCGGTTTCAGGATCAGCGGCAGGTAGGACCAGCGCGGCGGCCACATGCGCTCCAGCAAGTCCGCCGCCTGCTCGTGGGCGTCCTGGAAGAACGCCCATTCGATGTCCAGCGAGGACACCGACCAGGCGGCCGCGAGCGCACAGCCGGCCAGCCAAAGCCATTGGACGAGCGCTTCGCGCGGCGTGCGCCGCTGCCATCGGTCCGGATAGCGCGAAGCCTGCGACGCAACGCTCATCGCAGCTTGCGACGGGACCAGTCGCTGAACCATTCGCCGAGGGCGACGAGGGCGGCGATGGCGAGGAGGATGGCGCCGGCGAAATCGTAGTCGTAGCGCGAGAAGGCGGCGGACAGCGACCCGCCGATGCCGCCGGCCCCGACGATGCCGATCACGGTGGAGTGGCGCAGGTTGGCGTCGAGGCGATAGATGAAGACCCCGAGCGTCTTCACCAGCACCTGGGGCGCGACCGCGAACGCCACCACCTGGCCGAAGCTCGCGCCGGCCGCCCGGACGGCTTCCACCGGTCCCGGCTTCATGTTCTCGATGTCCTCGGCAAGCATCTTCCCGAGAAAGATCGCCGACGAGAACGCAAGCGTCAGCAGCCCGGCCACGGCCCCGAAGCCGAACAGCTTCACGAAGAAGATGGCGATCAGGATCTCATGGAAGCTGCGGCCCACCACGATCAAGCCCCGTGCCACGAGGTAGATCGGCCGCGGCGACAGGTTGGACGCCGCGGCGATGCCCAGCGGGATCGCGAGCACCAGGCCGGCTATGCTCGAGGCGATGGCCATCTGCAGGCTCTCCAGCATGCCGTTGACGAGGAGGTGCCAACGATCGCCGACAGCGGGCGGCAGCATGCGTGCCAGCATGTCCAGCGCCCGCGGCAGCCCGCGCCAGACTCGCGCCCAGTCGACGTCGAGATCGCTCACCGCCCATGCCACGTAGGCCAGGACCAGGAGCAAGAACGCCATGCGCCGCCCTGGCCCGCCGAACATCCCGACCGGACGCCAGGTGTCGGGGTAGCGGCTCGTCCCTGTGCCCTGGGCCGCGGCGATCACGCCACGCCACCCGGCATCGGATCGCGCAGGCCGGGTGCGCCCGCGCGCGACGCGCGGGCTGGGCGCACTCCGTCGCCGTCGCCGTCGTCGGCGGTGCCGGCATCCGCGCCGGCCGTCGTCCAGTCCTCGGCGCCGTAGATCAGCGTCAGCACGTCGTCGGTCAAGTCCTTGGGCGTGCCGTCGAACACCACCACGCCGGCCTTCAAGCCGATGATGCGGTCGGAGAAGGCGCGCGCCAGCGCCACGTCGTGGATGTTCACCAGCGCCGGCGTGGCACGCTCGCTCGCCAGCTCGCCGATGAGGCGCATGATCTGGCGCGAGGTCTTCGGATCCAGGCTCGCCGTGGGCTCGTCCACCAACAGCAGGTCCGGACGCTGCATCAGCGCGCGGGCGATGCCCACCCGCTGGCGCTGGCCGCCCGAGAGCGCGTCGGCACGGCGGTCGTGATAGCCGTCCAGCCCCACCCGGTCCAGCAGCTCGAAGGCGGCGCGGATGTCTTCCGGCGGGAAGCGATAGCGCAGCGATGCCATGAGCCCGACGAATCCGAGCCGTCCGCAGAGCACGTTCTGCATCACCGACAGGCGCTCCACCAGGTTGTACTCCTGGAAGATCATCCCGATTCGCCGGCGCGCCTTGCGCAAGCCGCGGCGGTCCAGGCCCACCATGTCCTGGCCGCCCAGCAGGATGCGGCCGCGGGTGGGTTCCACCAGCCGGTTGATGCAGCGGATGAAGGTGCTCTTGCCGGCCCCGGACGAACCGATCACTGCCACTACCTGGGGGCGGTCGATCACGACGTCCACGCCGGCAAGCGCCCGCTGCCCGGTCGGGTAGACCTTCTCGAGCCCCTCGATCGCGAGCAGGGGAGCTGCGCTGGTCAAGATGCTCAGTCCGCCTTCAGCTTGGACAGGCCCTCGCGGGAGTAGCTCGCGCCGGTGGCCTTCTGGATCGCCCGGATGTCTTCCCAGTCCTTCTTGTAGTCGATGCCGGTGAAGGCCTTGGAGTCCTTGAAGTCCTTGCCGAGCTTCGAGTTCTGGAAGTCGAAGCTCACGAAGGCCTCCTTGATCTTCGCGCGCAGCTCGGGGGTCAGGTCGTGGGCGACGCCGAATGCCGTGCGCGGGAACGGCCGGGACTCGTACACCACCCGGACATCCTCCTGCTTGAACAGGTTGCGCCCGGCCATGCGCGTGACCACGTTGTTGGCCACCGGCGCGGCATCGTAGTCCTTGTTGACGACCCCCATGATGGAGTTGTCGTGCTTGCCGGAGAAGAGCACCTCGTAGTCCTTGCCCGGAACCACGCCCATGGCGCTGAAGAGCACCCGCGGCGCGGTGTCGCCGGAGTTGGAGGACGGCGACACGTGCGCCACCCGCTTGCCCTTCAGGTCAGCGACGCTGCGGATGCTGCTGTCCTTGTGGGTGATCAGCTGCAGGGTGTAGCCGGTGGTGCCGTCGAACTTCTCCATCGCGACCAGGGGCACGAACCCGGCGAGGTTCACCGCATAAGGCGTCGGGCCGCTCGCCACGCCTGCGATATGCAGCCGGCCCGAACGGATGGCCTCTACCTGCGCGGCATAGGACTCGGCGGAATACCAGCGCACCCGCTTGCCGGTCACCTTGGCCAGGTGCTCGATGAACTCGCTGAACACGTTCTCGTAGACCGCAGGATCCTCCACCGGCGTGTAGGTGAAGACCAGCGTGGCGGGGTCCTTCTGGCGGCTCTTGTCGGCAGGCGTGTCGGCGACGAGGTCGCCGTCGGCGTCGCAGTAGCGGGCGTCCAGGTCTCCCCGGTTGGCGCATTCCGCCGCCGCCACCGGCGCCTGGAGGCCGAGAGCAAGAAGGAAGCCGGACATGAGCGACACGATCGCGGGTCGGACGGGCATGGGGTGTCTCCTGGTTCTTATGTCGTAAGAGGATAGCGGATTTCGCGCCGGTGCCGCTGTCAGGGAACCAAGGCGCGTTGCCGATAGCGCTCCCGCCAGCCATTGCCGGCGATCCATTCGAGGAGCGAGGCGGCCGAGGGCGCCGTGCCCTGGAGCGCGTGGCAGCATCGCCATGCCAGCGCGTGGGTGCACGAGATCACGGGCGCCTGCCCGATGCGAGGCTTGGCAAGGATGGCGCGCAAGGTCGGCAGGCCCGTGCCCAGCAGGACGACGGCATCGAAGCGTCCTCGCAGCTCGTCGAGGGCGCGCATCACGGCGTCCGATCCCAGGCCGTAGATGGGATGCTGCCCGCCGGCCGGGTCGCTCGCGATCGTCGCTACCGCGTCGACGATGAGGTCCCGGGACTCCCAGTATCCGACGCTGTGCCGGGTCAGGGAAGCCGGATAAGGCGACACGAGGCCGATGCGACACGCATCGATGGCGCGCAACGCCTCGACCACCGACCGGGCGGAGCTGGTGACATGGCATCCGGCCTGCTCCGACAGGTGCCGGAGCGTGGCGTCCTCCCGCTCGCGCCCCGCCAGGTAGGACGAACCGGTGCAGGCGAAGCCGAGTGCGCGCAGCGGCACGCCCGCGAACTGCCCCGCTGCCGTCTCGAGCGACTCGAAGTAGTCGACGAGACGTTCCTCCATCGTCGCGCGCGGACTCGTCAGCCGGCCGCCCAGCTGGCCGACGCCGGGCGGGAAGAGAATCCCGCATTCGGATTCCACGGTGGTGTTCGCCTGCGGGGTCAGCAGACCGACGAATCCCAGGGGCGCGTATTCGACCGACAAGGTGTTGTCTCCGGCGAAGTTGTCGTGAAAGAATATTCCGATCCGATCGACCCGAGGGCTGACCATGCGCTTGTCCCGTCTCCTGACGTCGACGCTGCTCTCGCTCGCAGTTCTCCTGCCGGCTTCGGGCTGGGCCGAATCCTGGCCGAGCCGCCCGGTCAGGTTCGTCGTTCCCTTCCCGCCCGGAGGCACGGCCGATCTGCTCGGACGACTGGCTGCGAAGGAAATGCAGTCGGCCCTGGGCCAGCCGGTGGTGGTCGAGAACCGCCCCGGCGCCGGCGGCGTGATCGGCAGCGAGTCGGTTGCCAAGGCTGCGCCGGACGGCTACACGCTGGTCCTGTCGAACATCGCGTCGCATGCGATCGGTGCCAGCGTGTACGCCAGGCTGCCGTACGATCCGCTGAAGGACTTCACGCATATCGGCCTGGTCGCCGGCGTGCCGAGCGGCATTGCAGTGGCGGCCAACGGACCTTACAAGACGCTCGCGCAACTCCTCGAGAAGGCCGGCACCGCTCCCGGCGCGGTGAAGTTCGGTTCCAACGGCAACGGCACCTCGTCGCACGCGAAGCTGGAGATCCTGAACCAGGCCGCCAAGGTCAGCATCACGCATGTGCCGTACAAGGGATCGGCGCCGGCCACGCAGGATCTCCTCGCAGGACAGGTGGACGGTCTGATCGCGGCCGTTCCGGACGTCGGCAACAACCCGCTGGTGCGCCTGCTCGCCATCACCACCCCGACGCGCGCTTCGCGTTGGCCGGACGTGCCGAGCGTTCGTGAGCTGGGCCTCGAGCCCCTGGTTGCCAGCAACTGGTTCGGCATCTCCGGGCCGGCCGGCATCCCGCCCGAGGTCGCCGACAAGCTGAATGCGGCGCTGGTTGCCGGGCTCAACTCGCCCGAGCTGGTCGATCGGCTGCGCAGCTTCGGAACGGAACCCAATCGGCTCACGCCCGCCGAGTACACCGCCATGGTTGCCGGCGACATCGCCCGCTGGGCGGACGTGGTCAAGGCAGCGGACATCCGGGTGAACTGAACGGATCGTGAGCGGATCACGTGCGGACGGCGGCCGGGGTCGTGAGTGGGTCATGAACGGGTCATGAACAAGTCAGGAGCGGCGGTGATTTCTGGAGCGAAGAGCATGAAGAACCTGCTGGGAGGCCTGTTGCTGGCCGCAATGCTGGCCAGTCCGGCCGCCGCCTGGTCGCAGGAGTTTCCGAACAAGCCGTTCCGGATCATCGTGCCGTACAGCCCTGGCGGCGGCACCGACACCGTGGCTCGGCTGATGGCCGAGAAGCTCACCGCAAGCTTCAACCAGCCGGTGGTGGTCGAGAACCGGGCCGGCGCGTCGGCCAACATCGGCACCGAACTGGTGGCGCGCGCGCCGGCGGACGGCTACACCATCCTCGTGACGGCGCCCAACTTCACCACCAGCGAGGCCCTGTTCGCCAAGCTGGCCTGGAAGTTCGATGACTTCGCCCCCGTCATCCACTTGGTGCGCTATGGCAACGTGCTGGTCGCGGCGCCCGACACCCCGTTCGCCTCGCTCGACCAGGTCGTGGCCCAGGCCAAGGCGAAACCCGGTTCGCTGAGCTTCGGTTCCGCCGGCACCGGTTCCAACTCCCACCTGGGGATGGAGCTGTTCAACCTGCGGGCCGGGCTCAATATCCCCCACGTCGCGTACAAGGGATCCGCGCCGCTGAAGACGGACCTGCTCGGCGGGCACATTCCGCTGGGCGTGGACGGACTGGCTGGCCTGTCGGAGCTGATCAAGGCCGGCAAGCTGAAGCCGATGGCGGTGCTCGCACCGCAGCGTTCCCCGCTCGCGCCGGACATTCCGAGCCTCGGCGATGCGGGCATCAAGGACGTCGACGCCAACGGCTGGTATGGCGCGCTGGTCCCCGCCGGCACGCCGCCCGAGGTGGTGAAGCGCCTCAACGGCGCCTTCGAGGCGGCGCTGCGGGCGCCGGACGTCGCGCAGCGCCTGCAGTCGCTGGGGGTCGAACCCGTGGGCGGGTCGAGCGACTCGTTTCGCGCCTACCTGATGGGCGAGCGCAGGAAGTGGACGGAGCTGGCCCGCACGAAAGGAATCAGCCTCGACTGAATCTTCTCGAGACTGACTCTTCTCGAGACTGACTCTTCTCGAGACTGACTCAACTCGACACTGAATCCTTTCGGTTCTGAATCTTCCGATCCAGGATCTTCCCGGATATTGCTAGTACGGGCCGGGCACGCCCAGCTCTTTCGCTGCGAGCTCCCAGCAGGCCGCGGCCTCGACCATCGTCGGCCCGCCGCGGTGAAGCAGCACGTAGGACAGGCCTTCGGCCAACTGCTCGCGGCGCACGCCCACTGCGAATGCCCTGACGAGATGCACCCGCATGCCCGCCGCGTTGCGATGCGCCGCGTGGCACACGACGGCGGCGACTTCGGCGATCGGCGCGGGGATGGAGCCGCGCGACGCGTCGAACAAAACCGCATAGCGCGCCATCGCCAGCTCCTCGCTCACCCAAGCCGCGAACGCGCGATGGCTGAAGGACAGCGCATCGAAGGCTTCGCAAGCCGCGGCGATGGCCATCGAGTCGCCGATCGATTCGCGCGTCATGCCGGCCTTCAGCCCGCGCTCCAGGTGGAACGCGGCGACCTTCTCGCGGGTGGTGGCCAGCAACGCCGCCCAGACGATCTCGCGTTCCTCCAGCGTCAGGCTGCGCTGATCCAGGGTCAGGCGCGTGTACAGCTCGTCGTACGTGGCCAGCAGCGCGGGATCGGATGCACCGAGCAGTCGGTGATAGGGAAGCAGATATCCGCGCTTCGCGAACATCTCCTCCAGCACCTGCTTCGTGGTCTCGTTGCGGGTTGCCAAGTCCAACTCCAGTCGGGGCTCAGATGACCAGACCCGGCTCACCAGGCATTGCGCAACTCGCGAAGCTTGACGAACACCGTCTTCGGATCCGGCTGCTCCGGAAGATCGGGAAAGGCCTTGCGAAGTCCTGCGATGACACCCGGGCTGGTCAGGCGCAGGAAGGTGTTGATCTGCTTTTCCTCCCGCAGCGTCGTGACGCGGCCCTGCGCCGGGTCATGGCCGGTCACCTCGGGCAGCATTGCCGCCGCCTCGGCGTTGTCCGCCTCGCGCGCGAGCGTGAACCGCAGGTTGTTCTCGATATAGTCGTGCCCCGGGTAGACCTGCGTGTCCTCGGGCAACTTCGCCAGCTGCTCGACGAAGGTGGAGTACAGCGCCTCCGGGCTGCCGCCATTGTGGCAATTGCCCGCACCGGCGTTGAACAGCGTGTCGCCGGAGAACAGTGCCGGCCGCTCGGTATGGGAGCGCAGGCAGATGTGGCACATCGTGTGGCCGGGCGTGTCCATGCACTCGAGCTCGACCGTCTTGCCGACCTTGATGACGTCGCCGGCCTTGACGCCACGATCGACGCCGGCAATGCGCGAGCCGGCGCGATGGTGCGCGATCACCTTGGCGCCAGTCGCCGCTACCACGGCGTCGTTGCCGCCGGTGTGGTCATGGTGTTCGTGGGTATTGAGGATCTGGGTGATCTCCCAGCCCTTCGCCTTGGCCGCGGCCAGGCATTTCTGGTGGTCCAGGGGGTCGATGGCCAGCGCCTCGCCGCTCTCGGGGCAAGCGATCAGATAGTTGTAGTTGCGGTAGGCGTTACCGGTCCAGATGCGTTCGACGATCATCGGCTTGCTCCAGGTACCAAGAAGTCCAGGGGGCGCTGGCAAGCGGCCCCGCACCGTACGGTAGCAGATCGGCGCCGAGTGTCCTCCACTATGCCTTCAGCAGGGCCGGCTCCAGCGTCGGCCGCTTCGCCACCAGCGTCAGGATGTCATAGCTCGCGACCAGTTCGCCATCCTGGTTGCTCACCTCGACGTCCCAGGCGACCACGCCCTGGCCCTGCCCCTTCTGGTCGGTGCGGCCGCGGTCGATCCTGCGCTTGCAGGTGAGCCGCGCGCGGATGGTGTCGCCGATGCCGACCGGCTTGACGAAGCGCAGGGTGTCGAGGCCGTAGTTCGCCAGCACCGGGCCCGGGGCCGGCGACACGAACAAGCCGGCCGCCGCCGACAGCACGAAGTAGCCGTGGGCGATGCGCTTGCCGAACTGGGTCTCCTTGGCGGCCACCTCGTCGAAATGCATGTAGAAGAAGTCGCCGGAGATGCCGCCGAAAGCGACGATGTCGGCTTCGCTCACGGTACGGCGATGGGTCAGCAGCGTATCGCCGACCTGCAGGTCGTCGAACCAGCGCCGGAAGGGATGCACCTCCGATTCGCGCAACGCCGCGCCGCGGATGTACTCGCCGGTCACCGCCGCCAGCATGGTCGGCGATCCCTGCACCGCCGCCCGCTGCAGGTAGTGCTTCACGGCGCGCAGGCCGCCCAGCTCTTCGCCGCCGCCGGCGCGGCCGGGGCCGCCGTGCTTCAGCGGCGGCAGCGGCGAACCATGGCCGGTGGACTCCGGCGCCGCCTCGCGATCGAGCACCAGCAACCTGCCGTGCAGCGCGGCAACCGCCGGGATCACCCGGGCCGCGACGGCGGGGCTGCGGGTGACTAGGGTGCCGACCAGGCTGCCGCGGCCGCGGGCGGCAAGCTGCAACGCCTCGTCGATGCCGTCGTAGGCCATCAGCGTGCTCACCGGCCCGAAGGCCTCGACCTCGTGCACGGCGGAGTGCTCAAGCGGCTTGCGGCTCAGCAGCAGCGTCGGCGCGAAGAACGCCCCATCCGCGACACCGTCGCCGACCGGCTGGAAGCCGTCGCGTTCGCCATGGACCAGCTCCGCAACCTGCAGCAGGCTGGCGACCCGCTCGGCGACGTCGTTGCGCTGGCCGTGCGACGCCAGTGCACCCATGCGCACCTCCTCGCGCGTCGGGTCGCCGACGACCGTCCTTGCAAGCCGCGCCTTCAGCCGCTCGGCGACGGCATCGAGATGCTGGCGCGGCACGATGGCGCGCCGGATCGCGGTGCACTTCTGCCCCGCCTTGACGGTCATCTCGCGCGCCACTTCCTTGACGAACAGGTCGAACTCGTCGTCGTCCGGCGTCACGTCCGGCGCCAGGATCGCGCAGTTGAGCGAGTCGGCCTCGGCGTTGAAGGGAATCGAGCGGCGCACCAGGTTGGGATGCACGCGCAGCCTCGAGGCGGTGTCGGCAGAACCGGTGAAGGTCACCAGGTCCTGCTCCTCGAGCCGGTCGAGCAGGTCCCCGGTGCCGCCGATCACCAGCTGCAGGCTCCCCTCGGGCAGGATGCCGGATTCGACCACCAGCCGCATCATTGCCTCGGTGAGGTAGCTGGTGGACGTCGCCGGCTTGCCGATGCAGGGCACGCCGGCAAGGAAGGCCGGCGCAAACTTCTCGAGCAGGCCCCAGACCGGGAAATTGAAGGCGTTGATGTGCACGGCCAGGCCGCCGCGCGGCACCAGGATGTGGGTGCCGGCGAAGCCGCCCTTCTTGCCGAGCGGGATCGTCGGACCCTCGTGCAGCAGGTTGCCGGACGGCAGCTCGGCCGAGCCGATACCCGCATAGGCATGCAGCGTGCCGGTGCCGCCCTCGATGTCGATCCAGGCGTCGCTGCGGGTCGCCCCGGTATGCAGCGACACCTGGTAGAGCTTTTCCTTCTCGGTGGTCAGGAACCTGGCCAGGGCCTTCAGTCGCTGGGCGCGTTGCTGGAAGTCGAGCGCGAGCAGGTTGGGCAGCCCGACCTTGCGCGCATGCTCCACCGCCTCGGCGAAATCGATCGGCTCGGCATGGGTGCTGGCGACGGCCTTGCCGTCGACGGCGCTGCGCAATGCCTGCGCCGGTTCGCGGCCGAGCCAGCGGCCGGCGATGAAGCTCTGCAGGGTCTGGGTCATCGCTCGATCTCCATCAGTCAGCGTTCGTCGAAGGACAGGACCACCCGCGCGGTGAGCGGATGCGCCTGGCAGGTGAGCACGAAGCCGGCGGCGACCTCCTGCTTGTCGAGCGCGAAGTTGCGCTCCATCCTGACCTCGCCTTCCAGCAGCCGCGCGCGGCAGGTGCCGCAGACGCCGGAGGTGCAGGAATAGGGAACCTCCAGCCCGGCGGACGACGCGGCGTCGAGGATGCTCGCCTGGCCGCGGGTGAAGGCGAACTCCCGCTGCAAGCCATCGCGCACGATGGTGACCGTCGCCTGCGGCGCGTCTTCCGCCCGCGCCTCGTGCACGATGGCGTCGACCTTGCCCGCCTCCTGCAGCGCGATGCCGAAGCGCTCGATGTGGATGCGCTCCTCCGGCACCCCGGCGGCCAGCAGCGCCGCCTCGGCCTCGTCGTTCATCTGGAACGGACCGCAGATATAGGCGTGGTCGATGCTCCCGGCCGGCACCACCGTCTGCAGGAACTCGGCGATCTTGCCGCGGTCCATCAGGCCGCGGGTCAGCGGCGAGTCGGTGTGTTCGTCCGAGAAGACATGCTGCAGCACCAGCCGCGTCATGTAGCGGTTCTTGAGATCCTCGATCTCTTCCTTGAACATCGTCGACCGCAACGAGCGGTTGCCGTAGATCAGCGTGAACCGGCTGACAGGCTCGCGCGCCAGCACCGTCTTCATGATCGACAGGATCGGCGTGATGCCGCTGCCGCCGGCGATGCCGAGATGATGGCGCCGCGCCTGCGGCTCCAGCGGCACGAAGAAGCGCCCCTGCGGCGCCATGACGCTGATGGTGTCGCCGGGCTTGAGCTGCTCGTTGATCCAGTTGGAGAAGACGCCGCCCCGCACCTTGCGCACACCCACCCGCAACTCGCCGTCGTCGACCCCGGCGCAGATCGAATAGGAACGCCGCAGGTCCTGGCCGTCGATGCTGGTGCGCAGCGTCAGGTACTGGCCCTGCGTGAAGCCGAAGACATCGCGCAGGTCCGGCGGCACGTCGAAGGAGACGATCACGGCTTCCTGCGTGTCCGGCTCGATGGCGCGTACGCGCAGCGGATGGAAGATCACACTCATGGGTTCACTCCGCGCAACTTCGAACGTCGCACGCCGGTTCCGCCGGGCGCGCGCCGGTTATGGGCCCGGCCAGGCCCCTGCCCGACCGCCACCCGGTCAGGGACGGCTCTCGACCAACTCCTAGATCGGCTTGAAATGCTCGAACGGCTCCCGGCAGGCGCGGCAGCGGTAGAGCGCCTTGCAGGCGGTCGAACCGAAGGCCGACAGTCGCTCGGTGTCGTTGCTCGAGCACCTCGGGCAGGCGAGAGCGGCGACGCGCCGGCCGACGAAGCGCAGCGGCACCGCCGTCTCCGGTCCGGTCGGGCCGGGCGGCGCAATGCCGTATTCGCGCAGCTTGCGCCGGCCGTCGTCGCTGATCCAGTCCGAGGTCCAGGCCGGCGCCCGCTGCAACCGTACCCGTGCCGGGCCGAGCCCGGCGTGCGCGAGGGCCTGCAGCACGCTCTGCTCGATGACTTCCGTGGCGGGGCAGCCGGAATAGGTGGGCGTCAGCACGACCTCCAGCTCGCCGCCGGCCGGCGCATCGACCACGTCGCGCACGATGCCCAGGTCGCGCACCGACAAGGCAGGCACTTCCGGATCCAGCACCGTGTCCAGTACCGCCCAGGCCCGCGCGACGCGATCGCTGCCGCCGCCGCGCCCTGACGCAGGGGCTCCGGCCAGCGCGCCGTTTGCGGGCGA
>JAEZQX010000306.1 GCA_023441105.1 Pseudomonadota bacterium | reverse complement strand
AGGCACCCCCACCCGAAGCTGCGTGACATCCGAGTGCACGAGAGACTGCTTGAAGTTTGCGAACTTGGGGTTGGGTAGCGAGATTGCGTCGGCCTGTGTTCTGATTGCCAGGCTTGCCTGCGATCGACGCGACGACGCGAGGCCCGGTCATCAAGTCCACCGCGCCGCCGCCGAATCCGCCGCGGGGCGACCATCGATGCCGCCGTGGCGAGCGGCGCGGGCGCTAAACTGCGGCCATGTCCGAGCCAATGCCTGTAGAAATCCGGCCTGCCGAATTCCCGCATCATCTCGACCTCGTGCGCGGCCTGTTTCGCGACTATGTGGACGCGCTGGGCGTCAGCCTCGACTTCCAGGATTTCGACGCCGAGTTGTCGGACTTGCCCGGCGACTACGCTCCACCAGGCGGTCGCATGCTGCTTGCATGGCAGGGACAGGAGGTGCTGGGCTGCGTGGCGCTGCGCCCCCTCGCGACGGGCATCTGCGAAATGAAGCGCCTCTACCTCAAGCCCACGGCCCGGCAGACGGGCCTCGGCAAGCAACTCGCGCAGCGCATCTGCGCCGAAGCCAGAGCCGCCGGCTACGAGCGCATGCGCCTCGACACCTTGTCGACCATGACTGCCGCCCTGCGCCTCTACCGGTCGCTCGGCTTCCGCCCCATTCCGCCCTACTACTACAACCCCATCCCGGGCGCCGTCTATCTGGAGCTCGACCTGACCGAGGCGCGGGCGGAGGCGACGAGTGCCGGCGGTCCGAGCTGACGGGGTCGGCTAATGGTCAGCTAATTCTTGCTCCCTAGACTGCCCCCTTGTCGAACCTGCATTGCAAGAGGGGAGTGACCCGTGAAGGATCGCAACAACTACACCGTGGTGCTCGATTTCCGCGTCGACGGCGAAAGGCACACCATCGACATCGATCCGGACGAGCCGCTGCTCTGGGTGCTGTGCGTGGACGTCGCCCGCGCTGCCGGCGCGGTGCCGCCCGCCCTGCCGCCAGCGACGGCGAGCCGATCTTCGTCACGCGAGCCAGCCGTGATAACGTCGTGACCGGGGAACCGGACGATGCGCGTTCTGCTGGTGGAAGACGACGAGATGATCGGCCGCAGCCTGGCACAGGCCCTGCAGGCAGCGGGCTGGTCGGTCGATTGGGTGTGCGACGGCGCGGCCGGTCAATCCGCCGTCGATGCCGGCGGCTACACCTGCATCCTGCTCGACCTCGGCCTGCCGCGGGTCGACGGCACGGACGTGCTGCGCGCGACGAGGGCCCGCGGCGACGACACGCCGGTACTGGTGCTCAGCGCCCGTGACGGCCTCGAGGACCGCATCCGCGGCCTCGACCTTGGCGCGGACGACTACCTGCTCAAGCCGTTCGAGCTCGGCGAGTTGCTCGCCCGCATGCGGGCGGTGATCCGCCGTCGCGACGGTTCGGCCCACTCGGTCATCGGCAATGGCGCCATCCAGCTCGACCTGACCACGCGCGAAGTGGTGGTCAACGGCAGCCGCGAATGCCTCAGCGCACGCGAGTTCGCGCTGCTCCATGCCCTGCTGGAGCGGCCGGGCGCCATCCTCTCCCGCGACCAGCTCGAATCGAGGATCTATGGCTGGGGCGAGGAAGTCAGCAGCAATGCGGTCGACGTGCTCATCCACGGCATGCGGCGCCGCCTCGGTGCCGCCACCATCCGCAACGTCCGCGGCCTCGGCTGGCGCCTGGCGCCGGCCACCTGATACCCGCCATGCCCGCCACCGCCGCCACCACCGCCGTCACCACCGCCACCCCTGCTGCCGCCGCGCCAGCGGCACACGATGCGCAGTCCGATGGTCGCCGCCGGCTCGGCCCGCGCTCGATCCGCGGCAAGCTGCTGCTCTGGCTGGTGTCGCTGCATCTCGCTGCGGCGGTGCTTGCCGCGCTGTTCTCCTATGCAAGCTACGGCCGCATGGTCCATGCTTTCATGGACGACCAGATGCAACTGCTGGCCGGCTCCTACGCCAACCAGCAGGGCACGCCGGTGCTGCACCAGGCCGACGAAGATAGCGTCTTCGCCTGGGGCGCGTTCCTGGTGCAGGCCTGGGACGCGGACGGCCGGCCGCTGGCGAGCTCGTGGCCCGGCCTGACGGTGCCGCTGCAAACGCAGCCGGGCTGGCACGACGTGCGCACCGGTCCGAAGGACGCCGACACCTGGCGCGTCTACACGGCCGCGCCCGGCGCATCGGCCGCGAGCCCGCGCATCCAGGTCGTGCAGAGCGGCTCGTTCCGGCAGCACCAGATCACCCACAAGGCATTGCTGGCCGGCCTGCCGGTGGCCATCGTGCTGCCGGTCTCGCTGCTGGTCCTGTGGACCGTCGTCTGCTCCACGTCGCGATCGCTGCGCGAGGTGGCGGACGACGTCGTCGCCCAGGACGAGCGGCGCCTCGCGGAGATCTCGCCGACCCGAGTGCCGGACGAGATCGCACCGCTGGTGGTCGCCTTCAACTGCCTGCTCGCCCGCCTGCGCGACGCCTTTGCCACGCAGCGGCGATTCGTGCAGGACGCGGCGCACGAGCTGCGCACCCCGGTCACCGCCATCGGCCTGCAGCTTGAGAACCTGCGCGCCCACGTGAGCCCGGGCGCCGGCAGCGAATGCTTCGCCCAGCTGGAGGCGGGCGTCAATCGCGCGCAGCACCTGATCGGCCAGCTGCTGCGCCTGTCGCGCCAGGAGATGCCCGCCGCCGCGGAGCATGATCGCGCGAGCGACATCGCCGCGCTCCTGCAGACCTGCCTCGAGCAGGCGATGCCGCTGGCCGACAGTCGCCGCATCGACCTCGGGTTCGAGCGTCGGACGTCGGCGGTGGTCGCCGCCCCGGGCGAGGAGTTGCGCAGCGTCTTCGACAATCTGATCGACAATGCGCTGCGTTATTCGCCGGAGGGCTCGGTGGTCGACGTGCGCCTGCATCCCATCGCCGGGCAACCGGTGGTGGACGTGGTCGATGCCGGTCCCGGCATCCCGGGCGACCTGAAGACGCGCGTCTTCGATCGCTTCTTCCGCATCCCGGGAACGGCTGCCGCCGGCAGCGGCCTGGGCCTGGCGATCGCGCGCACCGCCGCCGAACGCCACGGCATGCGCATCGAGCTGCTCGACCGCCCGCGCACGCGCGGCAAGGGCGGCGGCCTGATTGCGCGGGTGCACCTGATGGGAGCAGCAGGCGTCGTCACCCCGGCCGCCGGGCCGTCGTGACGAGGGCTGGCACCGCGAAAGTGACGGCACCGTCGGGACCGGCAAACGGCGCCAGCGCCACTCGCGCTTGCGCCAGCAGGCTGGCGAACCGGACCTCGTCGAGCAGCCCGCCGAGCGTCCAGGCGCAGGCGCGCTCGGTCGCCACCAGCGCAGCAATGGACGAAAATCGGACGGTGCCGTCGTGGCGACGGATCTCGGCGCCGGCAATGCCCGCTTGCGCGAATAGTCGCTGCAGCAGCACCTCGTCGCCCAGCGCGAACGGGGCGCGAAAGGCATCGGCGATCGGACTGCCGAACAGCCGCTGCAGCACGTCGGCCAGTGCGGCGTAACCGGGCGATCCAGCCAGCATGTCCCACACCGCGACTGCCAGCCGGCCGCCCGGTCGCAGCACGCGCATCATCTCGCGCAGCGCCTGCACGCGATCGTCGAAGAACATCAGGCCGAACTGGCTGACGACCGCATCGAACGATGCATCCGCGAAGGGCAGCGCCTCGGCACGCCCCTCGTGCCAGGCGACGTCCAGCGGCTTGCGGCGTGCCACCGCGAGCATCTGCGCATTGGCATCGAGGGCGGCGACGCTGCCTTCCGGCCCGACTCGTTCGCAGGCCGCCTCGGTCAATGCCCCGGTGCCGCACGCCACGTCGAGGACCCGCTGTCCGGGCGCCAGTTGCGCCGCTGCCGTCACCACCCTGCCCCACGGCCTGAAGAGCGCCGGCACGAACTGCTCTTCGTAGACCTCTGCCGGGGAGCGGGCCCCGGATCCCCGAGCTCCGATCGCCTCCGCTGCTTCCGCTGCTTCCGCTGCTTCCGCTGCTTCCGTTGCTTCCGCTGCCATCGCTGCTTGAGGCGCTTGCGTCGCCTTGATCGCTGCCATCGTCGTCGACCTCCCGCGTTGTCAGTGGCCCCCTGCAGGCGTAGGATCGACCAGCCTGGCCGCCACCGCCATGACCGATCTGCCGAATCGCTTGCTGCCGCGTCCGGCCGCGCTTTCCGCCTGCGGTAACGAGGGCGGGATCGACGTCCTGTCCGACGTCTTCCGCAGCATCCGCCTGACGGCCTCGATGCTCTTCCTGGTGGAAGCCAGGTCGCCCTGGCGCAGCAATGCGCCCGCCGCCCGTTCCTTCGCCCGGTTCGTGCTGCCCCCGGGCCTGCACCTGATCTCGTATCACGTGGTGACTGCAGGCACCTGCTGGGGCGGCATTCGCGGCGAGGCCGCCCAGCGCATGGAAGCGGGCGACATCCTGGTCGTCCCGCAGGGCGATCCCTATCACCTCGCCAACCCGCCGGCGGCCGAGCCCATTGCCAGCGACGACGAGGCGGTCGCCTTCTTCCGCCGGATGGTGAACGGCGAACTGCCGCAGGTGGTGGTCGAGGGCGGGCAAGGTTCACAGCACACCCGCTTCATCTGCGGCTTCCTCGGCTGCGAGGCGCGTCCCTTCAACCCGATCCTGGCGGCGCTGCCGGCGGTCCTTCACCTGCGGCGCACGATGCAGGACGACGGCCCGATGCGCCACCTGATCGCGCTGGCGCAGGCCGAATTGCAGGCCCAAGGACCGGGCAGCCGCGAGGTGCTTTTGCGCCTGAGCGAATTGATGTTCATCGCAGCAATCCGTTGCCATGCGGAAAGGCCGGCAGGAGAGCTCTCCCACCGGCCCGGCGATCCGCTGCCGCCGGCGGCCGGCTGGCTCGCCGGGCTGAACGATCCGCTGGTCGGCCGCGTGCTGGCGCTGCTGCATGCGCGGCCGGACCAGGCGTGGACACTGCAGGCGCTGGCTGCCCAGGCGGGCGCCTCGCGCTCGACGCTGGCCAGCCGCTTCGCGCAGGTGGTGGGCCAGCCGCCGATGCACTACCTGGCCGCCTGGCGCATGCAACTGGCGACCCGGATGCTCGGAGAACCGGCAGCGAAGGTGAGGACGGTGGCGCTGGCAGTCGGCTATGAATCGGAAGCCGCCTTCAGCCGCGCCTTCACCCGCATGGTCGGCAGCAATCCAGCCAGCTGGCGAGCCTCCGGCCGGCCCGGCGCGGCCGCGCCCCGCCCTGCGGCCGACGCCTGAAC
>JAEZQX010000201.1 GCA_023441105.1 Pseudomonadota bacterium | reverse complement strand
CCACATGCGCGATGGCCGGATCGCCCGCGAGCGGGTGTTCGAGATCTGGAAGGCGCTTCCCCAGGCCTGCCGACACGCGGGCGGCGAGGCAGCGTCCTAGCTGAAGGCCTGGATGCCGGTCTGGGCGCGGCCGAGGATCAGCGCATGCACATCGTGCGTGCCCTCGTAGGTGTTGACGACCTCGAGGTTGACGAGGTGGCGGATGACGCCGAACTCGTCGCTGATGCCGTTGCCGCCCAGCATGTCGCGCGCCAGGCGCGAGATGTCCAGGGCCTTGCCGCAGGAGTTGCGCTTCATGATCGAGGTGATCTCGACCGCGGCCGTGCCTTCGTCCTTCATCCTGCCCAGGCGCAGGCAGCCTTGCAGGCCGAGCGTGATCTCGGTCTGCATGTCGGCAAGCTTCTTCTGGATCAGCTGGTTGGCGGCCAGCGGGCGGCCGAACTGCTGGCGCTCGAGAACGTACTGGCGGGCGCGGTGCCAGCAATCCTCCGCCGCGCCAAGCGCACCCCAGGCAATGCCGTAGCGCGCGCTGTTCAGGCAGGTGAAGGGACCCTTGAGTCCCTCGACGCCGGGCAGCAGGTTCTCCTGCGGCACGAACACCTGGTCCATCACCACCTCGCCGGTGATCGAGGCGCGCAGCCCCACCTTGCCGGCGATCTTCGGCGCCGACAGGCCCTTCATGCCTTTCTCGAGAATGAAGCCCTTGATGCGGCCGTCGAAGTCGCCGCCCTGGCATTTGGCCCAGACGACGAACACGTCGGCAATTGGCGAGTTCGAGATCCAGGTCTTGGAACCGGTGAGCTGAAAGCCACCCGGCACCGCCTTGGCGCGGCTCGCCATCGATCCCGGGTCGGATCCGTGATTGGGTTCGGTCAGGCCGAAGCAGCCGATCCACTCGCCGCGGGCGAGCTTCGGCAGGTACTTCTCCTTCTGCGCCTGGCTGCCGAATTGGAAGATCGGCACCATCACCAGCGACGACTGCACGCTCATCATCGAACGGTAGCCGGAGTCGACCCGCTCCACCTCGCGCGCGATCAGGCCGTAGCTGACGTAGTTGAGCGCCGGACCGCCGAACTCTTCCGGAATGGTCGGTCCCAGCAGGCCGATTTCACCCATCTCGCGAAAGATCGCCGGATCGGTGCTCTCGCTGCGAAAGGCTTCCAGCACCCGCGGCGCGAGCTTGTCCTGGCAGTAATCGCGGGCGGCATCCCGCACCATGCGCTCGTCTTCGCTGAGCTGCTCCTCCAGCAGCAGGGGATCTGCCCAGTTGAAAGTCGCCTTGGATCTGGCGGAAGTTGCCATGGCTGATTCCTCGTTGATAGCGCCCGACGCCGGTGGCCGGCGGCAAGCGGAGTGTTGCTCGATGGCTCCGATTCTACCCGTGCGCCGGCCCCCCGATTTGCGCTATGCTGGCCGATTGCAATCCTGGCGCGGCGGAGGAAGGCGATGGACCAATCGGGCGGGGCAGGGGGCGGAAGCACGGCCGCGACCAGTTCGATCACGCTGGGGGGCGGATGCTTCTGGTGCACCGAGGCGGTGTTCCTCGATGTCGAGGGCGTGGTTGCGGTGGAGCCCGGGTACGCAGGCGGCCACGTCGCCAACCCGAGCTACGAGGACGTCTGCAGCGGCGAAACCGGTCATGCCGAGGTGGTCCGGATCACCTACGACCCGGGCAGGCTCGAGCTGCGGCAGATCCTTGCCATTTTCTTCACCATCCATGATCCGACCACCCTCAATCGCCAGGGGCACGATGTCGGCAGCCAGTACCGGTCGGTGATCTTCCACCACGACGAGGAGCAGGCGGCCGCCGCGCGCCGCTTCATCGCCGAACTCGAGCAGGAGAAGGTCTTCGCCGATCCGATCGTGACCGAGGTGGCGCCGCTTTCGAACTATTCGACCGCCGAACCCTACCACCACCGCTATTTCGAACGCCACCCCGGCCAGGGCTATTGCACGATGGTGGTGGCGCCCAAGCTGGCGAAGTTCAGGAAGGTGTACGCCGGCCTGCGGCGCAAGTGACGCCGGCGCCAGGTCGCGCGCTCCCGCGTCACTGGCCGCGTTCGGCCGCGAGTCGCTCGACCACCTCCTTGGCCTTGAGCTGGGCCGCGACGTCGCCCTGGCGGGCCGCGGCGTTGTACCAGACGAGCGCCTGGTCGAGGTCGGGCTTCACCCCCAGCCCCTGTTCGTACATGGAAGCGACGATGTATTGGGCGCCGGCGTCGCCGGCCTCGGCGGCATTCTCGTACCAGCGTGCCGCCTCCCGGTAGTCCTGGGCCGTGCCGCGACCAAGGTAGTACTGGGTGGCGAGCGACAGCTGCGCCGCCGCGTCGCCCTGTTCGGCAGCCAGGCGGTACCAGTGCACCGCCAGCGGCTGGGACGGCGGCAGGAACTGGCCGCGCTCGTAGAGGGTCGCGAGCATGTGCTGCGCCATGCCGAAGCCGGCCTGGGCACTCTGCATCAGCAGGTCGACCGCCTCCCGTTCGGCGGGTTCGGCGCTTTCGTCGTTGAGCCGGATGACCGCGGCGTTGTAGGCGGCCAGCGCATCGCCGCGGTGGGCGGCCTGCAGGAACAGCTGCTGCGCCGGGTCGACCTCGCCGGCCTCGTAGGCCGCCAGCGCGCGCGCGACCATGTCGTCGCCGCCGGCGGCTGCCGGCGCATCGG
>JAEZQX010000581.1 GCA_023441105.1 Pseudomonadota bacterium | reverse complement strand
ACATCGCGGGTGATCGACGGGTTGTCCGACTTGCGCGAGATCTTGTCGATCTCGTCGATGTAGACGATGCCGTTCTGCGCCTTCTCGACCTCGTAGTTGCAGTTCTGCAGCAGCTTCTGGATGATGTTTTCCACGTCCTCGCCGACGTAGCCGGCTTCGGTGAGGGTGGTGGCATCCGCGATCACGAACGGCACGTTGAGCAGCCGGGCCAGCGTCTGGGCCAGCAGCGTCTTGCCCGAGCCGGTGGGCCCGACCAGCAGGATGTTGCTCTTGGAGAGCTCGACGTCGTCCTTCTTGCCCTTGTGGCGCAGCCGCTTGTAGTGGTTGTAGACGGCAACCGACAGGATCCGCTTGGCGCGGCTCTGGCCGATCACATACTGGTCGAGGATCTGCGAGATCTCCGCCGGCGTGGGCAGGCCGGAACGGTTGGACGATGCCGGCTCGGCCTGTGCTTCATCCCGGATGATGTCGTTGCACAGTTCGATGCATTCATCGCAGATGAACACCGACGGGCCGGCGATCAGCTTGCGTACCTCGTGCTGGCTCTTGCCGCAGAACGAGCAGTAAAGCAGCTTTTCGCTAGAACCTTTCTTTTCCGACATCCGTTTCTCCGGGCTCCGGCGCGCAGTTCCTTGGCAACTAGGCCTTGGGCGGCTTGCCGGCCGAATCCCGGGCCGCCAGAACCTTGTCAATCAAGCCATACTTTACCGCATCTTCCGCCGACATGAAGTTGTCGCGCTCGGTGTCTTTCTCGATGCGTTCGATGGGCTGTCCGGTGCGTTCGGCGAGGATCGCATTCAGTCGCTGGCGCAGGTAGAGGATCTCGCGGGCGTGGATCTCGATGTCCGTCGCCTGTCCCTGCGCGCCGCCCGACGGCTGGTGGATCATGATGCGGGCATTGGGCAGCGAAAAGCGCTTGCCCTTCTCGCCTGCCGCCATCAGGAAGGCGCCCATGCTGGCGGCAAAGCCCATGCACAGCGTGGAGACATCCGGCTTGATGAACTGCATCGTGTCGTAGATGCCGAGGCCGGCCGACACCGACCCGCCGGGCGAGTTGATGTAGAAGCTGATGTCCTTTTCCGGGTTCTCGCTTTCCAGGTACAGCATCTGCGCGATCGCCAGGTTGGCCGTCTGGTCCATGACCGGACCGACCAGGAAGATCACGCGCTCGCGCAACAGGCGCGAGTAGATGTCGTAGGCGCGCTCGCCGCGGCCGCTTTGCTCGATGACGATCGGCACCATGCCGAGGCCCTGGGCGCTGCCGCCGCCCATGCCATGCGCCGAGGCGACGACATTCGGCAGCGGCGTGTCCTGCGCCAGGTGCAGGTTGACCTGATCTTCGACCAGACTGTTGAAAGTCATGTTGCTTCCTCGATGCGATGGGTGCGGACGGGTTGCCGCGAATCGTTGCTTGCTGCGAATCCTGAGTTGCCGTCCGAGCTGGCCGGTCAGTTGCCCGCCATCAGCTCGTCGAACGTCAGCGCCTTGTCGGTGACCTGCCCGTTCTGCAGCACCCAGTCCACGACGTTCTGCTCGACCACCAGCGCCTCGACCTCGGCCAGGCGGTTCTTGTCGCTGAAGTACCAGCGGATCACCTCGGCGGGGTTCTCGTAGGTCTGCGCGAACTCCTCGATCTGCTTGCGGATCTGGTCCGGCTTGGCCTGCAAGCCATGCTTCTTGACGATCTCGGCCACCAGCAGCCCGAGGCGCACGCGCCGCTCGGCCTGCTCCTTGAACGCATCCGGCGGCACCGGCAGGTCCTTCACGTCGACGCCGCGGCCCTTGAGGTCCTCGCGCATGCGCTCGGCCAGCGCTTGCGACTCCTGGTCCACCAGCGTCTTCGGCAGGTCGATGCTGGCCAGGCCGCCGATCTTGTCCATCACCGAGCTCTTGGTGCGGGCCTTGAGCCGCTGCGAGACCTCGCGCTCGAGGTTGTTGCGCACGTCGCGCTTGAAGCGCTCCAGGTCGCCGTCCTTGACGCCCATCTGCCGGGCGAACTCGCTGTCCAGGACCGGCAACTCCGGCTCCTCGACCTTCTTGGCCGTGACCTCGAAGCGCGCGGTCTTGCCGGCCAGCTCCTTGGCGTTGTAATCCTCCGGGAAGGCGACATCGAACGAGCCGTTGTCGCCGGCGGCCTTGCCGGTCACGCCGGTCTCGAAATCCGGCAGCATCCGGCCTTCGCCAAGCACCATGGCGAAATCGGTGGCACTGCCGCCCTCGAAGGCGACGTCGTCGATCTTGCCTACGAAGTCGATGGTGACCCGGTCGCCCGCCTGGCCGGCCCGCTGCACCTCGTTCCAGCGCGTGCGCTGCTTGCGCAGCACGTCGATGGTCTTGTCGACCTCGGCGTCGCCGACCTCGCAGGCGAAGCGCTCGACCTGCAGGCCGGCGGGCTCCCCGAGCTCCACTTCCGGATAGACCTCGAAGGTGGCGGTGAAGGCGGAAGCGTCGTCGGCGCTTTCCTTCGGCTCGATGGAGGGCTGGCCGGCGACCCGCAGCTTGTGCTCGTCGACCGCATCGCTGAAGGCCCTGGAGACCGCGTCACCGAGGATCTCCGCCGTGACCTGCGGGCCGTACGACTGCTCGATCATCTTGAGCGGGACCTTGCCCGGTCGGAAGCCGGGCATGCGAACGGTGCGAGCCAGGGAGCGATAGCGCTCCTGTACTTTCCTGGTGATGTCGGCCTTGGGCACCGACAGGGTCAGCCTGCGCTCGAGGCTGCCGGTAGTTTCAAGCTGGGAAGCCATCCGTTCTCGTGTTCCGTTGAGGTTCTGTCATTGCTGGGCAGGATATGGTGCGGCTGAAAGGACTGGAACCTTCATGGCCCCGCGGCGCCCAGAGCCCAAGGTTGGGCTCCAAGTACAAGAAGGCAACCGGCCGTCGGCCAAGCGGCTGACCTTCTGCGCCATGCGGCGAGGCGCGGCCGACGGTCGACCCCCTCTTCGGCATCCAGATCAACCGTCTTGCAGAGATTCTTGCCAAGACGCGCGGTGGTCCTGAGTCCTCTTAGCGGTGCCCTAACTCACCAGCTCGTATCTGCCAGGCAACTGACCCTTTTCGGGGACGCCAGCCGACAGAGACGACAGTTTATACCAATCGCCCTGGCACTCTGGCGCTGGCGCTGCTATGCGCAGCGCAATGCCGCTACTCGCCTCATGGCCGTCACCGGGCGCCTGCGCGTCCCGCCGATGCGGCGGTATCAAGCGGTCCCGCCGCCGCTGCCCGTGCCAACTGCGCATGCCTCGCGCCTCTGGCTCCAAGCCCGGCCCGGCACGGCGGCCATCAGTTCGCGCGTATAGGGATGGCGAGGATCCGCGTACACCTGCTGGACGCTGCCGACCTCCACGATTTCGCCGTGACGCATCACCGCCACCCGGTCGCAAACCTGGCTGGCGACCCGCAGGTCGTGGGTGATGAACAGGACCGACAGGCCGAGCCGTTCGCGGATGTCGGCGATCAGCCGCAGCACCTGCGCCTGCACCGACACATCGAGCGCCGATACCGGCTCGTCGGCCACCAGGATGGCGGGTTCCAGGGCCAGAGCGCGGGCCAGGCCGATCCGCTGGCGCTGCCCGCCCGAGAACTCGTGCGGGAAGCGGTCCGCGGAGCGGGCGTCCAGCCCCACCAACTCCAGCAGCTCGCACGCGCGGCGCCGTGCCTGGGCCGCACCGGCGCCGTGGACGATCGGCCCCTCCGCGATCAGCTGGCCCACGGTGCGCCGCGGATTCAGCGAGCCGAACGGGTCCTGGAACACCATCTGCATGCGCCGGCGCAGCGGGCGCAGCGCGCGGTTGCGGAGCGGGGCGATGTCGACCCCGTCGAGCAGGATGGCGCCACGATCGGGTTCGACCAGCCGGGTCACGCAACGGGCCACGGTCGACTTGCCGGAGCCGGATTCGCCCACGATGCCGAGCGTTTCGCCGCGCCTGAGCGCAAAGCTCAGGGACTTGATCGCCGTCACCTCGCGGGCCCGGTCGCCGAGCAGGCCGCCGCCGGAGCGATAGCTCTTGCGCAGGTCGACGACCGACAGCACCTCGGGGGCAGCGGTGAAGTCGCCGCGCGTGGACGACGGCCTCAGGCTCGGCACCGCCGCCAGCAGCGCCCGGGTGTAGGCTGCCTTGGGCGCAACCAGGACCTCCTCGGCCGTGCCGTGCTCCACCACCCGCCCCTCTTTCATGACGGCGACGCTGTGCGCTATTTCGGCCACGACGCCGAAGTCATGGGTGATGAACAGCACTCCCATGCGCCGGCGCGACTGGATCTCGCGAATCAGCGCCAGGATCTGCGCCTGGGTGGTGACGTCGAGCGCCGTGGTCGGCTCGTCGGCGATCAGCACGTCGGGCTCCAGCGCCAGGGCCATGGCGATCATCGCCCGCTGGCGCTGTCCGCCGGAGAGCTGGTGCGGGTAGGCGGCCAGGATCGCGGGAGGATCGGGCAGGTTCACCGCCGCCAGCACCTCCAGCACCCGCGCCCGCCGCTGCGCCAACTGCCCGGCGTTGTGGCATTCCAGGACCTCGTCGATCTGGCGGCCGATGGTCATGACCGGGCTCAGCGCCGTCATCGGTTCCTGGAAGATCATCGCGATCCGGTCCCCGCGCAGGCGGCGCAGTGCCTGCGGGGAGGCGGCCAGCAGGTCCTGGCCGCGGAACACGATGCGGCCGGCGCTGGGACGTACGTGGCGTGACGGGAACAGCCCCAGCACCGAACGCGACATCACCGACTTCCCCGAACCCGACTCCCCGACGATGCACAGGATCTCGTCCCGATGCAGGGTCAGGCTGACGTCCTGGACGGCGTGTCGGCGGTCGGCGTTGGGCGGCAGGTCGACCGTCAGGCCCTCGATCGACAGCAAGGGGTCCCGGGGGGCGCTCACAGGGACTTCAAGCGCGGGTTCAGCGCGTCGTTGAGGCCGTCGCCGACCAGGTTGATGGCCATCACCGTGAGCAGGATCGCGATGCCGGGGATGGCACAAATCCACCAGGCCGTGCGAAGGGCCGATCGGCCGGACCCGATGATGAATCCCCAGCTCATGGTGTTGGCGTCGGTCAGTCCCAGGAACGACAACCCCGACTCGGTGAGGATGGCGGTCGCCACCATCAGCGAGCCGGTGACGATGATCGCCGACAAGGTATTGGGCAGGATGTGCAGGAGGATGATCCTGCGGTTGCTCATGCCCATCAGCAGGCAGGCCTGCACGAATTCCCGGTTGCGCAGGCCCATGAATTCTCCCCGGACCAGGCGGGCCATCGGCGGCCAGGACACGGCTGCGATCGCGAACACGACGCTGCCGATGGACGGCGTCATGACGGCGACGATGAGGATGGCGAAGAGGAAGAACGGTATCGTCTGGAAGATCTCGGTCAGCCGCATCAGGAGGGTGTCGACCCGGCCACCGAAATAGCCGGCCAGCCCGCCGATGCTCACCCCCAGCACGACCGCGATGACGGTGGCCACGAAGCCGACCAGCAGGGTCGTGCGGGCGCCATGCAGCACGCCGGCAGCCAGGTCGCGGCCGAGCATGTCGGTGCCGAACAGGTAGTTGCCGAAGGGTGGCTGGAAGGGCTTGCCCACCAGCTCGAAGGGGCTGACCGGATAGAGGATCGGGGCGAGCACCGCTGCCGCCACGACCAGCAACAGCAGCAGCAGTCCGAAAACGGCGGGCTTGTGGCGCAGGAACCGGCCGAGGAATCCGCTCATGCCTTCACCTCAGCTCGATGCGCGGATCGAGCACCGAGTAGATGATGTCGACCACCAGGTTCACGACCACCACCAGGCAGGCGCAGATGAAGAAGATGCCCAGCAGCAGGTTCAGGTCGCGGGCAAAGAGGGATTCGTAGGCGAGCAGGCCCAACCCTGGCCAGGCGAACACCGTCTCCACCACCACCGCGCCGCCCAGCATGGCACCGACCTGGATGCCGGCCATGGTGATCACCGGCAGGATCGCGTTGCGCAGGATGTGGCGCCGCGCGATCTGGCGCTCGGTCAGGCCCTTGGCGCGGGCGGTCACCACGTAGTCCATCGACGACTGCTCCAGCGCGGAGGCGCGCATCAGGCGCGTGTAGAGCGCCAGGTAGAACATCGTCAGGGCCGTGGCGGGGAGCACCAGGTGATGGGCCACGTCCACCACCTTGTCCCATCCCTCGTTGAAGGCCGCAATCTCCTGCATTCCGCTGGTGGGGAACCAGCCGAGGTTGATCGAGAACAGCACGATCAGCATGAGACCGGCCCAGAAAACCGGCGTGGCATAGGCCAGCACTGCGAGAACGGAGATGAGCCCGTCCTGGAAGCGGTTGATATTGCGCGCTGCGATGCTGCCCAGCAGCGTGCCGAAGCCTACCGCGAGCAGGAACACCGTGCCCATCAGCAACAGCGTCGGACCGAGGCGCGCGAGGATCAGTTCCGCCACCGGCATGCCATGGCGGAACGAATACCCCAGGTCGAGCGTCAGGACCTGCTTGAGGTAGACCACCAGCTGCACGTAGACCGGCTGGTCCAGGCCGAACTTCTGCCGCAGCTGAGCCATGTACTCCGGCGTGGCGGACCCGGCCTCCCCGGCCAGCACGTCGGCCGCATCGCCGGGGGCGAGTTGCAGCAATGCGAAGTTCAGGCAGACGATCACCAGGATCGTCGGCACCGCCTGCAGCAGGCGCTTGGCTGCAAAGAGCAGGCTCTGGCGGTTCACGCGGCGGCCGCCCTCGCCTGCCTGGTCATGGGCGCTGCTCTCACTTCGCCATCCAGGCCCGCTCGAAGGACGAATAAAGGCCCAGCGGGCTCACCACGAAATCCTGCAGCCGCTTGGAGTGCACCGTCACGAAGTCCAGCTCCAGCACGAAGACCAGGGGGCTGGCATCGACCACCCGTTTCTGGAACTCGTGATAGAGCGCGCCGCGTTTCGCAGCATCGAGCTCCACGGAGGCCTGGTCCATCAGCTTGTCGGTCTCCGGGGTACTCCAGCGCGAGCCGTTGACGAACACCGTGCCCGGCTTGATGGTGTTGGAATGGTAGAGCCGATGCACGCCGATGGCAGGGTCTGCCAGGGTCTGGATCCAGTTGCTGGACAGCTGGAAGTCGTAGTTGGTGTACACCCGACGCAGCCAGGTCGGCACGTCCTCGTAGCGCAGGGTGACCTTGATGCCGAGCTTGGCCAGCTGCTGCTGGACATACTCGCCGAATCGGCGCCATTCCTCCCCGTAGGGAGTGACATCGTGCACGATCTCGAAGCGGGTCCCGTCGGCACCGCGGGCGAAGCCAGCCTCGTCCAGGAGCTTGTTGCCGCGCTCCACGCCGTCCGGGACGTTGTACCGGGTCACGTCGTCGGTATAAAGACCGTTGGCCTTGAAGTTCGAATTGATCGGCCCCGTGGCCGGACGCCCGAAGCCGAACCAGATGTTGTCGATGATGAACTTGCGGTCGATGGCGTAGGCGACCGCCTGGCGCACCTTGACGTCGTCGAAGGGTGCCTTGCGGGTGTTGAAGTCGAGCTCCACGATCGGCGACTGCATCTCGTAGCCGCGCGTGGTCACGGCGAGGTGGGGCAGCGCCTCGAGTCGCTTGACGTCGAGGGGCAGGACGGCGTTGAAGCCCGCCAGTTGCGCCTCCTGGGTCTCCAGCGTGGCCGCGCGGGTACCGCCGTCGGCGATGAAGCGGGCCACGATCCGGTCCAGGTAGGGCAGTCCTTTCTTGTGGTAGTCCGGATTGCGGTCGAAGCGCATGTACTGGCCGCGCTGCCATTCGACGAACTTGAATGGACCGGTGCCGATCGGCTTGTTGGCAGCGGGATGGTTGGCCAGGTCACCGCTGCCGTAGATGTGCTTGGGCAGCATGGGGGACTCGTAGGACGACAAGGCCATGAGCATGTACGGCGCCGGCTCGCTCAGCTTGAACACTGCCGTGAGCGGATCCGGCGTTTCTACCGCGGTCACCGCGCGGAAGGTGTTGACGCCGCGCGGGTGGACCTTCTTGAGCACATCGAGGACGCTGTAGGCGACGTCGGCACTGGTGAACGGCTTGCCGTCATGAAACTTGACGCCTTCCTTGAGCTTGAAGGTCACCGTGAGCCCGTCCTCGCTGACCGACCAGGTTTGCGCGAGACCGGGGATCGGCTTCAGGTCGAAGTCGTATTCGAGCAGGCCGTCGAAGACCTTGGTGGTCACCTGGCCCACCGGACCCGATGTGCTCTGGTACGACGCGAGCGTCGGAGGCTCGGGTTGCACCACCATCACCAGCGTTCCGCCCTTGCGCGGCGCCTCTTGCGCTCCTGCCGGCGCGCAGGACAAGGCGATCGCAGTGCCCAGCGCCGACAGGATTCGCGCCAACCGACGTCTGATCTCCATCCTCTGCTCTCCAGGTACGATTGATAGACTGTCAGGACCGGCCGGCGTGTCGGCTAGCCCGCGACATCTTCGATGGGGAGGGCCCACCGATAGCCGAACAAGGCAGGCGCGCCGCCCGTGTGAATGAAGACGACCTCCTCGTCGGCGGCGAAAGCCTGCCCCTGCAGCATCGACAGCAGGCCGGCCATCGCCTTCCCGGTGTAGACCGGGTCGAGCAGGATGCCCTCGACGCGGGCCAGCAACTCCAAGGCCTCCAGTGTCGACAAAGCCGGCAGACCATAGCCGTCGCCGATGAAACCGTCGTCGGCGCGGATGCTCGAGGCGGGGATCCGGCCGGGCAAGCCCAGCAGTTCCAGCACCTGGTTGGCCAGGGCCAGCACCTTCGTCTCCTGTACCGCACGCGGAAACCGCACACCGACGCCGCTCAGGCGCCAAGGCAGCCCCAGGGCATGCAGTCCCGCCGCAAGCCCGGCATGCGTGCCGGCGCTGCCGCTGGCAACCACCAGGTGGGGCTTGGACAGGCCGAATGCCGCGCATTGCTGCGCCAACTCGCGAACACACTCGACGTAGCCCAGCGCCCCCAGCGCGTTGGATCCGCCTCCAGGAATCAGGTAGGGCTTGCGCCCCTGCGAAACCAATCGCCGCGCCAGGTCGGTCAGCGCCAGATTCATGTCCGTGCCACCCGGCACCGGATGCAGAACCGCCCCCAGCATCCGGTCGAGCAGCACGTTGCCGGATCCGCCGTATTGCGAATCGTCGCAGGCCACGCGGTGCTCGAGCAGTGCGTCGCAGGCCAGGCCGGCGGCGGCGGCAGCGGCAGCGGTCTGCCGGACATGGTTGGACTGCACCGCGCCGTGGGTCACCAGGGTGTCGGCGCCAGCCTTCAAGGCGTCCGCCACCAGGAACTCCAGCTTGCGCGTCTTGTTGCCGCCCATTGCGAGGATGGTGCAGTCGTCGCGCTTGATGAAGAGGCGCGGCCCGGCGAACCGGCTTTGCAGACGCGCCAGCGGCGCTAGCGGCGTCGGCCAATGGCTCAAGGGGTAGCGCGGGAACTTCTTGATGCACTCGTCAAGCGCCATCGGGTTCAGGGCCTCCGTCATGCCCGGAACACTACGGCGCAACGGCCGCCGAGACCCGCAGCTTGTCGCCGCGCAGGGCAGCGGCGGCACGCAGCTCGCGGCGCACCTCCTGCAGCGAGCTCAGGACCTGCTCGACGACCTCGCAAAATCGCTCACCGCCCGGCGTCAGTCGCGTCGGATAGGTAGATCGATCGATCAGGGCACTCCCGACCCACTGCTCCAGCGCCTTGATACGACGGCTGAAAGCCGACTGGGTGATGTGCCGTTCGGTTGCCGCACGGGAGAAGCTCCCGGTGCGGGCCACGCAAAGGAAGTCTTCGAGCCATTTGCCGTCCATCACGATCGTCTTGTCTCCTGGTCCCAGGCACGTCGGCTGGTGCCGCGCCTGGGTCCCGCCTGCAGCGGTGTACCGGGATACTCACATGGATGGGGCTGGCTCGGCAAGCGCAGCTGGCCGGCATCGGAACGACGAACGAGCGAGCAGCTACCTATGAAAAAAGAAGGAGGCTTGCTGGAGATGCAGCTTCGCTGGTGCGGCTGAAAGGACTTGAACCTTCACGCCTTGCGGCGCCAGAACCTAAATCTGGTGCGTCTACCAATTTCGCCACAGCCGCGCGGACCCAGCCGGTTTCAGCTGAGGATCACGCGATTCTATCTGAACGCTGCCGCCGCCCCGCGGCAGCCTCACGGTGGGGTGACCTCCGGCCGGATGCGGTACCAGGCGACGTACAGCGCCGGCACCGCCAGCACCGTGAGCGCGGTGGCGACCAGCAGCCCGCCCATGATCGCCAGCGCCATCGGGCCCCACAGCACGTCGCGCGACAGCGGCACCATCGCGAAGAT
Source organism: Pseudomonadota bacterium (assembly GCA_023441105.1). The sequence goes on along the minus strand of JAEZQX010000581.1, from coordinate 3,554 downwards.
GGCGGCCGCGGCGGTCAGCACGATCGGCCGGAAGCGGCGGACGGTCGACTCGCGCACCGCCTCCCAGGGATGGCGGCCTTCGTCGAGGTCCTGGCGGATCTGGTCGATCAGGATGACCGTGTTGCGCATGATCATGCCGCCGAGGGCGATCGCGCCGAGCATGGCGACGAAGCCGAAGGGCCGGCCGGATGCCAGCAGCGCCGCGGCGACGCCGATGATTCCGAGCGGCGCGGTCAGCAGCACCATCGCCGCGAGCGAGAAGCGGTGCAACTGCAGCATCAGCAATCCGACCACCAGCGCCAGCATCAGCGGCATGCCGGCGGCAATCGAGGCCTGCGCCTTGTGGTTCTCCTCCGTCGGGCCGCCGACCTCGATGCGATATCCGGGCGGCAGCTGTGCCGACAGCTCCGCCACGGCGCCGGCCAGCCGGGCGCTGACGTCCGGCGCCTGGACGCCGTCGACCAGATCGGCGCGCACCGTGAGGTTGGGCATCCGGCTGCGCCGCCAGATGATCGGCTCCTCCATCACCTCGCGGATGGTCGCCACCTGCGACAGCGGCACGCTGCGGCCGAGGGCCGTCTGGATCTGCAGATTCGGCAGGTTGGAGAGCCGCGCGCGTTCCGCTTCCGGCGCGCGGATGACCACGTCGATCAGCTCGTCGTCCTCGCGCAAGGTGCCGATGGCGGCGCCGTCGATCGCGCCGCCGACGACCCGCGCCACCTGTGCGCTCGACAGCCCGATCGCCCGCGCCCTGTCCTGGTCGATGTCGATGCGCACCGCGGGCGCGAGCTCGCCCCAGTCCATGTGCGCGTCGACGGTATGGGGATCGGCGCGCACCACGTCCTCGAGTCGAGCGCCAATTCGCTTGAGCTCGAGCGGATCCTGGCCGAGCACGCGGAACTGGATCGGATAGGCGACCGGCGGGCCGAGTGGCGTGCGGAAGACGCGCGCGCGGATGCCCGGGAAGGCCGCATCGAGATGGCCGCGCAGGTCCGCCAGCAGGCGCTCGCGGCCGGCCACGTCGCGGGTGAGGATGACGAACTGCGCGAAGTTCGGCCGGAACAGCTGCTGGTCGAGCGACAGGAAATAGCGCGGCGAGCCGTTGCCGATGTAGCCGACGAAGGTGGCAACATCCTCGTGATCGGCAAGATGACGCTCGAGCGCCTGCGCCTGGGCCTGGGTCGCCGCTAGGCTGGCGCCTTCCGGCAGCCACATCTCGACCAGCACCTCGGCGCGGTCGGAATTGGGGAAGAACTGCTTCTCGGTGGCCTGCATGCCCACCACGCCCAGCACCATCAATCCGACGGTTGCCAGCAATGTCAGCCAGCGGTGCCGCATGCAGCGCTCGATCAGCGCGCGCAGCGCGCGGTAGAAACGGGTGTCGAAGACCTCATGCCCGTGCGCGAGCTTTTCCTTGAGCAAATAGCTGCCGATGAAGGGCGCGGCGGTGACGGCCATCACCCAGGAGATCAGCAACGCCAGGGTGACGACGGCGAAGATCGCGAAGGTGTATTCGCCGGTGGTCGAATCGGCGGTGGCGATCGGCAGGAAGCCGGCGGCGGTGATGAGGGTCCCGGTCAGCATCGGGAAGGCGGTGCTGTTGTAGGCGAAGGTTGCGGCGTGGAACTTGTCGAGGCCCTCCTCGATCTTGCGGGTCATCATCTCGACCGCGATCATCGCGTCGTCCACCAGCAGGCCCAGCGCGATCACCAGCGCGCCGGTCGACACCCGGTGCAGGTCGATGCCGAAGATGGCCATGCCGAGGAAGGTCGCCGCCAGGACCAGCGGAATCACCAGGGCGACGACGGTGCCGGCGCGCAGCCCCAAGCTGATGAAGCTCACCACCAGCACGATCGCGACTGCCTCGAAGAGCGCCCGCACGAACACGCCGACCGCGCCGCGCACGATGCGCGGCTGGTCCGACACCTTGGCGAACTCGATGCCGATCGGCAGGTCGGCCTTGATCCGTTGCATGGTCGCGGCCAGGTTGTCGCCGAGGCGCAGGACGTCGCCGGTGGCGGTCATCGACACCGCCACGCCGATCGCCTGGCGGCCGCCGAAGCGCATGGTGTAGACCGGCGGCTCGACCTGGCCGCGCCAGACGCGGGCGATGTCGCCCAGGCGGATGACCCGGCTGCCGACCGAGAGCCGCAGCTCCTCGATGGCGCTGACGCTGTCGAACTGGCCGGTGACCCGCAGCGCCACGCTGCGGTCCGGGGTGTGCACCGTGCCGGCAGGCGTGACCATGTTCTGCGCCGCCAGCTGCTCGGCGATCCGGCCCGGGTCGATGCCCAGCGACGCCAGCCGCGTGGGCGACACCTCGATGTAGATCCGCTCGTCCTGCGTGCCGATCAGCTCCACCTTGGCCACGTCCGGCAGCCGCAGCAGCTCCTGGCGCACCGCCTCGGCATGGTCCTTGAGCTGCGCCATGGTGAAGCCGTCGCCGGTGAAGGCATAGATGGTGCCGAAGACGTCGCCGAACTCGTCGTTGAAGAACGGACCGGCGATCTCCGGCGGCAGCGTGCGGCGGATGTCGCCGACCTTCTTCCTGACCTGGTACCAGATATCCGCCACCTGCCCGGGCGGTGCCGTGTCCTGCAGCTCGAGCACGATCAGCGATTCGCCGGGCCGGGAATAGCTGCGCGTCCACTTGAAGTACGGTACCTCCTGCAGCTTCTTCTCGATCCGGTCGGTCACCTGCTGGTCGACCTGCTCGGTGGTCGCGCCCGGCCAGATGGTGCGGATCACCATCGCCCGGAAGGTGAAGTCCGGATCCTCGCGCTGGCCCAGCTTCATGAAGGCAAGGGTCCCGGCGATCGCGATCACCAGCAGCGCGAACAGCGACACCTGCGGATAGCGCAGCGCCAGCGCCGAGAGGTTGAACCCCGAGGCGCGCGGCGCCGGCGGCGCGCCCGTGCCGGCGCCGTTCATCGCGCGGCCTGGATGGTGTCGGCGAGCCGTACCTGCTGGCCCTCGCGCAGCAGGTTGGCGCCGGCGGTGACGATCGTCTCGCCGCCGGCAAGTCCCTCCAGCACGACGACGGCGTCGTCGAGGATCGTGCCGGTCGTGATCGGCTGGGCACGCACCCGCGAGGTGGCTGGATCCACGACCCAGACCTTGGCCTGCCCGTCACGGCTGTGCAGCGCCGTCATCGGTACCTGGATGCGGCTTTGCGCTGTGTCGCGCACCGTGGCGGTCGCGCTCATGCCGAGGGCCACGGGGCCGGTGTCGCCGGCCAGCGAAAGCCGTGCCGCATAGGTCCGAGAGGCAGGGTCCGCCGCCGGCGAAAGCTCACGCAGCGAGGCCTGCCACTGCCGCCCCGGCACCCCGGCCAGCGTCACCGTCCAGGACGCGGCGCCGCGCGCCCGCTCGAGATCCTGCTCGGGGATGTTCACCTGGACCTCGGCGTCGCCGGCCCGGGCGATGCGCATCACCGTCTGCCCCACCGCCACCACCTGGCCGGCTTCGGCGTCGACGGCGGTCACGATGCCGGCGCCGTCCGCCTTGAGCAACTGGTAGCCGACGGTATTGCGCGCCTGGTCGACCTGCGCCGT
>JAEZQX010000165.1 GCA_023441105.1 Pseudomonadota bacterium | reverse complement strand
CTGCTGCAGGACCTCGCGGCCGCGGAGCAGGCGCGGCATGCGGCCCAGCCGCCAGCGGGATCGGCGGCGCGCGAGCGCATCGACCTGTCGCAACTCGATCCGGCGCAACGCCGCGAGCGCCTGGCGGTTCTCGTCCGGCAGGAGCTGGCCACGGTGCTGGCGCTGGGCAGCGCCGCCTCTGCCATCGAGGATGATGCGTCGTTCACCAGCCTCGGGCTCGATTCGCTGACCGCGGTCGAGTTGCGCAACCGCTTGCAGCGCGCGCTCGGCTGCGCGGTGCCGGCGACCGCCGCCTTCGAATGGCCTTCGATCAGCGCCTTCGCGGCCGGCCTTGCCGGCCTGCATGGCCTGGCAGCGATGGCCGACGGGGGACGCGGCGCAACGTCTGCTGCCCGCGGGGCAGGTGATCCAAGCGATCGAGGCGATGAGGGCGCGGAAGGCGAACGGGAGGAGATGGTGCTGTGACGGATATCGACGACCTGCTCGATCGCCTGCAGTCGGCCGGCGTGCGCCTCGCCATCGACGGCGAGCGGCTCAACGTCAGCGCGCCGAAGGGGATGCTGACGGAAACGCTGCGCGCCGAGCTGGTCGCCTGCAAGGAGACGCTCAAGGCGCGGCTGGCGCAGTCGGAGGCTGCCGTCCGGCAGGAGGCACAGCTTGGCGCCATCATGCGCACGCCGCGGCGGGCGACGATGCCGGTATCGCATGCGCAGCGCCGGATGTGGGTCCTCAAGCAGCTCGACAGCGCCAGCACCGCCTACCACGTGCCGAGCGCCTTGCGCATCGACGGCGAGCTCGACGCGGCGACGCTGGAGGCGGCGCTGGCCGCGCTGGTCGCGCGCCACGAAAGCCTGCGCATGCGCTTCACGATCGTCGACGACGAGCTGCGCTGCTCGGTCGATGCCGACGGGCAGTTCACGCTCGAACGGCACGACCTGGGTCCGCTGCCCGCGGGGCAGGGCGAGGCGCAGGCCCTGCGGCTGGTGGAAGCGCTGGCTCGCCGGCCGTTCGACATCGCCCGGGGGCCGCTGCTCCATGCGGCCCTGATCCGGGTGGCTGCCCGGCACCATGTCCTGGGTCTCGTCTTCGACCACATCATCGCGGACGGGCCGTCGGTGGGCGTCTTCCTTGGTGAGCTGAAGCAACTCTACGAGGCGCGGCTGCGGGGAGAGCCCGACGGCCTCGCCCCCCTGCCGGTGGGCTATCCCGACTATATCGAATGGCAGCACCGCCGGCTGGCTGCCGGCGAGCTCACGCGGCATGTCGATTTCTGGAAGGCGCAGCTGGCCGGGCTGCCGGCGGCGCTGAGGCTGCCGACCGATCGTCCCCGGCCGCGTCTGCCCTCCAGCCGCGGGGCCATCCTCGCCCGCACGCTCGATCCGGCTTTGGTCGCGCGGCTGAAGGCCTTCGCCCGGCGCGAAGGCGCGCCCCTCTACATGGTGTTGCTGGCCGCCTACCAGGTGCTGCTGCACCGCTATGCCGGCGCGACGGATTTCGCCGTCGGCACGGCGGTGGCCAACCGCAGCCAGCCCGAGGTGCAACGCGTCTTCGGCCTGTTCGCGAACAACATCGCCATCCGCGCCGCCCTCGGCGGCGATCCGACGGTGCAGGAGCTGGTCGCCGGTGTCGCGGCCGCCGCCGGCAAGGCCTATGCGCACCAGGACATGCCGTTCGACCTGCTGGTGGAGCAACTGGCGCCGCGCCGCGATGCCGATCATCCACCGATCTTCCAGACGATGTTCACGCTGCACACGCAGCTGGCGATGAACTTCGGCCTCGGTGCAGCCCGCTGCTCGCCGCTCGAGTTCCAGGCCGGGACTGCGCGCTTCGAGCTGTCGGCCGATGTCTTCGAGCTGGCCGACGGCATGCGGGTCTGCTTCGAGTACAACACCGACCTGTTCGACGTCGCATCGATCGAGCGCCTGCAGGACAGCTACCAGGTGCTGCTGAAGGCATTCGTCGAGGCACCGGCGTGCACCATCAGCCAGCTGCCGCTGCTGGCGGACGGCGAGCGGCAGACAATCCTGGAACGCTTCAACGACACCGCGCTCGCCGAACCCGGCGCCTCGGTGGTGGAGCGCTTCGAGCAGGTGGCCGCGCGCTCGCCCGATGCCGTCGCCGTCTCCTGCCAGGGCCGGACGCTGAGCTACGCCGAGCTGGCGCAGGCCGCCGGGCAGCTGGCGCGGCGGCTGGCGGGGCGCGGCATCGGCCATGGTGCGATCGTCGGGCTGTGCCTCGAACGATCGCTGCCGATGGTGGCGGCAATGCTCGGCATCCTGAAGTCGGGTGCCGCCTACCTGCCGATCGATCCCGGCTTCCCGGCCGACCGCATCCGCTACATGCTGGACGACAGCGGTTGCCGGGCGCTGGTCGCCGACGCCAGCGCGATGCGACGCCTCGACCTGCCGCCGGCTTTGCCTGTCGTCGACATGGACGAGGTGCAAGCCGGCGCGGTCATGCCGGAAGCGGACGGCGCGGCGACTGCCATGCCGCCCGTTGCGCCCGCGCTGGCAGCGCCGCTGCCGCAGCAGCTCGCCTACCTGATCTACACCTCCGGGTCGACCGGGCGGCCGAAGGGCGTGGCGGTGACGCATGGCAATCTCGCCAATTTCCTCACCTCGATGCAGCGCGAGCCCGGACTGGCGGCCGGCGACGTGCTGGCCGCGGTGACCACGATCTCGTTCGACATCGCCGGCCTCGAGATCTACCTGCCGCTGGTGGTTGGCGCCCGCGTCGAGCTGGTGGCGGCGCGCGATTCGGTCGACGGCGGGTCCCTGGCGCGGGTGCTGGCTGGCAGCGGCGCGACGGTGATGCAGGCGACGCCCGCCACCTGGCGGATGCTGCTCGAAGCGGATTGGCAGGGCGGTCCTGCGTTCAGGGCGCTGTGCGGCGGCGAGCCGCTGACGCCGGCGCTGGCGGCGGCCCTGCAGGCGAAGGTCGGCACGCTGTGGAACCTCTACGGGCCGACCGAGACGACCATCTGGTCGACTGCAGAGCGGGTGACCACCGGCGCTGACCCGATCACCATCGGCCGGCCCATCGCCAACACGCGAATCTATGTCCTCGACGGCGCGCTGGCACCGGTACCGGTGAATGTCGCCGGCGAGATCTGGATCGGCGGTGCCGGCGTGGCCGCCGGCTATCACCGCAGGCCGGAGCTGACCGCCGAGCGCTTTCGCCAGGATCGCTTCGCCTCCGAGCCGGGCGCGCGCATGTACCGCACCGGCGATCTCGGTCGCTGGCGCAGCGACGGCCGGCTCGAGCATCTCGGGCGCATCGACCACCAGGTGAAGATCCGCGGCTTCAGGATCGAGCTCGGCGAGATCGAGGCGGCGCTGGCTGCCGTGCCCGGCGTGCGCCAGGCGCTGGTGGTGGCGCATGAAGTTGCCGAAGGCGACGCGCGCCTGATCGCCTATGTGGTCTTCGCCGATGGTGTCGATCTCACCGCCAGCGAGATCCGCAAGGCGCTGCGGCAGAGCCTGCCGAACTACATGATTCCCGCGGCCGTGGTGCCGCTGGCAGTCATTCCCTTGACGCCCAACGGCAAGGTGGATCGCGCGACGTTGCCCGATCCCTTCGGGCGCGAGACGCCGGAGGCCGATCACGGCGATCCGCCGGCGCCGGGCATGGAGCACCTGCTGGCGGGCCTGTGGCGGGACGTGCTCAAGGTCGACCGGATCACGGCGGGTGACAACTTCTTCGATCTCGGCGGCCATTCGCTGCTGTCGGTGCGGGTGGCGTCGGCGGTGCAGCGGGCCACCGGCTGGCGGATGGATCCGCGGACGCTGTTCTTCCAGTCGCTGCGGGAGGTGGCGGCCGCGGCGCCGGCCGAGGCATGCGCGGCGCTCGGGGGCGCGAGATGACGCCGATGTTCTTCGGCTACGGCGAGCGCCGCCTGTTCGGCATCTACCATCCGCCGCGCGGCGCGACCGCGTCGCGTCGGGCGGTCGTCGTCTGTCAGCCGTGGGGCCAGGAGTACTTGCGGGCGCACCGCTCGCTGAAGCAGCTTGCGGTGATGCTGGCGCAGGCCGGCTGCCACGTGCTGCGGTTCGACTATTTCGGCACCGGCGATTCGGGCGGCGACATGGTCGACGGGGATCTCGAGGGCTGGGTCGACGACATCGAGGCGGCGGTGCAGGAGTTGCAGGATACCGCCGGCGCAAGCCGGGTGACGGTTGCCGGCCTGCGGCTCGGCGCGACGCTGGCCGCCATCGCAGCGGCGCGCCAGGTTGCCGGCATCGACGGCCTGGTGCTGTGGGATCCGGTCGTCTCGGGCAGCAGCTACCTGCGCGAGCTGATGGCGACCGCGGCATGGACCCCTGCCGGGCTGGTGCCGCCTCCGGCACGTCCGAAGCAGGCAGGCGGCGGCCACGAGATCCTGGGCTTTCCGTTGACCGCGCGCATGGAGATCGCCTTGCGCCAGGTCGAGCTCGCACCGCTGATGCCCGAGCTGCCCGCGCGCCTCCTGGCGCTCAGCACCGGTGCGCTGCCGGAGGCGGCGCTGCTGCAGCACGCGCTCGATGCGCGGCCGGCCGGCGCCGCCGCCATCGAGGAGTTCGCCTGCCTGCCGGCCTGGCTCGAAGACCGCAACACCGGCGCCGGCGCGATCCCGCTGCCGGCGATGCAGAGGATTGTGCAGTGGATGCAATGATCGCGCGCGAGCAGGCCGTCATCGTCGGCAGCCGCCGGTCCATGGTCGGCATCCTGTCGCCGGCGCGCGGTGATGGCGCCGGCGGCGAGAAGCCGGCGGTCGTGATCCTCAATGCGGGAATCATCCACCGGGTGGGGCCCAACCGGATGCATGTCGAGCTGGCGCGCGCGCTGGCGAGCCTCGGCTATGCAACGCTGCGCTTCGATCTCTCCGGCATCGGCGACAGCGACAAGCGCAACGACGGACTGTCGCCGCTGGAGGCGAGCCTGGCGGACATCCGGGAAGCGGTGGACTGGCTGCAGGCAGCGCGAGGCCACGAGCGGCTGGTGCTGGTCGGCCTGTGTTCCGGCGCCGACCACGGCCTCATCTATGCGGGCTCCGATGCCCGGGTGGCGGGCCTGGTGCTGCTGGATCCGTCCATCCCGCGAACCACCGGCCACTACCTGCGCTACTTCGGTCAGCGGATCCTGCAGTCCGGACGCTGGCGGGACGTCGGCGGCGCGCTTGGCAAGCTGGTGGCGCGGCTTGCCGGTTCGCGCCAGCCCGATCCGCGCCCGGAAGACTACCAGGCCCGGCCGGCGCTCGACAGCAAGGAAGTGCGCGCGTACCTGAGCAATGCCTACCGCAAGGCGCTCGAGCAGGACATCGCCTTCCTCACGGTCTTCACCGGCGACCGCGATCACCTGTACAACTATCGCAACCAGATGCTCGACGCGCTCAAGGGACTGAGGTTCGGCAATCGCCTGCAGCTGGAGTACTTCGCCGGCTGCGACCACACCTTCTGTTCGGAGGCGGAGCGTGGCAGGCTGGTGAAGCTGGTCGCCGACTGGATCGAGGCCCGGAAGTTCGTCGCGGCGCCTGCGGGGCAGGCGGCGGTGCCGCCACCGCCGCCGCTGCAGTCGCCGCTGCCGCTGCCGGACCGGGCCTGACGCCCGGCCCGGGAC
>JAEZQX010000160.1 GCA_023441105.1 Pseudomonadota bacterium | reverse complement strand
GCCTTGTCCTGGCCGATGATGTGCTTGTCGAGCTCGGAGACGATCTCCTGGGGGGTCATCTGGGTCATTTCATTTCTCAACGGCTGCAGGCAACCAACCCAACCCAGCAGCCGGCGCGGAACGGGCTTTGCCCGGCCGCTCGCGGCGCCCCCCTTCTGTAGAAGGGGGGTAGGCGCCGAAGGCGCCAAGGGGGGTAGCTCTCATAGATTTTCGATGGTGTGATGCTGGTTGGAGTAGATGCAGATGTCACCGGCGATGCTCAGCGCCTTGGTGATGATCGCCTCCGGTTCGAGGTCGGTATTGTCGAGCAGGGCCCGCGCCGCGGCCTGGGCATAGGGTCCGCCGGAGCCGATGGCCAGCAGGCCGTCCTCCGGCTCCAGCACGTCGCCGTTGCCGGTGATGATCAGCGAATGCTGCTTGTCCGCCACCGCCAGCATCGCCTCGAGGCGGCGCAGCATCCGGTCGGTGCGCCAGTCCTTGGCGAGCTCGACCGCGGCGCGCATCAGGTTGCCGGGATGCTTCTCCAGCTTGCTGTCGAAGCGCTCGAAGAGGGTGAAGGCGTCGGCCGTGCCGCCGGCGAAACCGGCGAGGACCTTGCCGTTGTGCAGCCGGCGCACCTTGCGCGCGCTCGCCTTGACCACCACGTTGCCGAGGGTAACCTGGCCGTCACCGCCCAGTGCGACCTTGTCGCCGCGCCGTACCGAAACGATTGTCGTCATTGGATTCCCAGTAGTCCCATCGGGATGACTTGGGGATCATATGGCGCGAATCAATAGCCCGATAGCCGGCCGGGCTCGCGGCCGAGGCGCTAGTGCGTGCGCAGGTTCAGCTCGGCCAGGTCGTGGATGCCCATGACCATCATCAGGCAGGCGACCAGGTAGGTCAGGTCCTTGAACACCAGGAACTTGCCGGCGCTGCGCAGCGCGGCGACTTCGTTGAGCATCTCGCCGGCACAGACGAAGTCCATCCGGCGCAGCCGGCGGCAGTCGATCACCACCTCGGCATGGGACTGCGAGTAGGCCCGCAGCGACTTGAAGGTCGCCTCCGGGCGACCGTCGATCTCGCCTTCCAGCGCGAAGGCCTCATCGCCGAGGCTGGCGCGCGGCGCTTCGCGCACGGTGGGCGCCGCCGCATTGTGCAGGCGGATCGAAGAGGGCATCGGTTCCCAAGACGGCGGCGACACCTCGTAGGTCACGCAATATTCGATGGCCAGGTCCTCGAACTGCTGCTGCTCGCCCAGGAAACGCAGGGTCTCGAGCTTGAGCAACCAGCAGGCGTCGGACGGATCGCGCCGGCCGCTCTCGATGGCGGCAGCGAGCGCGGCGCGCAGTTCCTCGACGCCGGAGAGCGTCAGCTGCCGGCCGTTCTTGCGAAAATCCACCAGCACGCGCAGCAGCAGGTCCGCACCGACGGCATCGACGCTGGCCACTTTGCTGAAATCCACCTCGGCGGGCCGGTTGCGCTGCGCCGCGCGCTGCATCTGCTCGATCTGCTTGACCGCCTGGGCGTCGAGCTTGACCGGAAAGACGATGGTGGAGGCGGCAAGCGGACGGGCTTCCACAGCGGCCGGCGGCGACAGGTCGTCGCTCCAGGCCGGCGGCGAGCTTTCGAAGCGCGAGGCGTAGTCGATGGCGAGGCTTTCGAACTCGGGACGCCGGCCGGCTGCCTGGTAAAGCTCGAACAACATCTTCCAGGCCTGTTCGGTGTGCTGGCCGAGCTGGTTTTCCTTGATGGCCTGCCACAGGATCATGGCCGCCTCGTTGGACTGGCCATTGGAGTACAGCACCGATGCTTCCTCGAACACCGGCAGGAGACCGGAGCTCAAGACCTCCACCGAATGCTTGGCACCGGTGTCGCCGAGGATGATCGACGTGCTCGGGTCATTGAGCGGCACCAGCGACAGCTTGCTGCCGGCCGCTGGCGCCTGCGCTGACGGGAAGCGGACCAGGCCGCCCTCCTCGATGCCGGCGGGCAGAGGTCGCTGCGGCGCCGTGGGCGGCAGCGAATCGGAACGCTCCGGGCGGGCGGCATCGGGCTTGGAAACCTTGGCCGGGATGGCCAGGTCCATCTGCGATTCGATCAGGTCGATCTTCTCGGCGGTGCGCCTGGCAATCTCGCGCTGGTTGATCGCCGTGGTGGAGGCAGTGGCCGTCGTCGGGTTGGTGCTGGGCCCATTGCGATGCGCGGCGATGTCGCTGTCGCGACGACGCGCAGTTGCCTTCTCCCTTTTGCCGAAGATTGAAAAAATCACTTGCCTTCGCCCCCGATTTCTGAAATCCAGTTTAGCATCGCAGACCCGAGTCGTAACCGAGTGTTTCCACCGTCAATCGGTTGACCAAGTCCGGTCGGCAGGCGCCGGCGGCAGGTGCTTCCTGCCAGCGTCGGACAGCAAAAAGGGGCTCGAGGGCCCCTTTTGCATATGCCAGCTCAATCGCCGTAGAGCTTCTGTCGCAACTCGCGGCGCTGCTGCGCCTCGAGCGACAGCGTGGCGGTCGGCCGCGCCAGCAGGCGGGGAATCCCGATCGGATCCCCGGTCTCTTCGCACCAGCCATACTCGCCGGCTTCGATCCGGTCGAGCGACTGCTTGATCTTCTTGAGCAGCTTGCGCTCGCGGTCGCGAGTGCGCAGCTCGAGCGCGTGCTCCTCCTCGATGGTGGCGCGGTCTGCCGGGTCAGGCACGATCACCGTCTCCCGCAGGTGCTCCGTCGTCTCATCCGCGTTGTTGCGGATGTCGCGTTCCATCGTCAGCAGGCGCTCACGGAAGAACTCCAGTTGCGCCGGGTTCATGTAGTCGGACTCCGGCATCTTCAGGAGTTCCGCCTCAGTCAGCGCCTTCACCTGCTTGGTAGCAACCATTTTCTTATCCTTCCCTGATCCTGCAATGCCGCCAGGCGGCTTGACTTGCGGTGAACACGAAGAAGCGAGCGCCCGAGCCTAAGCCAGGCACTGCCCCAAACCCTGCATGAAGATGTCCTTCGGCAGGTTTCGGCCGATGAACACCATCTTGCTCGACGGCTTTTCGCCACGTTCCCACTTGCGGCCCGCATCCGCGCCCATCAGCATGTGCACGCCCTGGAAGACCATCCGTCGGTCGGATCCCTTGACATACAACACCCCCTTGTAGCGCAGCAGGTCGGGCCCATAGACCTGGACGATGCCACCCAGGAACTCCTCCAGCTTCAAGCCATCGAACGGCCGGGTCGACTTGAAGATGAACGACGAGACTTCGTCGTCGTGGGTGTGGTCGTCACTCTCCAGGAAATCAGGGTCGATCTCCAGGATGGCATTGAGATTGAAGCCCTTGATGTCAAGAATCTCGGCAACCTCGGCGTTGCCGAACTGCACCGGCTTGATGCTGGCCCGTGGATTCATGCGGGCCAGGCGCTGGCGCAAGGCATCCTGCTCCGCCGGCTCGACCAGATCGGTCTTGGACATCAGGATGCGATCGGCGAAACCCACCTGGGCCTGGGCTTCCTTGTGCTCGTCGAGCTGCTGGTTGCCGTGCTTGGAATCGACCACCGTGATGACCGCGTCCAGCAGGTAGTTGTCCGCGATGTCGTCGTCCATGAAGAAGGTCTGGGCGACGGGACCGGGATCCGCCAGGCCGGTGGTTTCGATCACCACCCGGTCGAAGTTGATCTCGCCGTCGTCGCGGCGAGCCTTGAGGTCGCCCAGGATGCGGACCAGATCGCCGCGCACCGTGCAGCAGATGCAGCCGTTGTTCATCTCGACGATCTGCTCGCCGGAATTCTGCAGCAGCAGGTCGTTGTCGATGCCCTCTTCGCCGAACTCGTTCTCGATCACGGCGATCTTCAAGCCGTGGTTCTCGTGCAGGATCTTGTTCAGCAGCGTGGTCTTGCCGCTGCCGAGGAACCCGGTGAGGATGGTCGCCGGAATGTGCTTCTCGACCTGCTTTTCAGCCCGCTTTTCAACCTGCTTGTCTGCCATGCTGTTCCTGACTTGTCCTGACGTCGCGCGGCCGCGAGACACTGAAAAAGCCCCGCGCGCCGCGCCGAATGGGCACCCTCCCGGCCAAGGGAGGCCGGATTGTACGCGGATTGCCGCGGCTGATCTGACCCCGAAAAAGAACAATGGTTAACCCCCGACGCCGCCCTGGCGGCGGAGTGCGTAGACCGGGTGCCAACCGCGCCGGGACCATGCCCGAGGTCGGTCAGATCGGGACGCAAACCCTTGATTTCAAGGGTGGCATCCCCCTCGTCTCGGGGACATGGGGGTTTTCCTCAGGCCCGTCGGCGGGCGCGCGGATGGGCGGCGTCGTAGACCGCCGCGAGGCGCTGGAAGTCGAGCGCGGTATAGATCTGGGTGGTGGCGATGTTGGCATGGCCAAGCAGCTCCTGCACCGCCCGCAAGTCACCGCTCGACTGCAGCAGGTGGCTGGCGAAGGAATGACGCAGCACGTGCGGATGCACCGATGCCGGCGCACTGCGGCGCACGGCCAGCTGCTTGAGCCGCAGCTGGACCGAGCGATTGGACAGCCGGGTGCCGCGCCGGGTGATGAACAGCGCCGGTGTCTGCCGCGAAGGGTTCTGCAGCAGCCAGGCACGGCGTAACTCGCCCCAGGCCTGCAGCGCCGCCAGCGCCGGGCCGCCGACCGGCACCGACCGCTTCTTGCCGCCCTTGCCTTCCACGGTCACTTCGGCGCCTTGCGCATCGAACCAGCTGGCCGAACGGTAGCCGGCGCGGCCGCCGTGGGCGTACTCGGCATCGAGCGAGGTGAGCTCCGACAGCCGCAGGCCGCTCGAGTAGAGCAACTCGATGATCGCCTGGTCGCGCACCCGCTCGAACGTGTCATCGGCCGCGCCGCCTGCGGGCCCGGCCACCAGCTGCATCGCCTGGTCCACCGACAGCGCCTTCGGCAGCCGCCGCGGCAGCTTCGGCGCGCGCACGGCACGCACCGGATTGATGTCGACCTTGCCGTCCTCGGCCAGGGCGTCGAAGAAGCCGCGCCACGCCGACAGCAGGCGCGCGAGCGACTTGGCACCCAGGCCGTCGCGCGCCAGGTGCGCAACCCAGCGCCGGATGTGGGCGTCGGCAATGCTGCGCCACTCCGGCTGCGCGCCCCCGGCCTGCTGGTGCAGGCCGATCAACGTCGTCAGGTCGCGGCGATAGCCGGCGATCGTGTGGGCGGAGTAACCGCGCTCGGTTTCCAGGCGCCCCAGGTAGGCCGCGACGTCTTCTGCCTTGTCGGCGGGGATTTCCATCCGGGGAGGTTGCCGCTGCCGGCGCATGCTGCTGGCCGGCGTGAATCCTTCAGGGGAGCAGGCGGGTCAGCGAGGCGGCGGCGATTTCCGCCAGCCGCTCGAGGAAGGCGGTGCCCATGCCGGCCTGGAAGCGGGCGGCATCGTCGCTGCCCAGGACCACCAGCCCGAAGGCGTCACCCGGCGTGCTCATGATCGGCTGCCCCAGGGCCTGCGGCTCGGGCGGCCGGTTGCCGGACGCCACCCGCCGCAGGGCCAGCAGTGCCATCGACGCTGTCTGCTCGCCGCCGCCCGGCAGCCAGGCGGCCACCTCGGGGAACGAGTTCGGCCCGCAATAGGGCTTGCCCAGGTCGTCGATGCGCCGGCGCAGCTCCGGCGAAACGTCGTCGCCCCAAGGGGCCTCCAGGCCATCGATGCCCCACAGGCGGATGGCCACCTGCGGCACACCGAAGCCGTGCAGCAGGCCTTCGGCCAGCAGCGCCGGCAGCCGGGAGGCGTCGCTTGCCTGCAGCAAATCTTCGGTCAGCTGCTGCAGTCGCCGGCCGATGGCATCGTTTTCCTGGCCGATGCGGATCAGCTCGGCCATCCTGATCTCGAGCGCCTTGTTGCGCTCCCTCAGCACCAGCACCTGGCGCTCGACCAGCGAAATCGCGCGGCCGCCATGCGGATGCCGCAGCCGGACGTCGGACAGGACGTCGGCATGGTGATCGAAGAAGTCCGGATGGGCCTGAAGCCAGTCAGCGACCAGCTCGTCGTCGAGCATGGCCGGGCCAGGGACGGCGTTCAACCCGGCGCCGGGCTCTGCCGCGGCAGCGGCGGTGCCCTGGTCGGCAGCGATGCCCTGGGCGGCCCCGGAGCACTGGGCGACGATGGCGTCCGCTGCGCCGGCGGCGGAGTCCCCGGCGCTGGGGGCTTGCTCGGCGGCAGGGTTGGCTTCGGCGGCCTGGGTGACTGGACTCATCTCACTCTTGTCGTTGGTTTGCATTGGAGGCCGCGCCTGGCGCGGTGCCCGGATCGGCCCTGGTCACTCGGGAAGCACCGGATGGTCCGGCACGTTTACGTCCGCGGTGAATACCGTGGTTGCGGGGCCGATCATCAGGACCGGCGCCGGGCCACCGTCCCAGCGGATGGTAAGCCGTCCGCCCCGGGTATCGACCTCGACGACGCTGTCGAGCAGGCTGCAGTGTATCCCGCTTACAACAGCGGCGCAGGCCCCGGTGCCGCAGGCCAGCGTCTCGCCGGCGCCTCGCTCGAACACCCGCAAGCGGATGTGGCCGCGCGACACGATCTCCATGTAGCCGGCATTGACCCGGCGGGGGAAACGCGGATGACGCTCGATCCGAGGCCCTTCGGCCAGCACCGGCGCAATCTGCACCGAGTCCACCACCTGCACCGCATGCGGGTTGCCCATCGACAGCGCCTCGATCCAGCGCACCGCCTCCGGCTGGCCCGGGACGTCGATGGCCAATGGCCAGAGCTGCGCCTCGCCCAGGCGCCGCGGCGTCAGCCCGCCGGCCGAGAAGGGCACCCGGCTGATGTCGAACACCGGCGGGCCCATGTCGACCTCGATGCGGCCGTCGTCATGCAGCCGCGGCTCGATGATGCCGGCGCGGGTCCGCACGCGGATCACCCGCTTGTCGGTCAGCCCCTGGTCGCGCACGAACTTGACGAAGCAGCGGGCGCCGTTGCCGCATTGCTCCACCTCGCCGCCATCGGAATTGAAGATCCGGTAGACGAAGTCGACGCCGGCGTCGCCCGCGGCCGGCCGCTCGACGATCAGGATCTGGTCGGCCCCGACCCCGAACTGCCGGTGCGCGACCCAGCGCCACTGCGCGGGGGTGAGCTCGATCCGGCCGCCGGTGGCATCGACCACCACGAAGTCGTTGCCGGCGCCCTGCATCTTGGTGAAGCGCAGCTTCATCGGCGCGGCTTCATGGTTGCGATCGGGCTGCCTTGCTGCAGTTTCATTCGGTAGCCTCCTGCCCGGCCATCATCCTCGTCTCGGTCCCGGGGCCGTAGAAGTCACGCTCGCCGGGCGGACGGGTCTTGAAGCGCTTGTGGGTCCAGAGGTACTGGGCCGGCATCTCGAGCGCCCGGTCCTCGATGAACTGGTTCATGCGCGCCGTTGCCGCCACCAGGTCCTTGCCAGGATAGTCGTTCCAGGCGGGATAGAGGCGGGCGATGTAGCCGTCGTCGGTCATCTCGGTCACGCACGGCACGACCAGGGCGTTGGTCATTTGGGCCAGCCGGGCAACCGAGGTGACGGTTGCCGCCGGCACGCCGAAGAACGGCACGAACACCGAGTCGCGCGGGCCGAGGTCCATGTCCGGGAGGAAGTAGAACGGCACGCCGTCGCGCATCATGCGGATGGCCGTGCGCAGCCCTTCCTGGCGCGACAGCAGGACCGCGTCGTTGAAGCGGCTGCGGCCTTCGCGCATGGCGGCGTTGAAGACCTGGTTCTTCTGGTTGGCGAACATCGAGATGTACTGGCGATCGAGGGTCAGCCGCGTGCCGCCGGCGTCGAGGCCGACGAAATGCGGTGCCAGCAGGATCACCGGCCGGTCGCCGGCGGCCTCGAGATGCTCCATGCCGCGCACCTGCACCAGCTCGCGGATGCGTTCGGCCGGCTGGTACCAGAGCACGAACCGGTCGAAGAAGCTGCGCGCGAAGTAGCGGAAATGCGCCCTCAGGATCCGGTTGCGCTCGGCCTCGGTGAGATCCGGGAAGCACAGCCGCAGGTTGGTGCGGGCGATGCGGCGGCGCGGCGCCGCCAGCCGGTAGAGGATGTCCCCCAGCAAGTTGCCCAGCACCACCAGCCATCGGTGGGGCACGGCCGACAGGGTGCGCAACAGCTTGAGCGCGAGTCTAGAGATCATCGGACGCTACACCAGGCGCTGCCGCGGCGGTGCTCGCCGGCGGCTCCTTGTACCGGTTGTAGCTCCAGACGTACTGTGCGGGGCGCCGCCGGATGATGGCTTCGAGCTGCCGGTTGATCCCCTCGGGCGTCGCGACCGACTCCGGCCCCCAAAGCTCGAGATCCCAGCCGCGCCCGAAGGGCCGCCGCCAGGTGGCCACGACATAGACCGGCGCCCCGGTCTTCTCGGCGAACCGTGCCGGCAAGGTCATGGTGAAGGCTGGCCGACCGAAGAACGGCACCCAGACGCCGTCGCCCGCCGATGGCACCTGGTCGGGCAAGATGCCGATCGCCTCGCCGCGCTTGAGCGCACGCAGCAACGCCCTGACCCCGCCGGTATCCGCCGGCACCGGCGTCATGTTGGGATGGGTACGCGCGAGCTTGAGGAGCCGGTGCAGGTCCTCGCGGCGGGGCGCCTTGTAGAGCACGGTGATCGGTGCGGTGGCCGCATAGAGGCGGGCGCTGAGCTCGAAGCTGCCGATGTGCGGCGTCAGGATGATGATGCCCTGGCGATTGCCGCCAGCACGAGCTTCTTCTGTTGCTTTTGCGAGACGCTCGAGATCCTCGAAACGGCTTTTTCGCAACAAGACGTTGTTTGATCGAAACCAAATGTAACACGTTTCCAAGGCTGCCTTGCCGGCCGCCGCCGCGCTCGCCCATGCGAGATGACGGCTGTAGAGGCCAGCGGTGCGCAGATTGTCCACCGTTTTACGGCGAAAGCCACTGCTGAGGACATAGGCGGTCCATCCGCCTGCCGCCCCTACCGCGTGAAGGAGCCACAGCGGAACCTGCGCCAAGGAGCGAAGCAGCCACACCAACATCCGTGCATTTTGCGTTACGTGACCTACTTCCGCCGAGCGGGGTTCCGGCCTTAGTTATAATTGCAACGCCACTGAGTTAATGGGACAACTTGCGGAGTGGCAGAAGTACGGGGAGTGGGCCGGCAGTTGAGGCGCCACGCCTGGTTCGATCCGCTAAAGCGTCGCGGCTTCTCCGAAGCTGGCAACGCCGGCTGACGTGCCGTATGTGCCGATGTGCCATATCGCACCAGCCTGTGCCCAACGGCCTGTCAACTTCATGGAGAAGCTATGAGCGATTATCTATTCACCTCCGAATCTGTTTCGGAAGGTCACCCCGACAAGGTTGCCGACCAGGTTTCGGACGCCATCCTGGACGCCCTGCTGGCGCAGGATCCCAAGTCGCGCGTTGCCGCGGAAACGCTGTGCACCACCGGCCTGGTGCTGCTGGCCGGTGAGATCACCTCCACCGCCAACGTCGACTACATCCAGATCGTGCGCGACACCATCAAGCGCATCGGCTACGACAACACCGAATACGGCATCGACTACAAGGGCTGCTCGGTCCAGGTCTGCTACGACCGCCAGAGCCCCGACATTGCCCAGGGCGTGGACAAGGCCGAGGACAACAACCTCGACCAGGGCGCCGGCGACCAGGGCCTGATGTTCGGCTATGCCTGTGACGAGACGCCAGTGCTGATGCCGGCCGCCATCTACTACGCCCACCGGCTGGTGGAGCGCCAGGCACAGCTGCGCCGTGACGGCCGGCTGGGCTGGCTGCGCCCGGACGCCAAGTCGCAGATCACGCTGCGCTACGTCGACGGCAAGCCGCACTCCATCGACACCGTCGTGCTGTCCACGCAGCATTCGCCCGACATCGAGCAGGGCAAGCTGAGGGAAGCGGTGATCGAGGAGGTGATCAAGCCGGTCCTGCCCAAGGAGCTCATCAAGGGCGAGATCAAGTACCTGATCAACCCCACCGGCCGCTTCGTGGTCGGTGGCCCGCAGGGCGACTGCGGCCTGACCGGCCGCAAGATCATCGTCGACACCTACGGCGGTGCCGCGCCCCACGGCGGCGGCGCCTTCTCCGGCAAGGATCCGTCCAAGGTCGACCGGTCGGCTGCCTATGCCGCGCGCTACGTGGCGAAGAACATCGTCGCCGCCGGCCTGGCGAGCAAGTGCCTGGTCCAGGTGAGCTACGCCATCGGCGTCGCCCGCCCGACGTCGGTTTTCGTGACCACCCAGGGCACCGGCAAGATTTCGGACGAGGCCCTGTCGGAGCTGGTGGGCGCGCATTTCGACCTGCGCCCGAAAGGCATCGTCCAGATGCTGGACCTGCTGCGCCCCATCTACGGCAAGTCGGCCGCCTACGGCCACTTCGGCCGCGAAGAGCCCGAGTTCACCTGGGAGAAGACGGACCGGGCACAGACGCTGAAGGCCGCCGCCGGCCTGTAAGGCACCCCTACCCTTTCACGTCGGCCCGCTTTACAATACCCAGCCTGTCGAGAAGCGTTGCGACTGTCCCGGTCCCCGGGGCAGCCAGGCTCGACAAGCCGAGATTCAACGACGCTTGCTTCCCTCAACGGTTGCAAGCGTCTTTTTTTTCGTCCGAGATTTCTTCTCCCAGCTTCCGAATGCCGATCGCAGCACCGTGAACCGCTGCAACCGCCCTGATCAATATCCATCAAGACCTGGAGTGCCAAGCTCATGAATGCTCCCGCCAAGAACGAAACGCTGACCGGCGGCAACGACTACCGCATCGCCGACATCAAGCTCGCCGACTGGGGCCGCAAGGAAATCCGCATCGCCGAGACCGAGATGCCCGGCCTGATGGCGATTCGCAAGGAATTCGCCGCCAGCCAGCCGCTGAAAGGCGCGCGCATCACCGGCTCGCTGCACATGACCATCCAGACCGCCGTGCTGATCGAGACGCTGGTCGCCCTCGGCGCACAGGTGCGCTGGGCGTCGTGCAACATCTTCTCCACGCAGGACCATGCCGCGGCCGCCATTGCCGCCGCCGGCGTGCCGGTCTTCGCTGTCAAGGGCGAGACGCTGGAGGACTACTGGAACTACACCCACAACATCTTCGAATGGCCGGATGGCAAGCCGTCGAACATGATCCTGGATGACGGCGGCGACGCCACGCTGCTGCTGCACCTCGGCGCGCGGGCCGCCAAGGACGCGAGCCTGATCGCCAAGCCGACGAGCGAGGAGGAGAAGTTCCTCTTCGCCGCCATCAAGGCCAAGCTGGCGAAGGATCCGGGCTGGTACCAGAAGCAGCTCGATGCCATCGTCGGCGTCACCGAGGAAACCACCACCGGCGTGCATCGCCTGCAGCAGATGTCGCTGAAGGGCGAGCTGAAGATGCGCGCCATCAACGTCAACGACTCGGTCACCAAGAGCAAGTTCGACAACCTCTACGGCTGCCGCGAGTCGCTGGTCGACGGCATCAAGCGCGCGACCGACGTGATGATCGCCGGCAAGGTGGCGGTGGTCGCCGGCTACGGCGACGTGGGCAAGGGCTCGGCCCAGGCGCTGCGGGCGCTGTCCGCGCAGGTGTGGATCACCGAGATCGACCCGATCTGCGCGCTGCAGGCGGCGATGGAAGGCTATCGCGTCGTCACCATGGAATACGCCGCGGACAAGGCGGATATCTTCGTGACCACCACCGGCAACAAGGACGTCATCCGCCACGAGCACATGGCGAGGATGAAGGACCAGGCCATCGTCTGCAACATCGGCCACTTCGACAACGAGATCGACGTCGCGTCCCTGTCCCAGTACACCTGGGAGAACATCAAGCCGCAGGTGGACCACATCGTGTTCCCCGACGGCAAGCGGATCATCCTGCTGGCCGAAGGTCGCCTGGTGAACCTCGGCTGCGGCACCGGCCATCCGTCCTACGTGATGAGCTCGTCCTTCGCCAACCAGACGATCGCGCAGATCGAGCTCTGGACCCGCAAGGACCAGTACGAGGTCGGCAAGGTCTACGTGCTGCCGAAGCACCTGGACGAGAAGGTGGCCCGGCTGCAACTGGCCAAGCTCGGCGCGATGCTCACCGAGCTGACGCCGGAGCAGGCCAGCTACATCGGCGTGCCGGTGGCCGGCCCGTACAAGCCGGACACCTACCGCTACTGATCGGCCTCACCGGCTCCCGTGGCCCTTCGGGGCGGCGGGACCGGCGGGCCCGATCGGGCGCAGCCGCGCGACTGCCCGAGGAGATCATGGCCAGGCTCGCTTCGATCCGTGCCGACGTCGCGCTGGTCGACCGCGGCATGGCGCGTTCGCGCGCCCTGGCGCAGCGCTTGATCGAGTCCGGCGCCGTCGACCTGGTCGTCGGCCGCCAGGTGGCGCGCGTCACCCGCGCCTCGCAGCCGGTGTTCCCGGAGCAGGAGTTGCGGGTCAGGGATTCGCCCGAATCGCGCTTCGTGTCGCGCGGCGGCGCCAAGCTGGCTCAGGCGCTGGCCGAAGGCGGCATCGACTGCGGTGGCATCAGGGCACTCGATGTCGGCCAATCCACCGGCGGCTTCAGCGACTGCCTGCTGCAGCACGGCGCCGCGGCAGTGGTCGGCATCGAGGTCGGCCACGGCCAGCTCGACCCGCGGCTGGCCGCCGATGACCGCGTCACCTGCTTCGAGAAGACGCACGTGCGCGACCTGAGCCGCGACTGGCTGGCGCAGCGGGCCATCGAACCGCGCTTCGACCTGGTCGTGGTGGACCTGTCGTTCATCTCGACGGTCGGCCTGCTGGGCCACCTGGCCACGCTCGCCGATGGCGGAACCGCGCTGCTCGCGCTGATCAAGCCGCAGTTCGAGCTCGGTCCCGACGCCCGCAATTCCAAGGGCATCGTGCGGGCCGGCGCCGACATCGGCGGCCTGCGCGAACGCGCCTGGGCGGCAGCGCAAGCGGCCGGCTGGGAGCCCAGCCGCTGGTTCGCCTGTACCCTGCCCGGCACCGACGGGAACCAGGAGTATTTCCTCGCGGCCGTCCGCGAGCCGTTGCACATTAGCCGGTCGTCGGCTGCCTGAAGGCGCGCACCGGCCGATTCCATCCGAACACCATGAGCGACATGACAGACAGCAGCAGCGGCACCCATCTCAGCTTCGAATTCTTTCCGCCCAATACGCCGGAGGGTGTCGCCAAGCTGCGGCAGGCGCGCCGGCTGCTCAACGAGCTCGAGCCTGAGTTCTTCAGCGTCACGTACGGCGCCGGCGGCAGCACCCAGGAGAAGACGGTCGGCATCATCGGCGAGATCGCCGCCGAAGGCCTGCAGGTGGCGCCGCACCTTTCGTGCATCGGCGCCACCCGCACCAGCATCGCCGAGCTGCTGGACCACTATCGCGAGAAGGGCGTGCGGCGCCTGGTGGCGCTGCGCGGCGACCTGCCCTCCGGCATGGTCGATCGCGGCGAGTTCCGCTATGCCTCCGACCTGGTCGCCTTCATCCGCAAGCACAGCGGCGACTGGTTCCACATCGAGGTGGCGGCCTATCCGGAAATGCATCCGCAGGCGACCTCGCCGGAGCAGGATCTCGACAATTTCATCCGCAAGGTCGAAGCCGGCGCCGACAGCGCGATCACCCAGTACTTCTACAACGCCGCGGCCTACTTCGATTTCTGCGAACGGGCACGGGCGCGCAACGTCACCATCCCGATCGTGCCCGGCATCATGCCGATCACCAACTTCACCCAGCTGGCCCGCTTCTCCGACAACTGCGGGGCGGAGATCCCGCGCTGGATCCGCCTGCGCCTGGCCGGCTTCCACGACGACGTCGATTCGCTGCGCGCCTTCGGCCACGAGGTGGTGACGTCGCTGTGCCAGACGCTGGTGGATGCGAAGGTGCCGGGGATCCACTTCTACACGCTCAACCAGGCGGGACCGAGCAGCGCGATCTGGAAGGGCCTGCGACGCTGAAGCGGGTCAGGAACAGGTTGGCATGCAGGGGCGCCTGCTCGCTGCAGCGCTGAAGGAGATCGACCGACCATTCATTCCAACGACTGCCAGTGTCGATGCAGTCAATCCAGATGTTCGTGTCGCAAACGGATGCAAGCATCGTGTACAGTCCAACGTAGACCACTTCGGTGGTCCGGCCGGCCGGTGGTCCAAGTGCGGTGCTTCGAGCCCCGACGCCGGCCGAAAAATAAAGTGGGGAGACAAGCCGTGTCGATGATTCGCAAGAGGTTGGTGGGCCTGTTATTGAGTGTGGGTGTGGGCGTCTGCGCGCTGGCTGCGGTGGCGCCGGCCACGGCCCAGGATTATCCCAACCGACCCATCACGGTGATCGTGCCCTACCCGCCAGGTGGCGGCACCGATATCGGCGCGCGGACCTGGGGCGGTCTGCTTGAAAAGGAACTGGGCGTTCCGATCAATGTGGTCAACCGCGCCGGCGGCTCCGGCATTCCCGGCCATACCGCCATCGCCAACGCGAAGCCGGATGGCTACACGATCGGCGTGATGACAAACGACATCAGCCTGTACAAGCCGCAGGGGCTGGCCGAGCTGACCCACTTGGACCTGCGTCCGTTGGGCCGGGCGACTCGAATCGCGGCCGGCGTCAACGTGATTGCGGGATCGCCCTACAAGACCATCAAGGATCTTGCCGATGCGCTCAGCACGTCGAAGCCGCGGCAATTCCAGGCAACCGGCGCCGCTCACGGCGTCAACTGGCACATCGCCTTCCTGGGCCTGATGCTGGACCTGGGCGTGCCGGTCGACAAGGTCGTCTGGGTGCCCACCCAGGGAGGCACTGCGGGCCACCTCGACGTGGCCTCGGGTAACTCGACGTTCTCGACTGCCTCGATGGCCGAGGCGACTTCGCTGATCGCCGCCGGGAAGCTCCAGCCGCTAGCCGTCATGTCGGCGGAGCGACTCAAGGGGTTTCCCGATACGCCGACGTTGAAGGAGTCCATCGGCTCGGACTGGACCTATTCGGTCGAGCACGGAGTCGCGGCGCCCAAGGACCTCCCGGACGACATCGCGAGACGGCTGACTGCCGCGCTCGGCAAGGTGATCCAGAGCGACGAGTTCCGCGACGCCATGGCGAAACGCTCGATCGAGGTGGCGTGGCAGCCCGGCGATGAATATCGCAAGACGATGGCCAAGGACCTGGAAGAAACCGCGCGGATCCTGAAGCAGGTCAAACCCTGAAGACGGCGCGTCCTGCCCGCGCCGCGCCGCCAGCGGGCAGTGACCCGCGCGGCGGGCCTCAGGTCACCGGCGCCGGATTGAACAGCACCAGCGCGTTGTGCAGCTTCCAGTGCTCGGCCCAGGTCTTCTTGCGGCCGCTGGCCACGTCGAGCATCAGGTGGAACAGCTCCCAGCCGACTTCCTCGATCGTCGCCGTGCCGCCTGCGATACGGCCGGCATCGACGTCCATCAGGTCGTGCCAGCGTCGCGCCAGGTCGCTGCGCGTGGCCACCTTGATGACCGGCACCTGGGCGAGCCCGTACGGCGTGCCGCGGCCGGTGGTGAAGACGTGCAGGTTCATGCCCGCGGCCAATTGCAAGGTGCCGCAGATGAAGTCGCTGGCCGGCGTGGCTGCATAGACCAGACCCTTCTGCCGGAGCTTTTCGCCGGGTGACAGCACGCCGGAGATCGGCGCGCTGCCCGACTTGACGATCGAACCCATCGCCTTCTCGACGATGTTGGACAGTCCGCCCTTCTTGTTGCCGGGCGTCGTGTTGGCGCTGCGGTCGACCTTGCCCTTGTCGAGGTAGGCGTCGTACCAGGCCATCTCGCGGACCATCGCCTGCGCCACCTCGGGTGTCGTCGCCCGGGCGGTGAGCTGGTCGATACCGTCCCTCACTTCGGTGACTTCCGAGAACATGACGGTGGCGCCGGCGCGCACCAGCAGGTCGCTGCAGAACCCGACGGCGGGGTTGGCGGTCACGCCCGAGAAGGCATCGCTGCCACCACACTGCACGCCGACGACCAGCTCCGCGGCCGGCACCGTCTCGCGCCGCCGGGTGTCGAGCCGCTCGAGGTGAAGCAGCGCGCCATCCATGATCGATTCGATCATCGACATGAACCCGACGTGGTGCTCCGACTGCAGGCACACCACGTCGAGCCCGGCCTCCGCCGTCATGCCGACGTCTGCCACGCTGCGCTCGTCGACCAGCGCGATCGTGCCAGGCGGCAACAGGCGCTCGGGCTGGAGCTTCTCGCAGCCCAGGCTGACCACCATCACCTCGCCGCCGAAGTTGGGGTTGAGGGAGATATTGCGCAGCGTGCGGATGGGGACCTCGGCGCCGGGCGCATCGATGGCCACGCCACAGCCATAGCCGTGTTCCAGCCCGACGACGTCGTCGACGTTGGGAAACCGCGGCAGCAACTCTTCCTTGATCCGCCTGACCGCGAAGTCGACGACCCCGGCCACGCACTGCACGGTGGTGGTGATCGCCAGGATGTTGCGCGTGCCGACCGAGCCGTCGGCGTTGCGGTAGCCCTCGAACGTGTAGCCCTCGAGGGCCGGAAGGGGTTCCGGCTTGACGGTGGCCAGCGGCAGGCTGTCGTCCAGCTCGCGCGCGCTGGGCATCTTCAGCAGGCGCTCATGCACCCAGCTGCCGGCGGCAATGGGCTTGAGCGCATAGCCGATGGGCACGCCGTAGCGGAGCACGGCCGCCCCCTCGGCGAAGTCCTGCAGCGCCACCTTGTGGCCCTGCGGCACGTGGTCGCGCAGCACCAGGCCTTCGGGAAGGACGGTCCCGGCGGCCAGGCCGCCGTCGTTGCCGACGATCGCCACGTTGTCGCGCTCGTGCATGGAGATGATCACCGGTGTCTTCATCGGTCGAGCGCGGGGCGCTTGGGGTTGAAGCTCCAGCCGGGGATCAGGTACTGCATCGCCGCGGCGTCGTCGCGCGCTCCCAATCCGTGCTGAAGGTAAAGCTGATGCGCCTTGTCGACCTCGGTCATGTCGAGCGCCACCCCGAGGCCGGGCTTGTCCGGCACCTCGACATGGCCGCCCACGATCTGCAGCGGCTCCCTGGTCAGTCGCTGGCCGTCCTGCCAGATCCAGTGCGTGTCGATCGCCGTCACCCGCCCCGGCGCCGCGGCGCCGACATGCGTGAACATTGCCAGCGACACATCGAAGTGATTATTCGAATGCGAGCCCCAGGTCAGCCCCCAATCGCGGCAGGTCTGGGCCACGCGCACCGAGCCGGCCATCGTCCAGAAATGCGGGTCGGCCAGGGGGATGTCGACGCTTTGCAGCGCCAACGCATGCGCGAGTTGCCGCCAGTCGGTGGCGATCATGTTGGTGGCGGTCGGCAAGCCGGTGGCGCGGCGGAACTCCGCCATCACCTCGCGGCCGGAGTAACCGTCCTCCGCGCCGCAGGGGTCCTCGGCATAGGCAATCACCCCGCGCATGTCCCGCATCAGGCGGACCGCATCCTTGAGCAGCCATCCGCCATTCGGGTCGAGCGTCACCCGTGCATGCGGGAAACGCTCGTGCAGCGCCTCGATGGCCTCGATCTCCTCCTCTGCGCGAAGAACCCCGCCCTTGAGCTTGAAGTCGTTGAAGCCGTAGCGATCGCGCGCTGCCTCGGCCAGGCGCACCACAGCCTGAGGCGTCATGGCTTCCTCGCGCCGCAGGCGAAACCACGCGTCACCGGCTGAAGGATCTTCGGCATAGGGCAAGCCGGTCCTGGACTTGTCGCCCACGAAGAAGAGGTAGCCGAGCATCTCGACGCGGTCCCGTTGCTGTCCCTCTCCGAGCAGGGCGGCGACCGGCACGCCGAGATGCTGGCCCATCAGGTCCAGCAAGGCCGATTCGATCGCCGTCACCGCGTGGATCGTGGTCCGCAGATCGAAGGTCTGCAAACCGCGCCCGCCCGTGTCGCGATCAGCGAAGCGGCGCTGCATCTCCTGCAGCAGCCGCTGATGGGCCCCCAGGGGTTGGCCCACGACCAACTCGCGGGTGTCCTCCAGCGTCCGGCGGATCTTCTCGCCGCCGGGCACCTCCCCTACCCCGGTGCGCCCGGCACTGTCGGTGAGGACCAGCAGGTTGCGCGTGAAGAACGGGCCATGGGCGCCGCTCAGGTTCAGCAGCATGCTGTCCCGGCCGGCGACCGGGATCACCGTCAGTGTGTCGATCAGAGGCGTCGAGGAGGTGGACATCGGAGCTGCTCCTATTCAGTCGGCCTTGACCTTTCCGACCTCGATCACCTTCTTCCAGCGGGCAAACTCGGTGGCCTGGAATTCCGTGAACTGCTCGGGCGAATTGCCGACGATCTCGAAGCCGAGGTCGAGCAACCGGGACTTGACCTGCGGATCGTTCAGCCCGGCGACCAGCGCGTCGTGCAGCTTTGCCTTGATGGCGGCTGGCAGCCCCTTGGGCGCGGCGAACGCCTGCCACGAGTAGACGGTGACGCCCTTGAAGCCCGACTCTTCCATGGTCGGCACATCAGGCAACAGGGGCGACCGCTTGGTACTGGTGATCGCGAGCGCCCGCAGCTTGCCCTCCCGGATCTGGGGAAGCCCGGTATTGATGTTCATGAACGTAGCCTCGACCTGCCCGCCCAGCAGATCCGTCATCGCCGGCGCGCCGCCCTTGTAGGGAATGTGCAGTCCGCTGGTGCCCGTCTCCTGCCAGAAGAGCTCGGCGGTGAGGTGGTCGCTCGTGCCGTTGCCTGCCGACGCAAAGGTCATCTTGCCGGGGTTGGCCTTGAGGAAGGCGAGCACGTCCGCCAGCGACTTGTGCGGCGAGCTGGCGGGCACCGCAAGCACGTTGGGGGCCTGCACGGCGACCGTGATGTAGTCAAAATCCTTGAGGGGATCGTAGGCGAGGTTCTTGTTGAGGTGCGGCCCGATCACGAACGGTCCGAGCGACGAGACGAAGATCGTATAGCCGTCGGGCGCGGCGCGCTTCGCGATCCCGGCGCCTACCGTGCCACCGGCACCCGCCTTGTTGTCGACGATGAACGTGCCCCCCAGCTGCTTCTGGAGTTGCGGTCCGAGCGAGCGCGCGATCATGTCCGTCGAGCCGCCGGGCGGGAACGGAACCAGCAAGGTCACCGGCTTGGTCGGCCAGGATTGCGCCTGGGTGGCAGCGACGGCGGCAAGGCAGAGCGGAAGGGCAATCAGCAGCTTCTTGATCATTGGAGTGCCTTCAAGGGGTTCAGGAATGCATCAGGGAAGGAGTGCCTGCAGGCGAAGGAGAGCCTGCGCCTACTGGGGACCGAGCTTGGCGATCAACCGACCGAGTTGCTCGACCTCGGCCGCCGTGAGGTCGGACAGGGGCGGGCGCACCGGACCGGCATCGTGGCCGACGATCCTGGCGCCGGCCTTCACGATGCTGACGGCATACCCCGGCACCCGGTTGCGCAGGTCGAGATACGGCATGAAGAATTCCTGCAGCAGTCGGTGCTGTGTCTTCAGGTCGTCGGCTGCGACTGCACGATAGAAGTCCATCGCAGTCCGGGGGATGAAGTTGAAGACCGCCGAGGAATAAACCGGCGTGCCCATCGCCTTGTAGGCGGCGGCGTAGACCTCGGCGGTCGGCAGCCCGCCCAGGTAGGCAAGTCGATCGCCCATGCGCTGGTAGATCGCCACCATGGCCTCGATGTCGCCGACCCCGTCCTTGAAGCCGACCAGGTTCGGGTTGCGTTCCGCGAGGCCGGCGAGCGTGTCGGGCTTCAGGCGGCTGGTCGCGCGGTTGTAGACGATCACGCCGAATTTCACGCTCTTGCAGACCGCTTCGACGTGGGCGGCCAGGCCTTCCTGCCCGGCTTCGGTCAGGTAATGCGGCAGCAGCAGGACGCCGTGCGCGCCGGCCTTCTCGGCCGCCTGCGCACACTGGATCGCGAACCGCGTCGGGCCACCGGCGCCGGCAATGATCGGCACCACGCCGCGGCAGGTATCGACGGCAGTCCTGATGATCCCGGGGTACTCGTCGCCGGTCAGCGAAAAGAACTCGCCCGTGCCGCCGGCGGCGAACAAGGCACTCGCACCGTAGGGGGCCAGCCACTCGAGGCGCTTCTCATATCCCTTCTTGTTGAAGTCGCCGTTGCTGTCGAAGTCCGTCAGCGGAAACGAAAGCAGGCCGGAGCCCATGATGGTCTTGAGTTCTTGCGGGTTCATTGGCAGGGTCTTCCAGGACAGGTGGATGAAGGACGGTGGATCGGCACGGGCCAGGCCTGCCGGGCCTGGGTTGCGTCGAGCCCGTCTTGGCGAGTTGCTTCCTCGGTGGACGAATTCGTTTTCAGGGACCTGCGTCGCGGGCAGACAGGCGGCGCGCGCGTCGCCTCAGGCGCGCCGGCCGACCTCGACCTGTTCCCGCGTCCAGGCCTTGCACTGGTCGCTCAGGCTCAGTCCCAGGCCCGGCCTGGTCGGCACCAGCATCCGGCCCTCGCTGATCTCCAGCCGCTCGTTGAAGAGCGGCTCGAGCCAGTCGAAATGCTCCACCCACGGCTCGGTGGCATAGATCGCGGCGAGATGCACGTGCAGCTCCATGGCGAAGTGCGGGGCGAGGCTCAGTCCGGCCTGCTCGGCCTGCGCGGCGATCTTCAGGAACGGCGTGATGCCGCCGACGCGCGGCCCATCCGGCATGAGGTAGTCGGCCGCGCGATGACGGATGAGTTCGCCGTGCTCGGCGGCACTGGTCAGCATCTCGCCGGTTGCGATCGGCGTGTCGAAGCCGGCGGCCAAGGCGGCGTGGCCCTCGAAATCGTAGGCGTCGAGCGGCTCCTCGATCCAGATCAGGTCGAGCGACTCGAAGATGCGGCACATCCGCCGGGCGGTGGGGCGATCCCATTGCTGGTTCGCGTCGATCATGATCGGCGCCTCGTCGCCCAGGTGCTTGCGCACCGCCTCCACCCGCCTGACATCGAGCGCCCGGTCCGGTTGGCCGACCTTGAGCTTGATGCCACCGATGCCCCGCTCCCGCGACGCCACCGCATTGACCAGCAACTGATCGAGGGGCGTGTGGAGGAACCCGCCGGAGGTGTTGTAGCAGCGCACGGAATCACGCTGCGCGCCGAGCAGCTTGGAAAGCGGCAGCCCGGCCCGGCGCGCCTTCAGGTCGTACAACGCGACGTCGAAGGCGCCGATCGCCTGGACGGCCATGCCGCTGCGGCCAACGGACGCCCCCGCCCAGCAAAGCTTGGTCCAGAGCCGCGAGATGTCGCTCGGGTCCTCGCCGATCAACGCCGGCGCAACTTCCTTCGCATGGGCAAACTGCCCCGGCCCACCGGCGCGTTTGGAGTAGCTGAAGCCCAGACCGCGATGGCCGTCCTTCGACTCGATCTCGACGAACAGCATCGCGATCTCGGTCATCGGCTTCTGCCGGCCGGTGAGTACCTTGGCGTCGCTGATCGGATTGGCGAGCGGCAGGTAGACGGACAGGACGCGCACCCAGGAGATGGCGTCGCCCGGGGCGCTGGTCAGGGAAGGCATGGTACGGATCCCGTGGTTACTCGAACTTGGCGCCCGATTCCTTCACCACCTTCGCGAAACGGTCCTTTTCGCTGCGGATGAAGTTCCCGAAATCGGCCGGCGACCCGGGCCGTGATTCGGCGCCGAGCTTCGCCAGACGCTCCTGGGTTTCGGGCTCGGCGAGAATCTTGGTGATGGCGCCATGCAGGGTGGTGACGGCGTTGGCCGGCGTACCCGCGGGTGCCACGATGCCCTGGAAGGATCCGGTCTCGAAGCCCGGCAGGCCTGCGGATTCCGCGACCGTCGGGATCTCGGGCGCGCCGGCGAAGCGCTGGGCGCTCGAGATCGCCAGCGCCTTGAGCTTGCCGTTCTTGACCGCCGGATAGGTGGCCACCATGCCGTTGAAAAGCACATCGGCCTGCCCCGCCATCACGTCGGCGATCGCCTGGGCCCCTCCCTTGTAGGGGATGTAGCTCCAGACGATGCCGGTGCGCAACGCGAACTCGATGCCGGCAAGATGATTCGCGCCGCCCAGGCCCGAGATGGCGAAATTGATCGAGTCAGGCTTCGACTTGGCCAGCGCAACCAGCTCCTTCGCATCGTTGGCCGCCACGGAGGGATGCGCCGCCAGCAGGTGCGGCGAGTAGGCCACCATGATCACCGGCGCGAAGTCCTTGGCCGGGTCGAACGGCAGCTTCGGAAAGACGCTCGGCGCGATCGCCAGCGACCCGATGTCGGTCAGCAGGAGCGTGAAGCCGTCGGGAGGCGACTTCGCGACTACGTCCGAGCCGAGATTGCCGGTCGCACCCGGCTTGTTCTCGATGATGACCGTCGAGGCCAGCGCCTCGCCGATCTTCGGCGCCAGCATCCGGGCGAGGATGTCCGATGTTCCGCCGGCCGGATTGGGCACGATGATCTTGATGGTCTTGCCGGCGAAGTATTCCGCGCCGGGTTCCGCGGCGCCGGCTGCAATTGGAGCAGCGATGGCAGCGGCCACGGTCGCCACGAAGGCACCGTGGATGAGTTGCCTGCGGCCGAGACTGATCTTCTCCAAGCTGTGTCTCCAAAAAATGGTAACGTTGTCATTCGAGGGTGGAGCGCAGTCTATCCCACCGTCTCCTGCTGCAACATCAATTTTTTCTGATGATATCGTTGTCGTTATAGGGTTCCTTTTCATGGATGCGCCCCTGCCCTTCAAGGTTGCCACGTTGCACGATGTCGCTCGCGAAGCCGGTGTGTCGCTGATCACCGCCTCGCGCGCCCTGAGCAATCCGGGCCTGGTGGCGGACAAGACGATCGCCCGGGTGCACGCCGCGGTCGAGGCCACCGGCTACATTCCGAACCTGCTCGCCGGAAGCCTGAAGAGCAGGCGCAGCCTGATGGTGGCGAGTCTCGTGCCGGCGATTTCGGTCGCCCAGTTCCTGCCCACCGTCCAGGCGCTGACGGAATCACTGGCGGCGGCAGGCTACCAGCTGATCCTGGGCCAGACCGGCTACGATCATTCGCGCGAGGAGGCCCTCCTGAACGCCATGATCAGTCGTCGGGCCGACGGCATCGTCGTCACCGGCCTCATCCAGTCCAGGACTGCCCGGCTTCGCCTGCGCCAGCTGGGCATACCGGTGGTCGAGACCTGGGACCTCAGCGACCATCCGGTGGACATGCTCGTGGGCTTCTCGCACAGCGCGGTCGGGAGCGCCATCGCACGCTATTTCCTCCAGAAAGGCTGGCAGCGAATCGGGATCGCCAGCGGCGACGATCATCGGGGTGCCTTGCGACGGGCCGGATTCGAGCAGGCCGTCGGCCATGACGTTCCGACGGCCGTCGTCTCGGCGCCCAGCAGCCTCGAACTCGGCCGCCAGGCGCTGACGGAATTGCTCGACAAGGAGCCGGCGCTCCAGGCGGTCTATTGCAGTTCGGATTCGCTCGCCCAGGGGGTCCTGGCGGAAGCCCAGGCTCGTGGCATGAAGGTGCCGCAGGACCTGGCGGTCTGCGGCTTCGGCAATGCCGACTTCGCTGCGCATACCTATCCATCGCTCACCACGGTGCATGTCGACGGCGCGGCGATAGGAAGAACCGCGGCCCGACTCATCGTGGATCGGTGCCAGGGCAATCCGGTCGCCGAGCCGATCGTCGACGTCGGGTTTCGCATCATCGAACGCCGGTCGACCTCGTCGATCGCGAGCTGATCCCCGGCGACGGCGCGTCGCCGCCGGCGCCCGTGCCCGGCGGCTTCATGCCGCGACACGACCATTGCCTGCGCACCGCCCCCCGCCTTGCCCCTGGCCCGCCACCGCCCGCCCACCAACCACCGCGAGACCCCCTTCTTCGTCCGCCCGTCGGCTCTGCCGCTCACCACCCGTCCGGCGGTCGCTTCCCGTCTTGGCCCGCTCTGGTGCGCTCGCTACTATGGTTTGGTACGGCCACTCCCGGCGTCGGATGAGCGTGACGCGTCTCTTCGACCGGGTTGGCGACCATCCATCGCTTGCGCCGGCACGACGCCCGTGCGGCATCAGGAGGCACCCGTTGCAGTCCGTTCTCGATCAGACAACCCGTCCTGGCCCGTCGATGACTGCCAATCGTCGCTACCAGGTGGCGGTCGAGGACCTGCGCCTGGGAATGTTCGTGGTCGAGCTCGACCGGCCGTGGCTGGACACGCCGTTCCTCCTGCAAGGCTTCCTGGTCGACAGCAAGGTCGAGCTCGACACGCTGGTCAAGTACTGCGACTACGTCTATGTCGACCTGGAAATGTCGTCACCGGCGGTGGCGGACCTGATCCGGCGGGTGGAAATCCGCTCGCCGTCACTGGAGCCGGCCACCCTGCCGATGCCGGAACGCCCGCTGGCGATGAGCGCCAAGGCGGGAAAGCGCACCCGTGATCCCGCTCCGGCCGAAGCAAGCGAGCGGCGCAAGCCGCGGTCCGAGAGCAGTCCGGCCACTTGCCCCGCCGGCGTGGCCGAGCCGATCGTCGCCCGCGCCGCCACGCCCGGCAACGACGCGCAGCGCCGCTACAAGCCGCGCGCCGACGTCAAGATCAGCCAGCTCACACGCCAGCGGTTTCGCAACTTCGTGCGCCAGACGGCCGATGCCCGGCGGATAGACGAGCCTTCCTTCCTCGATCGCCTGTTGGGGCCGATGCTCGACCTCTTCGGCAAGGAGCGGACGATCTCTTCCGGCACCTCCGCACCGACCGTGCCGGCGGACCTGCTGCCGGCCGGCGTCGTCCGGACAATCCACGAGCAGCGGCGCGCCATGCTCGAGGAGCTGCCGCGTGCCCGCCAGGCCTTCACCCAGGGAGAAGCGACGCTCGCGGAAGTGATGGTCGACATCCGCAGCGGCAAGGCGCCGCAGCTGGAGGCGATCGCCGGCGCGGTCGACGGCATGGTCGAGAGCATGCTCGACAACCCGGATGCGCTGATGTGGATCGCGCGCCTGCGCGAAGAGGACATCACCACCTACAACCACGGCGTCAAGGTCGCGCTCTACCTGGTGGCGCTGGGACGCCATCTCGGCTTCCCGAAGCAGGAGCTCGCCTACCTCGGCCAGATCGGCATGCTCGCGGACATCGGCAAGACCCGGGTGCCGCGGGCGATCCTCGAGAAACCTGGGATGCTCACGCCGGCCGAGTTCGCGCTCGTGAAGGAGCACGTCGACCTGGCGATGCAGGTGCTGGCCGACGGGCCCAAGCTGCCCGCCTCGGTGACGATGGGCATCGCCCAGCACCACGAGCGGATCGACGGCTCAGGCTATCCCAAGGGCCTGAAAGGCAGCGAGATCGGCATCTACGGCAAGATGGCCGCCATCGCCGATTCCTTCGCCGCCCTCATCACGCCGCGCGCCTACGCCAACGCCTCGGCGCCGCAGGATGCGCTGATGAACCTCTACGAATGGAGCGGCACCTCGTTTCACGAGCCGATGGTCGAGCAGTTCGTGCAGGCGATCGGCGTGTTTCCCGTCGGCAGCATGATCGAGTTGACCAGCGGCGAGGTCGGCGTGGTGGTGGCCCACAACCGGGTCCGCCGCCTGGAGCCGAAAGTGCTCATCCTCAGCAACCCGGACAAGTCGCCGCTGGCGCAGCCGGTGGAGCGGGACCTTTTCAAGGAAGGCAAGGCCAAGGGCGACAAGCCGCTGCGGATCACCCGCGGACTTCCAGCCGGCGCGTACGGCTTCAAGCTGCGCGACTACTACCTTGACGAAATCGCCAAGCAAAACGGGATCGCTGCCTGATGGAATCGTCGCCGAAGTGCCGTCTCACCCCCAACGAGTTGCTCGCCTTCGGCCAGCAACTGCTGTCGCGCAAGTTCGCCGGGCGGCCGCTGCTGCTGGCGGTGCGACTGAACCGCTCCGACCACCTGCAGGCGCTGGCGCGCGATCCGCACGCGAGCCTGGTGCTGTCGGCGGTGCAGGACCGCGTCGAGAAGCGGCTGCGGCCGGAGGACCGCTACGCGGTCGCGTCGCACGACGAGATCTGGGTGCTGCTGGCCGACGTGCCCAACGAAAGCGTCGCCCATGCGATCGCCACCGCCTTCCGTGAAACGCTTTATCCGCCGGTGGTCATCGACCTGCCTGACGGCCGCACCACCTCCGCGCAGCTGCAGCCGGTGATCGGCGGCGCCTGGAGCCGCAGCGACGCGGTCGGCATGGGCGGCCTGCTGCAAGGCGCCTGGGACGGCCGCCTGCTCGCCTCCGAGCACGAGGACCGGCTGGATGTGCGCCATATCGGCGCGGACGACAGCGCCGCGCGGCTGGTGGAGATCGAGCATGCGCTGCGCCGCAACCTCTACGCCAACGAGCTGGAGGTCCACTTCCAGCCGCAGATCGACCTCGCCACCAACCAGTGCTTCGCCGCCGAAGCGCTGATCCGCTGGCCGCGCGAGCATCCGCTGCAGGTGACGCCGACCCTGATCGCGTCGATCTGCGACGACCGCGGCATGATCGGCCAGCTGACCCAGTTCGTGATCAACACGGTGCTGCGCCAGCAGCTGGGCTGGCAGGCGGACGGGCTCGACCTGAGCATCGGCATAAACCTGTCGGCCAAGACCGCCAACGACCCGGGCTTCGCCTCGCAGGTGGCGCAGTCGTGCGAGACCTGGGGCCTGTCGCCCGGCCGGCTGCTGTTCGAGCTGACCGAGGATTCGATCGTCCGCAACGAGCATGCCACCATCGAGTGCATGCGGGCGCTGCGCAACATCGGCTGCGAGCTCTCCATCGACGACTTCGGCACCGGCTACTCGTCGTTCGCCTACCTGCGGCAGTTCCCGGTCCACGAGCTCAAGATCGACCGCGTCTTCATCCAGAACCTGGTCAACGATCGCGGCGACCAGCAGATCGTGAAGGCGCTGATCGACCTGGCCCACGCCTTCAACCTGCGC
Source organism: Pseudomonadota bacterium (assembly GCA_023441105.1). The sequence continues at coordinate 1,003 of JAEZQX010000160.1, read as the reverse complement.
GCCCTTGCCGAAGGCGTCGACAACCCGGCTGCGGTGCACCTGCTGCGCGAGTTCGGCTGCGACCGCGTCCAGGGCTTTCTCTACGCGCGGGCGATGCCGGCGGAGGAATTCGCCGACTGGGTGCGGCGCTTCAATCAGGGCGAGGCGATGGAGCTGATGACGCGCGATGGCGTCACCAGCAGCGACAACGGCGCGTCCCTGGCACTGGGCTCGAACTGATCGCTGTGAACCTCGTCGTAGGCGATGCCGACCGCCGGCACCGGCCGGTGCGCTAGCGTCTTGTCGTAGTAGCCGGCGCCGTAGCCGAGTCGCCACGGCTTGCCGCTGGCGACGGTGAAGGCCACGCACGGCATCACCAGGCAGTCGGGCTCGAGCGGCGTGCGGTCCACCGGCACCGGGATCCCGAACGGACCCATCGCCAGGTCGGCGTCGTCGTGCCAGGCGCAGAAGAACAAGCCGCCGTTGGGGCCGCCCATCACCGGCAGGGCCAGCGTCTTGCCCTGGGCGCGCCAGGTGGCGGCAAGCGGACGCAGGTCGGGCTCGCCGCGGATCGGCCAGTAGACGGCGAGCACCCGTGCCGCCTGCACCGGCGCCTGTTCCCGGACCGCCTGGCGAATCGCCAGGTCGTAGCCGCTGCGGATTTCGCCACCGATGTCCGCCCTGCGGTCGAGCATCAGCTTGCGCAACTGGGCGCGTGGTATCCTCGATTCGAGAGTCTCTTCCATATGCACATTCTAGGCTTCGCTCGTCCTGTCTTGCCGGCGGCAGCGAACGGGCGCATCCGCAAGATCTTTCCGGCAGCCGCCGTTCTCTTGATCGTCGCAGGTTGCCTGGCCGCCTGGCCGGGGGACAGCCGGGCGCAAGCGAAAGCAGTCGTTCCCGATTCGCCCGCGTCCGCGACGCCATCGTCCGCTGCCGGGCGCGCCACGCTGCCGGACCTGCCGGCGGATTCGCCGTCCAGGTCCAGTCTCTTATAGACATCTCCGAGCCCACGAGACCTCTC
>JAEZQX010000115.1 GCA_023441105.1 Pseudomonadota bacterium | reverse complement strand
CCGCTGCCTGGCCGGCTGCGCCTGCCGGACCGGAAGCGGCGAGCGCGTCGTCCGCAACCCCCGGTTGCGCGGCATTGGCGAGGCCGACGCTGGCCGGCACGTCGCGGTCGATGCCGTATTCGGCCAGGTACGCGGCGGCGGCATTGACCAGTTCACGCAGGTTCTCGATCCGGTCCTGGCCTTCGCGCTCGGTCTTGTAGAACGCGATCAGGCCGCTGCCTTCCAGCACGTAGTCGATCGCCTCCGTCAGCGGCAGTCCCTGCGCCTGGGCGCGCATCCGCGAGATGAGGGCGACGAATTGCGCGAGCTTGCCGCTGGCGCCGCCCTGCACCATCGCGACCGCCCGATAAAGGCTGGTGCCGTGGGCGCGGGCCTGGTCCTGCAGCAACTCCATGGTGCGTGCGCCGATGCCGCGCGCCGGCAGGTTCACCACCCGCAGGAACGCGGTGTCGTCGTCGGGATTCTCCAGCAGCCGCAGATAGGCCAGCGCATGCTTGACCTCCGCGCGCTCGAAGAACCGCAGCCCGCCGTAGACCCGGTAGGGCACGCCGGCCGAGAACAGGGCGTGCTCGAGGATGCGGGACTGGGCATTGGAGCGGTAGAGGATGGCGATCTCGGAGCGGCTGCTGCCGTCGGCGATCAGGCTGCGGATCTCCTCGAGCAGCCACTGCGCTTCCTCGGTGTCGGTCAAGGACTCGTAGATCCGCACCGGCTCGCCTTCGCCGGCATCGGTCCAGAGGTCCTTGCCGAGCCGCCGCGTGTTCTGGCGGATGAGGTGGTTGGCGGCATTGAGGATATGCGCATGCGAGCGATAGTTCTGCTCGAGCTTGATCAGGTTGTCGCGCGCGTACTCGCGCTCGAACGCGGCCATGTTGCCGACATTGGCGCCACGGAAGGCATAGATCGACTGGTCGTCGTCGCCTACGGCGAACAACGAGGCGGCCGGCCCGGCCAGCAGCTTGAGCCAGCGGTACTGCAGGTCGTTGGTGTCCTGGAATTCGTCCACCAGGATGTGGCGGAAGCGCGCCTGGTAGTGCTCGCGCAGCAGCTGGTTGCGCTGGAGGAGCTCATAGGAGCGCAGCAGCAGCTCGGCGAAATCCACCACGCCCTCGCGCTGGCACTGCTCCTCGTAGGCACGGTAGAACTCCACCATGCGCCTGCTGTACTCGTCGACGACCTCGACGGCATCCGCGCGCCGGCCCTCTTCCTTCTCGCCGTTGATGAAGTACTGCACGTTGCGCGGCGGGAATTTCTGGTCGTCGACGTTGAGCCCGCGCAGCACGCGCTTGATCGCCGCCAGCTGGTCCTGGCTGTCGAGGATCTGGAACGACTGCGGCAACGCGGCGTCGCGATGGTGGGTGCGCAGGAACCGGTTGCACAGCCCGTGGAAGGTGCCGACCCACATGCCGCGCGTGCTGATCGGCAGCATGGCGGAAATCCGGGTCAGCATCTCCTTGGCGGCCTTGTTGGTGAAGGTCACCGCGAGCACCGCTGCCGGGCTGGCTTGGCCGGTGGAGATGAGCCAGGCGAGCCGGGTGGTGAGCACGCGCGTCTTGCCGCTGCCCGCGCCCGCGAGGATCAATGCATGCTGCGCCGGCAGCGACACCGCGGCGCGCTGCTGCGGGTTGAGGTTGGCGAGGAGGTCGGCCATGACTGTGAGTTTACACAGTGGCCGGCGGCGCCCGCTTGGCTTACCCCTGTTTGCGCGACCGCTTGCGCACCCATGGCAAGCGCCGGAACTCTTCGTCGCTGTAGCGCCGGCTGCCCCAGCCGAGCTCGGGAATGCGATTGCCCGGATGGGCCATGCTCGGCCCCCAGGTGGCCTGGTAGCCGTCGATGCAGCGGCCCTGCCGCTCCCAGCGCAGCGCCAGCAGCAGCAGCGCGACCCACCAGGTGGCCAGCAGCAGCAGCGTCCAACGCGGCGCGCTGGCGCGCCACAGGCCGGACAGCAGCGCGCCGAAGAACACGGCCAGCAACAGGTAGCCGAGCAGCTTGTGGGTGCGCTCGAACCAGCGTCGCCTGGCGGTCATGTCGTAATAGTCGCCGGCGACGCCATGCAGGGGACCGAGGGTGCCCGGCGCCGGTTTGCCGGGACCGCCGGTGGTGCCGCGCTGCCAGCCGTTCACCAGCAGTGCGAGCAGCATCGCCAGCGCCAGCCAGCCGATCCAGGCATGGCTGCTGTTGAGATGGTCGGCATCCTCGGGATGCGCCAGGAACGCCAGCACCAAGGCGGCCCCGACGGCCAGCGCTGCGCCATAGGCCATCACCAGATGGCTGGCCCACCAGAACCGCCGGTTCAACTCCCGCGGCCAGTCCTGCCACGGCAGGATCTTGCAGTAGCGGGTCACCAGCACCCCGAGCGGCATCATCAGGCCGCTGCCGACGATCATCAGCAGCCCGTGCAGCTGCAGCGGCCGCGACAGGCCGGCGGCCGACGCGGCGCGCAACGGCTCGCCGAGCCAGGCCCAGAAGTCTGCGAAGCTCATGACGCGCCGCCCTGCGGATCGGGCTGGCTGCGCGACACCAGGAAGGCGGTCAGCAGGCCGAGCAGGATGGCCCATTCGAGCGAAATGGCCAGGGTCGCGATGCCGGTCACCAGCAGGATGGCCCGCTCGCCCCAGTTCTTGCGCCAGGTGTGCCCCCAGATGTGGCGAATGCCGTCGAAGTCGATCAGGCGCCAGGCGACCACCAGCAGCAGCCCGGCGATCACCGGCATGGCGAGGTAGGCGGCCAGCGGCTTGACCAGCGCCAGGATGGCGACCAGCCAGACGGCTGCCGAGGCGGCGGCCAGCGGCGTGCGGGCGCCGCTGGCGATGTTGACGCCGGATCGGTTGAACGAACCGCTGCTCGGATACGCGGAGAAGAAGCTGCCGGCGATGTTGGCGAGGCCCTGGCCGATGAACTCCTGGTTGCCGTCGACCTTGTCGTGCGAGCGCAGCGCCAGCGAGCGGGCGATCGCGGATGCCTCGGTCAGGCCCAGCAGCGTCATCACCAGGGTGGCGGAGAACAGCGCGCGCATCGTCTCGACGTCGAGGTCGGGCACCTGGAACACCGGCAGCGCGCTCGGCAGCGGCGGCACCATCGCGACGTCGACCGCGTCCGGCCAGCGCGACTCCAGCAACCATGCCACGAAGGACCCCACGACCACGCCCACCAGCATCGACGGCACCCGGCGGTTCCATGGGCCCCAGGCAACGATGACCAGCAGCGTCAACAGGCCCAGGCCGGCGGCTACCCAGTCGATGGAACCGAGCTGCGTCGCCAGGGCATGCAGCGTTGCCGGAATCGATGCGCCGCGCCCGACCTCGATGCCGGTCAGCACCGGCAGCTGGGAATTAATGATCAGCAGGGCGACGCCGGCGGTGAAGCCGACCACCACCGAATGGGGCACCCTGTCGATCCACGAGCCGAAGCGCACCAGCCCCAGCAGCAGTTGCAGCAGCCCGACCAGCAGGCAGAGCGCCAGCACCAGCTCGACGTAGGCCTCGGTGAATGGCTGTGCCAGCGGCGAGATCAGGTAGGCGGTGGTCAGCGAAATGGCATTGGCCGGCCCGGTGACCATCTGGCGGCTGGAGCCGAACAGGGCGGCGACCAGGCACGGCACCATCGCGGCGTAGAGGCCGTACTGGATCGGCATGCCGGCGAGCGTGGCATAGGCGACCGCCTGGGGCAGCACCACCACCGCGCCGGTAAGGCCCGCCAGCAGGTCGGCCTTGATCGTCTCGGGATCACGCCACTGGCTTCGCCAGCGAAGGAAGGGCAGGAATCGATTCAAGCTGCAGGCAGAGGTTCAACTGGATCCGGTCACCAGGCAACAGAACTGCTCCAGGTCGACGTTGCCGCCGCTGACCACGATGCCGACCCGCCGTCCCCGCAGCGGCACAACTTCCTGCAGGGCGGCGGCCGCTCCGAGGCAGCCGGTGGGCTCCACCAGCAGCTTCATCCGCGAGGCGAAGAACTTCATCGTCTCGACCAGTTGCGCGTCGTCGACGGTGACGACGTCGGTCAGGAGCTTGCGGATGAGGCCGAAGGTGATCGAGCCGGGCGCGGTCGTCTGGGCGCCGTCCGCAATCGTACGCGGAGTTTCGATCCGGACGATCTCGCCGCGACGAAAGGATTGCTGGACATCATTGCCGGCTTGCGGCTCGACGCCGATCACCGCGCAGGATGGCGACAACGCGCTGGCAGCCAGCGCGCAGCCGGAGATCAGCCCGCCGCCGCCCACCGGCACCAGCAGGGCATCCAGCTGGCCGACTTCCTCGAACAGCTCCCTGGCCGCGGTTCCCTGCCCGGCGATCACGTCGGGATGGTCGAACGGCGGGATCAGCGTCAGGCCCTGCTCGCTGGCCAGGCGGCGGCCGATCTCCTCGCGGTCCTCGGCATAGCGGTCGTAGGTGACGATCCTGCCGCCGTAGCCGCGGGTGGCGGCGACCTTGAGCGCCGGCGCATCCGACGGCATCAGGATGGTGGTCGGCACCGCCAGCAGGCTGCCGGCCAGGGCGATGGCCTGGGCATGGTTGCCGGAAGAAAATGCCACGACCCCGGCCCGTCGTTGCGCCGGATCGAGCCGGGAGATCGCGTTGTAGGCGCCGCGGAACTTGAAGGCGCCGACCCGCTGCAGGTTCTCGCACTTGAAGAAGAGACTGGTGCCCAGCCGGCGGTCGGCGGTCGCCGAGGTCAGCACCGGCGTGCGATGGGCGACTCCGGCGAGCCGTGCGGCCGCCGCCTCGACATCCTCGTAGGTGGGGGCGCGGCCGGCGCCACCGCCGCCGGAGGCCGTCGCCCCGCCGGCCTGGTCATGCAGGTTCATTGGCCCCTCCTTCGCATCCGCTACCAGTCCATGGTGGCAGTCAAGGCATCGGCCGCGCTGCGCATCGCCGGCAGGCAATCCATCATCTGGCTGACGCTGACCCGCTGGTCCGGCGCCGACATCGCCACCGCGGCCACCACCTTGTTGTCGGCATTGCGCACCGGCACCGCCACGCAGCGGATGTCGCGCAGGAATTCGCCGTCGTCGACCGCAAAACCGTTCTCCCGCACGGCCGCCAGGTCGGCGGCGATGCGGGCCGGCTCGGTCAGCGTATTGGCCGTGTGCGCGATCAGCGGTGCGTGCGACAGGAAACGCTCGCGCCCGCGCTTCGGCATGTAGCTGAGGAAGATCTTGCCGCTGGCCGTCGCATACAGCGGCACCCGGCTGCCCGGGCCCAGGCGCACCGGCAGCGGCCAGGGCACCTCGACCCGTTCGAGGAACTGGGCGTAGGCCCCGGAGGGCACCGACAGGTTGCAGGTCTCGCCGACCTGCTCCACCAGCTCCTCCAGGATCGCCTGGCGCGGCGCGCGTACCGGCGAGCTCAGCAGCACCTTGCCGGCGAAGCTGTTGATCCGGCTCGCGAACGAATAGCGCTTGCTGTCGGGCTCGCGGCAGACCAGCCCGGCATGCTCGAGCGTCGCGAGGATCCGCAGCACCGTCGGCTTGGGCAGCTTCACCGCCTGGGCGATCGCCGCCAGCTGCGGCGACTCGTCCGAGTCGCCCAGCACCTCGAGAATCCGGAACGCCCGCAGTATCGCCGAGCCCGCCGGCACCGCGGCTCCGTTGGCCGGCTCGTCAGGCCTGGCGCCCCGGCCTGCTCCCGCGCCTGCTCCCGAGCTCGCTTCCCGGTTCGCTCCGGGACCTGCCGCCGGCGTCGCGTCCGGTCTCGCTTCCAGTCCCGTCGCCAGCCCCGCTTCCGTCTCCCCTGCCGCCCTCTTGTCCATGCGCCTCGCAATCGCCATCCGACCGTACGGCGGCGATTATGAGTTAAAACGCGCGCAAATCGCCGGTCTGATTCGGAACCCGGGTGCGCAAGGCTTAAAATCGCTGCTTTCGCGCGAAATCGACAATGGAAGAACGCTACAACCCCGGCCAGATAGAAAAGGACGCCCGCCAATACTGGTCGAGCATCGATGCCTACCGCGCGATCGAGAACGATCCCCGCTTCCCCAAGGGCAAGTTCTACGCGTGCTCCATGCTGCCCTACCCGTCCGGCATCCTGCACATGGGGCACGTGCGCAACTACACCATCAACGACGTGATGTACCGCTACCTGCGCATGAACGGGTACAACGTCCTGATGCCCATGGGCTGGGATGCGTTCGGCCTGCCGGCCGAGAACGCGGCGATGAAGAACCACGTCGCGCCGGCCAAGTGGACCTACGACAACATCGCCTACATGAAGCGGCAGATGGAGCCGCTCGGACTGGCCATCGACTGGTCGCGGGAGATCGCCACCTGCAAGCCCGACTACTACAAGTGGAACCAGTGGCTGTTTCTCAAGATGCGCGAGCGCGGGATCGCCTACCGTAAGTTCGGCACGGTCAACTGGGATCCGGTGGACCAGACGGTGCTCGCCAACGAGCAGGTCATCGACGGCCGCGGTTGGCGCTCCGGCGCGCTGGTGGAGAAGCGCGACATCCCGATGTACTACCTGCGCATCACCGACTATGCGCAGGAGCTGCTCGACCAGGTGAACCAGCTCGACGGCTGGCCGGAGCGGGTCCGGCTGATGCAGAGCAACTGGATCGGTCGTTCGGAGGGGGTCCGCTTCGCCTTCAGTCATGACATCCGCACTGCCGACGGCGAGCTGGTCGACGGCGGCCGGATGCATGTCTTCACCACCCGCGCCGATACCATCATGGGAGTGACCTTCGTTGCGGTCGCCCCGGAGCATCCGCTGGCCACGGTGGCGGCCGCCACCGATCCCGAGGTGGCCGCCTTCGTCGAGAAGGCGAAGACCGGCTCGGCGATGGAAGCCGACCTCGCCACCATGGAGAAGGAGGGCATCCGCACGCAGCTCACGGTGACCCATCCGCTGACCGGCGAGGCCGTCCAGGTCTGGGTGGGCAACTACGTGCTGATGAGCTACGGCGACGGCGCCGTGATGGGCGTGCCGGCCCACGACGAACGCGATTTCGCCTTCGCCCTCAAGTACGGCCTGCCGATCCGGCAGGTGATCGACGTCCCCGGCGAGACCTTCTCCGACCAGCGCTGGCAGGACTGGTACGAGGACAAGCAACGCGGCAAGTGCGTCAATTCCGGCCGCTACGACGGCCTGCCGTCGAAGGCCGCCATCGACGCGGTGGCCGACGACCTGGTGCGGCTCGGCGCCGGCGAGAAGCGCACCCAGTGGCGGCTGCGGGACTGGGGTATCTCGCGCCAGCGCTATTGGGGCACGCCGATCCCGATCATCCACTGCGAGGTCTGCGGCGAGGTGCCGGTGCCGTACGAGGACCTGCCGGTGGTGCTGCCGGAGGACCTGGTGCCGGACGGCAGCGGCAACCCGCTGCTCAAGAGCGAAAAGTTCCTCTCCTGCCGCTGCCCGTCCTGCGGCAAGCCGGGCCGGCGCGAGACCGACACGATGGACACCTTCATCGATTCGGCCTGGTACTACATGCGCTACTGTTCGCCCGAGCGCGACGACGGGATGGTGGACGAGCGCAACGACTACTGGATGCCGATGGACCAGTACATCGGCGGCATCGAGCATGCGGTCCTGCACCTGCTCTACGCCCGCTTCTGGACCAAGGTGATGCGCGACGTCGGGCTGGTCAAGTTCGACGAGCCCTTCACCC
>JAEZQX010000100.1 GCA_023441105.1 Pseudomonadota bacterium | reverse complement strand
GGTGGCGACGGCGTTGCCGCTGGCGCTGGTACTGCTCGCCGGCCTGGCGTTGCGCGGGATGAGCTGGACCACGCCGGCCGGGAACCCGCTCAGCGTGCGCCTGCTGCAGGGGAACGTGCCGCAGCAGATGAAGTTCGAGCCGACCGCCGCGCGGCAGGCGATGCAGCGCTACCTCGAGCTGGTGGAGGCCGAACCGGCCGACCTGATCGTGCTGCCGGAGACGGCCTGGACGGTGCCGTGGCAGTCCACGCCGCCGGAGCTTGCGCAGCGCCTGGAAAGCTTCGTGCGGACCTCCGGCTCGGCGGTGGCGATCGGCCTGCCGCTCACGACCCGGATCGCCGCGGCCGGCGCAGGTGCCCCCGTCGCCGGCGCGCCGGCCGACGAGATCGCGCTCACCAACAGCGTGCTGCTGTTCGACCGCGGTCATTTCGAAAGCGGCGGCCGCCCGCCGCGCTACGACAAGCGGCACCTGGTGCCGTTTGGCGAATTCGTTCCCTGGGGCTTCCGCTGGTTCGTCGACCTAATGACCATTCCGCTTGGCGACTTCGGCCGCGGCGCGGCCGATCAGGTGCCGTTCGCAGTCGGCGGCCAGCGAATCTCGTTCAACATCTGCTACGAGGATGTGTTCGGCGAAGAGCTGCTGCCGGCGCTCGGCGGCCCCGACGGCGCGACCATCCTCGCCAATGTCAGCAACATCGCCTGGTTCGGCGATTCGCATGCCCTGCCCCAGCACCTGCAGATCGCCCGGATGCGCACCCTCGAGACCGGCCGGCCGATGATCCGCGCCACCAACACCGGGGTCACCGCCGCCATCGACCACGACGGCAGCCTGATCGGCTCCCTGCCGACCTACCGGCTCGGCTCGCTCACGGTCGAAGTCCAGGGCCGCAGCGGGCTCACGCCCTACGCCCGAACCGGCAACTGGACGATGCTGGTGCTGGCGAGCCTCATCCTGCTCAGCGCCGCGCTCGGCTCGCCGGCGCTCGTCGCCGCTGGCAAACCCGCTAAAATCCCGCGTTGACCTGAATCCGCGTTCGTTCGCCGGCAGACCTCCCCGGCACCGCGCCGCGCGACCCGTCTTCCGCGCAGCCGCGCCAATGTCCCGAATGAGCCCGTTGCCTCGATGCTGACTTTCCAACAGATCATCCTGCGCCTGCAGGACTACTGGGACCGGCAGGGTTGCGCCCTGCTGCAGCCCTACGACATGGAGGTGGGCGCCGGCACCTTCCACACCGCGACCTTCCTGCGTTCGATCGGACCCGAGCCCTGGCGGGCGGCCTACGTGCAGCCTTCGCGCCGCCCCAAGGATGGTCGCTACGGCGAGAATCCGAACCGGTTGCAGCACTACTACCAGTACCAGGTCGTGCTCAAGCCGGCGCCGCCCGACATCCTCGACCTCTATCTCGAATCGCTGCGCACCCTCGGCATCGATCCACAGCAGAACGACATCCGCTTCGTCGAGGACGACTGGGAGTCCCCGACGCTCGGCGCCTGGGGACTCGGCTGGGAGGTCTGGCTCAACGGCATGGAGGTCACGCAGTTCACCTATTTCCAGGAAGTCGGCTCGCTGAAGTGCCTGCCGACCACCGGCGAGATCACCTACGGGCTCGAGCGGCTGGCGATGTACCTGCAGAAGGTCGAGAGCATCTTCGACCTGCAGTGGGCGCCGGGCATCAGCTACCGCGACGTGTTCCACCAGAACGAGGTCGAGCAATCGACCTACAACTTCGAGCAGGCGGATGCGGCGATGCTGTTTGCCCACTTCAACGACTACGAGCGCGAAGCGCAGCGGTCGATCGAGGCACAGCTGGCACTGCCGGCCTACGAGATGGTGATGAAGTGCTCGCACGCGTTCAACCTGCTCGATGCGCGCGGAGCAATCTCGGTCACCGAGCGGGCCGCCTACATCGGCCGGGTACGGGCGCTGGCCCGCGCCGTCGCGCAGGCCTACCACGACTCCCGCGAGCGGCTCGGCTTCCCGATGCTGCCGGCAGCCAGCCGCGCAGCCTTGGGTGAAGCGCGATGAAGGCGTCGCTGCTGGTCGAGCTGTTCACCGAGGAGCTCCCGCCGCGCGCCCTGCAGAAGCTGGGCGACGCCTTCGCCGGGTCGATCACCACGCAGTTGCGCAACCACGGCCTGGCGGCGCAGGGCGCAGCGGCGCCCCAGGTGCATTGCACGCCGCGGCGGCTGGCGCTGGTCCTGCCGGAGGTGCTGCAGGCGGCGCCGGCGCGGCAGTTGCGGCTCAAGGGTCCGTCGGTGGCCGTCGGCCTGGATGCCGACGGGCGCTACACGATGGCATTGCGCAAGTGGGCCGAGAAGCAGGGTGCGGCGGTCGAATCGCTGACCCGTGACTCCGACGGCAAGCAGGAATGCTTCTTCCATCAGGCCACCGTCGAGGGCGCGGTGCTGGACGACGTGATCGAGGGCGTCATCGTGCAGGCCCTCGCCGCCCTGCCGATCCCCAAGGTCATGAGCTACCAGCTTGCCGACGGCACCACCACCGTGAGCTTCGTGCGCCCGGCGCACCGGTTGGCGGTGCTGCACGGCGACCGAGTGCTGCCTTGCCGGGTGCTGGGGCTCGAAGCCGGGCGCCTGACCGAGGGCCATCGCTTCCAGGGCGCGGGAGTGATCGAGCTCGACTCCGCCGACCGCTATGCCGAGCAGCTGCGCGAGCGCGGCCGCGTCGTCAGCAGCTTCCCGGCCCGGCGCGAACGCATCGCGGCAGCGCTCGATGCCCGCACCCGCGAGCTGGACGCGTCGCTGGCGCTCACGCCGGCAGACGAGTCGGCGGTTGCAGCGTTGCTCGATGAAGTCACCGCGCTGGTGGAGTGGCCGGCGGTCTACGTCGGGCGCTTCGAGGAGCAGTACCTGGAGGTACCGCAGGAGTGCCTGATCCTCACCATGCGCACCAACCAGAAGTACTTCCCGCTGTTCGACCGGTCGGGAAGGTTGCTGCCGCGCTTCCTGATCGTCTCGAACATGGATGTCACCGATCCGTCGGCGATCGTCGACGGCAACGAGCGGGTCGTCAGGCCGCGCCTGGCGGACGCGCGCTTCTTCTTCGACCAGGACCGCAAGCTGCGGCTGGCGGACCGCGTACCGCGGCTGGCTGAGGTGGTCTATCACGCGCGCCTCGGCAGCCAGGCCGAGCGCAGCGCCCGCATCCAGGCCCTGGCCGGGGCGATCGCCCAGGCCCTGGGCCGTGATCCCGCCCCGGTGCAGCGCGCCGCCCTGCTGGCCAAGGCCGACCTGCTGACCGGCATGGTCGGCGAGTTCCCCGAGCTGCAAGGCATCATGGGCCGCTACTACGCGCGGCACGACGGCGAGCCGGCGGAGGTGGCGCAGGCGATCGCCGAGCATTACCAGCCGCGCTTCGCTGGCGACGACCTGCCGGCCAGCGGCACCGGCAGCATGCTGGCGCTGGCCGACAAGCTCGAGACGCTGGCGGGCATCTGGGGCATCGGCCAACGCCCGACCGGCGAGAAGGATCCGTTCGCGCTGCGCCGTCACGCACTCGGCGTGGCGCGCATCCTGGTCGAGCAGTCGCTGCCGCTCGAGCTGGGCCGGCTGATCGACGAGGCTTTCCGTGCCTTCGGCACCCCGGCGCAGGCGGCGCGCTTCGAAGCCGATGCCGAGGGATTGCACGGCTTCGTCGCCGACCGCTTGCGTGGCTACCTGCGCGAGCGCGGCTTCGGCGCGGCCGACATCGAAGCCGTGCTGGCGGTGGACGCGCAGCGGATCGACCGAACCGAGCAACGCCTGGCGGCATTGGCCGAGTTCCGGCAGCTGCCGCAATTCGAGGCGCTTGCCGCAGCCAACAAGCGCATCGCCAACATCCTGCGGAAGTCGGACGTCCCAGCCGGCGGCGCAGGCGCAGCGGCGGTCCGGCCCGAGCTGCTGGCCGAGCCGGCCGAGGCAGCGCTGCACCAGGCCCTCCTCGCGACCCGCCCGGCGGTCGACGACAGCCTGCAGCGGCTCGACTTCACCGCCGCATTGAAGGCGCTGGCCGCGCTGCGCGAGCCGGTCGACGCCTTCTTCGATTCGGTGATGGTCAACGCGCCAGATCCCGAGCTGCGCGGCAACCGGCTGGCGCTGCTGCGCGACCTGCGCCAGCTGATGAACCTGGTGGCCGATCTCTCCCGGCTATGAGATCCCACTTCCCGCGCTGCGCCCGAGGCGCAACCGCCGGCCGGGCCGCGTGGTGAAGCTGGTCATCCTCGATCGCGAGGGTGTCATCAACCGCGCCGTCGACGGCTACGTTCTCGGCCCGGAGCAGTTCGAGCCGCTGCCAGGCAGCCTGGAGGCGATCGCCCGCCTGCACCATGCCGGCTATCGCGTGGCGGTGGCGACCAACCAGGCGCCGATCTCGCGCGGCTTGTTCGACATGGCGATGCTCAACATCATCCACCAGCGGATGTGCCGGCTGGCCGAGGCCACCGGCGGCCGCATCGACGCGATCGCCATCTGCCCGCACAGCCCCGAGCAGGACTGCCATTGCCGCAAGCCGCGGCCCGGCATGCTGCTGGAGCTGATCGACCGCTTCGGCGCCGTGCCCGCGCAGACGACCATGATCGGCGACACCCCGGCCGACGTGCTCGCCGGCCTGGCGGCAGGCTGCAGCACCTGGCTGGTGCGCAGCGGCCACGGCCAGGCCACCATCGACAGCGGCCAGCTGCCGCCGCAGGTCGAGGTCTGCGACGACCTCGCGGATGCGGTGCGACGGCTGTTGGCCGAGCCCGCCGCCCGGCCGCCCGAAGGCGGGCTCGCTTCCGATGCATCCGCGGCCGACCGTCCGACGTCCTGAACCACACCTGCCATGGCCGCCATCCGCTCGATCATCTTCCTGCTGGTGCAACTCGTCACCGTCATCCCCTGGGCCTTCGTATGCCTGGTCTGTGCGCCGCTGCCACTGCACGTCCGCTACCGCGTCACGGTGCAGTGGCCGCGCGCGATGACCTGGGCCGGGCGCTGGATCTGCGGCATGCGCTGGGAGGTCATCGGCGCCGATAACCTGCCCGACGGGCCTGCCGTCCTCTTGCCCAAGCACCAGTCGACCTGGGAGACCTTCTTCCTCATCTGGTCGATGCCGCGCGACCTGTGCTTCGTCTTCAAGCGCGAGCTGCTCTACGTGCCGTTCTTCGGCTGGGGCATGGCCCTGCTGAGGATGATCCACATCGACCGCACCCAGGGCAGGAACGCTTTCGATTCGGTGGTCAGGCAGGGTGCCGAGCAGCTTTCGCTCGGTCGCTGGGTGATCATCTTTCCGGAGGGAACGCGTTACCCGGCCGGCGTATCGGGCAAGTACAAGTCAGGCGGGGCCCGCCTGGCGATTCGTACCGGCACGCCGGTGGTGCCGATGGCCATCAACGCCGGCAGGCTGTGGCCAAAGGGAAAATTAATCAAAAAGCCAGGATTGATAACTGTTTCCATCGGAAAACCGATCGAAAGCGCCGGAAAGACGCCGGAGCGGCTGACGACGGAAGTCGAGAACTGGATTGAAGCCGAAATGCGCAGGATCAGCCCGGCGGATTACGGTAATCTCGGGGCTTCCATGAACGCACATGAGGTCTCGGGCTGACGGGGACTTCGGCACGAACCCATGAAACCAAAGGCGCGCAAGGCCGCACGGATCCCCCTCCTTCGCACCCGCCCGCGCATCGAAAGGCCGCGGGTGCTGATCATCCAGCGCGGCTCCATGCCGCATGAGCTCACCTACACGCTGCGGCGGTCATCCCGCCGGACCATCGGCTTCCAGATCGACGGCAAGGGCCTCACCATCACTGCGCCGGGCTGGGTGCCGCTGCGCGAGATCGAGTCGTCGATCATCGAGAAGCACCAGTGGATCTTCACCAAGCAGGCCGAATGGCGGGCCTATGAACGGGCTCGCGCCAAGGCGGCACCGCGTTTCTGCGACGGCGGCCACATCCGCTACCTCGGTCGCCGGTTGACGCTGCGCGCCAACCCGTACACCGACCGCTACCGGCGCACGCATTTCCTGCTGGCAGAGAACGAGCTGTGGATCGCCGGCCCCGGAGTGGGGGATCCGCAATGGGTGGAGCGCAAGGTCACGGATTGGTTGAAGCAGCAGGCGCGGCTGTTGTTCGGCCAGCGAATGACGCCTTTCGCCCGCCAGCTTGGCCGCGGCCCCAGCAGCTGGGCGCTGAGCTCGGCCCGCACCCGCTGGGGCAGCTGCAGCCCGGACGGCAAGATCCTGCTCAGCTGGCGGCTGGTCCACTTTCCGCTGCACATCATCGACTACGTGATCGCACACGAAGTCGCGCACCTCAAGGAGCTCAACCACGGCCCGCGCTTCTGGGCGACGGTGGAGCGGCTTCTGCCCGGCCACCAGCACGCGCGCGACGAGCTTCGCCGCTACCCGGACGGGCTCCTGCCAACCTGAACCAGAGCTGGGACCACATGAAGATCCTCCACACCATGCTGCGCGTCGGCGACCTGCAGCGCGCCATCGACTTCTACACCAAGGTGCTGGGCATGCAGGTGCTGCGCACCACCGACCGGCCGGACCAGAAATACTCCCTCGCCTTCGTCGGCTACGGGCCGGAGGACAGCAATGCCGTCCTGGAGCTGACCTACAACTATGGGGTCGAGCAATACGACCTCGGCAGCGCCTACGGCCACATCGCGATCCAGGTGGATGACGCCTACAAGGCGTGCGAACGCATCCAGGCAGCCGGTGGCAAGGTCACGCGGCCTGCCGGCCCGGTGAAAGGCGGCAGCACGATCATCGCGTTCGTGGACGATCCGGACGGGTACAAGATCGAGCTAATCCAGGAGAAGTAATCCCCCCTTGGGG
>JAEZQX010000071.1 GCA_023441105.1 Pseudomonadota bacterium | reverse complement strand
ATCGACCGCGTACCGCCCGATGCCGGGCCAGGAAAAGACCATCTCCACCAGGAACGCCCCAGAAAGGAGCAGACCAACCTGCAGGCCGAGCTGCGTCACCGTCGGAAGCAGCGCATTCTTGAGCGCGTGCCGGGCGATGACGGTGTTGCTCGTCAACCCCTTCGCACGCGCGGTCCGGATGTAATCCTGGTTCAGCACCTCGAGCATGCCGCCGCGCACCATGCGGGTGACGACCGCCAGCGATCCATAGGTCAGCACCGCCACCGGCAGGATCAAATGCCACCAGGCGTCGGTGAAGGCGTTCCAGTTTCCGGTCACCAGCGCGTCAACGGTATAGAGACCGGTGATGTGCCGCGGCGGATCGACATCGGACGAAAGCCGCTGCCCATCCGGAAACCAGTTCAGTTTCGCGAAGAAGAAAAACTGCACCATGATCGCCAGCCAGAAGACCGGCAGCGCCAATCCCGTGATCGAGACGAAGCGTGAGACGTGGTCGACCCAGGAATCGCGCTTGACTGCCGAAATCACCCCTAGCGGAATACCGAGCAATGTGGAGAAGAGAAACGCGTACATGCCGAGTTCGAGCGTCGCCGGGAGGTAACGGCTCATATCGTCGCGTACCGGCTTGCGCGAAGTGAACGACGTGCCGAAATCGAGCTGCACCACGCCCTTGACGTAGTCAACGTATTGCACCGCGACCGGGTCGTTGAGCCCGTATTGCTCGCGGATTTTCTCGACCTGGCTTTTCGAGGCGCGCGGTCCGGCGATCATCCGCGCCGGGTCGGATGGCACAAGATGCGACAGGGCGAACGTGATGATCGAAAGCCCGAGCAGCACGAAGACCAGAAAGAACATCCGGCGAATGATGAGCCTGAGGATCATCGCCCGCTCCCCATCAATCCCAACACCGACACCAGGGCATTTCCCGGGCGCGAACCGTCGACTTCTGAATGATGTGAACATGGTAGAGCATGCGCTCTACCATGTTCGACCTTCGGCACGGCGCTATTGCGCGCGCGACAGCGCGTAGGGGAAGTAGGTTTCGAGATAGAGGGGATTCGAGAGGAATCCCTGGATCTGCGGAATCAGCACGGTATACATCCGCGTCTGCCCCAGATAGATCACGGGCGGATCCTGCTCGGTCAGAATCGACTGGCATTCCTTCATGATTTCGTCGAGTTGAGCAACGTCGGTGACATCCTTGGCCTGCGCCTTCAGTTCTTCGAAACGGTCGTTCTTGTAGAACCCGCCGTTGTCGCCGCCACCGCCGGCTGCCTCGATCAGGAAGTTCGGCGACAGCATGTTCCAGGGATCGTTGTAATCGGGCCACCACTCCCAGCCGCCGACGAAGAAGGGACGCTCTTCCGCCGGAGAATCGCCGAAGACGATCGACTCGACGGTCGCCGCGTCCACTCCACTGATCTCGAGATTGAAGCCCATCTGCTGGACATTCGCCTGGAACAGTTGGGCGACGGTGTTTTCGACTTCATCCGACGAATCGACAAAATAGTCGAAACTGTCCCCTTCGGCGAAACCGGCCGCAAGCACCAGCTCTTTCGCCTTCGCCAGATCGGTCGGGTAGATGAAGACGTTCGGGTCGTAGCCGATCACGGAATCAGGGAGTGGGCCCGATCGGGTCAGCAGTCCGGTGTAGGCGCCGTTCATCACCTCGTCATAGGGGAAGGCGTAGGAAAAGCCCTGCCGCGCCTGGGTGTTGAGCTTGACCGCGTTCATGATCACCCAGTTGATCCGGGTGGTCGGATATTCCTCGACCACAACGTTCGGATCCTGGCGCAGCGCGTCGACATCATCCGGCGTCAGGTTGTAGGTGGTCGCATCGGCTTCGCCCGATTCGATCAGCTGGCGGCGCGTCGAGCTTTCCGGCACGACGCGGTAGAAGACGCTGTCAAAATGGTTACCATCCCACCCGCCATGGAACTCCTCGAACTTCTCGTATTTCGCCCCTTCGTTCAGGTCGTTCTGGGTCATCTTGTAGGGGCCGGTGCCGACCGCGTTGAACATGATCCACTGGTTCGCCCAGGGATCGTCGTCGGTCTTGTTCTCCTCAACCGCGGTCGGGCTGACGATCAGCGGCCCGTAGGACGAGGCCATTGCCGCCAGGAAAAGTGGCTGCGGTTGCGTGAAAGTGAACTTCACCGTTTTCGCATCGACGACCTGGATCTGGTTGTCGGGATCGGGCACGAAGCGGGCCAGCACCAGATAGGGGCCCTTCTCCATCTTCACGAGCCGGGTAAGCGATGATTTCACCGCCGTCGCATCGCACGGCGTGCCATCGTGGAATTGCACATTCTCGAAGAGGACGAATGTCGCTTCCGTATTGTCGGCGTTCATCTCCCACGACTGGGCCAGCATCGGCTCGTAGTCGCTGACCGAATCGCCCTTGTAGCGGATCAGCATCTCGTAACAGGGCAGGCAGATCATCGTGCCGATGGTTGAATAGGTGGAGTGCGGATCAGCGTCATCGGCGCTGCTGCTGATGAGTGCGGTGAAGGTGCCGCTGCCGCCATCCTGCAATCGCTGCCGGATCGCTTCCAGCTGCGACACCGGCGCGGCGAGCGTTTCGGGCGCCTTCGCCATCAGTCCGAGCA
>JAEZQX010000028.1 GCA_023441105.1 Pseudomonadota bacterium | reverse complement strand
GTGCTCGCGCGGCTGCAGCGCGCGAGCCACGGGGCGGACGAGCCGGACGGCCCCGCGGGCCGCGGGCGGCTCGCGAGCGGGCCGTCGGTGGACGTCGCGTCCCGTCTGCGGGGGATGTGGTGACCCTTCGTCGCGCCGGTCAGTGAAGCTGGAAAACTACATGCCCCAGCTCGCCATCGAACTCGCTTTCCTCCAGGCAATAGTCGGGAGAGATCGGGCTGACGCTATCAGAGCCGACGTTGAAGCTGTCCTGATTCAGGAATGTCCGTAGCGTGCGCGGAAGATGCCCTTCAGCCACGACCGTGCCGCCGATCCGAAGATAGACCGTGCCGGATGATCCAGGTTCCGCGCGGCTGAGCGCGACTTCAACGGCTATCGAATGCTTGCCGACGCTTAGCAGGTCAGGTGCTTCCAGGCGACAAACATGGGGCCGGATCGCGTTGTAGTAGAAGACAAGCCTGCCGTTGAAGACATAGAAAGAGTATCCGCAGATGGAGCTGCCGTGACACGCTATGACTCCATGCCCCCCGTTGCAGCCAACGACGATGTCGCAAGCGATCTGGAACGATCGACCAACGGTGTGGGGGGCTGCGTCGGCATGCAAGCGCCTCAGGCGTTGTCGAAAGGTGAACTTGTCGCGGCCGGCCGCAAGGCTTGGACGCCCGGACGCCCCTTGCGAGGGCGGATGAATGGGAAGGATTCGATTCGCTTCCGCTTCTGCCCAGAACCTGCTCTTGAGACGCTCGAGACGTTCGGGTTCGACAGCGGCCAGATCGAAAGCCTGAGTGAAGTCCTCGTCTATGTGATAGAGCTCCCATTTCCGGGTTCGCGCGTCGGAGGACTTCCGCGCCCCGAAGTGTTCCCAAGGATCGTTCTCGGGGATCGAGCATGCCAGCCATCCATCGTCGTAGATGGCAAAGTTCTGCATTGATTCAAACACCTGCGTCTTCCGCCGGGATGTCGCCTCGCGGCCATCGACGAGATACAGCATGCTGACGCCGTCAACCGGATCCTGTTTGATGCCATCGATGCAGGCTGGAACATCGATGCCGGCGGCCTCCAGGACCGTCGGAAAGATGTCGACGACATGATGAAACTGGGATCGCGTGGAGCCGTGATCTCGTATCCGCTTGGGCCAGGAAACGACGAGTCCGTTCCTGGTGCCGCCGAAATGGGATGCCACCTGCTTGTAGTACTTGAAAGGCGCGTTGATTGCCCAACCCCAGGCAGCCGGGAAATGATTGTATGCCCGAGGACCGCCAATCTCGTCGAGAAGGCTTATCTGGTCGTCAAGCCTTTCCTCGAAGCCGTTGGCCCATGATTGCTCGAAAATCAGGCCGTTGAACCCGCCTTCGGCACTGCCACCATTGTCGCCCTGGATGAAGATGATCAGGGTATCGTCGAACTGGTCGCAATCCTTCAGATTCTGCACGACCCGCCCAACCTGGTGATCGAAGTGATCGAGTGCGGCTGCGTAGGCCTCCATGAGGCGCGCGGCGAGAACCTTCTGGGGGGAGGACAAGCAATCCCATTTAGGCAGGCTATCGGGGCGCTCGGTAAGGACGGCATGTTCGGGCACAACGCCGAGCCGTTTCTGCCGTTCGAATGTTTCCTTTCTGATGTCGTCCCAGCCCTTGTCGAACCTTCCGCGATATTTGCGGATCCACTCGGCAGGAGCATGGTGCGGCGAATGCGCGGTGCCGCTTGCGCAGTACAGGAAGAACGCGTTGTCCGGGGCTATCGCCCGCTGAAGCGAGATCCATTCGATGGCCTTGTCTGCCATGCGTTCATCGAAGTGCTTGGGAGGAGTCGTATTCGGGCTTGCCACGAAAGATGTGTTCTCTACCAGATCAGGAGCCCACATGTTCGTGTCGAACCCCAGGAATCCATGGAAGTAGTCGAAGCCCATCCCGGAAGGCCATCGGTCGAAGGGACCGAGTGGACTCATCTCCCACTCCGGCGTCAGATGCCACTTTCCAACCATCGCGGTGTGATAGCCACCGCGGCGCAGAACCTCCGCCACGGTCGCCGCCGATCTTGGAATGACACTCGTGTAGCCGTCATAGCAGGATGGCCGGGCGGTGACCCGCCCCATACCCACCCGGTGAGGGTTGCGTCCGGTCATCAGCGCTGCCCGTGTGGGTGAGCACATCGCGGTGGTGTGGAACTGCGTGAACCTCAAGCCTTGAGCCGCGAGAGCATCCAGGTTCGGTGTCTCTATCGGCCCTCCGAATGTGCTGCACGCTCCATAGCCCACATCGTCGGTGAGGAAGACGATCACGTTGGGCGCACCTTGAGGTGATTTCCTTCGCTGTGGCCACTTTGCTGAGTCGCTGGCTGTCATGGTCTCGTTCGGCAAGCTGGTGGTCTGTATGGCGCGCTTGGACAGCTTGCCATGTGGGCGGCGGGTTCATGCGCGTGGGCAGGGCCCATGGGCGGGCGGGGACAACCCAGCACGGCATGGCGCGATGACGAATGGCCCTGGGTGCCGCCCCGTGGGACCTGGCTCGTCTTGTTGCTCAGCTCAAGCCCTGTTGCTTGAGCCAGTCGTCAGCTCTCGGCAGGCCTGCCGGACTCAGTCGATGAAGTTCGTAGTACGGAACAAGCGGTTTGAAGAGCTTGTACAAGCGAGCGAGCTGCCCGATGGGTTCATCTTCCAGGTCAATGCGCAGATCAAGCAGCGCGCCCTCTCGATCACCGAAAATGGCGAGATCTGCCGATCGTTGTCCGCCAAGCTGGCCCCCGGCGTCTCGGCCAGCCGCAAGACTGGCAAGCAGGCGCTCCGCAAACGGCAGGCCTCTCGAGCCCTCATAGGCCTCGGCCATCGCTTCGATCGTGCGTTGGCTTGTCAGGACGTTGCCGAGCACGGCGTAGCCGTCTCCGATGGCATGGCCTGCGTATGGGAAGCAACTCTCGCCAGTGTAGCCAACCACGCGCCCGCTACTGTCGATTGCTGCGAGCTGTCTATAGGCGATGAACTCATCGCTCGAGATCATGGTCTTCATGGCGCGTTCCGCGCCCAGACCGTTCTGAATGACAAGAGCTCCGATCTTGTGGCACCGCGAGACAGTGCTTATCGCCAGGCACAGACCCATCATGGGCACGTGACGATAAAGATCGAGACCGCCCGCTGCGAGGGTGCGAGTCGACTTGGCGACACCGAACTCGCCGGATTCCGGATCCCTGGCGACGATAGCGAATGTCATATGCTGTTCCGGGATGTGGTCAGGTTGCTCGAGTTACTCACCGAACTTGATCGGTGTCGACTCCAACGTCTTCTCGATGGCGGCCGCATCCCGCGCCGCGATTCGCACGACGTCGGCCGCGGGCAGGTACCGTGCGCTCAATCCGAAGATCGAGAATTTCTCGGCGATCCCCGGTTCGCTCAGGACCTTCGCCACTGCTTGACTGAACGCGCTGCTCGCCACCGCGGAGGTACCCTTCGGGCTGAAGATCGCGAAGTTGATATCCTGCACGTAGCCCGGGACGTACTTGGCGATCGGCTCGACGCCAGGAATCAGGTTCGAGCGGTCTGAGGACGTCGTACCCAGGACCTTGAGCTTGCCGGCCTTGACGAAGTCACTTATCGTCGTAGAGGGTGTACTGAAGAAGACCTTGATTTCTCCTCCAAGTGCTGCCTGGAGAACGGGAGCGGTTCCGCGATACGGCACATAGATCAGCTTCAGTCCGGTTTCCTGCGCCAGCACCGCGGTGGCGATCTCGACGATGGGGCCGCCGCCGCCAATGTCCACGCCCTTCGCCTGTTTGCGCGCCCAGTCGACGAAGCTCGGAAAGTCGGACGCGGGAACGCTCTGGTTGGCAAGAAGGGCTATGGGCGTGCTTCCAACTCCCGCCACGGGCACCAGCCTGTCCAAGGGGTCGAAGCTTGCATCCTTGGTGATTCGAGGTACCTGCACGAGGCCGGTCGTGGTCGTGTAGAGAAACGTGTATCCATCTGCAGCCGCATTGGCGGCGGCCAGGATTCCGACGGCACCGGCGCCGCCACTGCGGTTGTCGACCACGACTTGCTGCCCCAGCAGGCCGCTGGCTTGCTGGGCGATGTAGCGTGCCACCGCGTCCCCCGGGCCCCCGGGAGGAAAATTGACGATCAGCTTTATCGGCCTGGCTGGCCAGGTCTGCGCTTGTGCATACATCCATCCGGTGGCTGCGGCCAACCCAAGCAGAAAGCGGCGCCTCGACATGCTTCTTCCTCACAGAAGGGTTCAGACGGCGATCGCTTGGCCGACGACCCTCCGCCCGTGGATGCTTCTCGCGCACACTCGTGCGCTTGCCGGTGCTAGACTGAAACAGAAGCAATATTCTTATTCTAATTTGGAGCTGTCAAGTGGTCGCGAAGGATGATCTGCCGCAACAAGACGCCGACTTCGTGGACAAGCTGGCACGGTGGTCGGTCGAAGGGCGCCTGCCCGAGATGCAGCCCGCGCAGCAAGGCAGGAGCCTGAGGACTGCCGCCGCGTTGCTGGATGCAGGGACCCGGCTGCTCAGAGACCGGGTCCTGGAGGACCTGTCGATCGAGGCAGTCTGCGAGGCAGCGGGGACCACGGTAGGTGCGTTCTACGGACGCTTTCAGAGCAAGGTCGACTTTTTCTTCACCATGCAGCGAGTGCAGACGATGCGCACCGAGAATGCGATCGAGGCCTTCATAGCCCGGCACCCTCCAGGGCAATCGTCGATCGAAGCTCTGTGTGCGGACATCGTTCGGGAAACGATTCGCAACTTTCGCTCCAACCTCGGAGTCATGCGGGCGTCCCTGCAGCACACCCGTGAAGGCATGTGGAAGGTCATCAAGGAATCGGGAGACCGGTATCGGGCAATGCTGGTCGGCCTTCTTGGCCCATACCTGGAGCACCTCCCGCCAGCAGACAGGCGGCTCCGCATCCTGTTTGCCTACCAGGCTTTGGCAGGTGTCCTTGTCCATGCCGTGCTGATCGACCCGGGCCCGCTGAGCTTGAACGACGAGAGGATCGAAGAGGAGCTCCTTAGGCTGACGAACGCATATTTGCGACAGCCCCTCTAGCGAGGCTCCGCAGGCCTTGTTCTCGACGGCCGAGTCGATCAGGGTTTGCATCCGACTCCGGGTGACCGCCAGCTGGGGAGAGATGCCTATCCAAATACAGGGCTTTGGTAGGCGACAATGCGGCGGGAGAACTTTGACGGAGACTGCCGATGTACTACGAGCCAGGCGTCACGCCGCACGGACTGCCCCACGATCCCTTCAAGTCCTGCGTGATACCGCGCCCGATCGGCTGGATCTCGACGGTCGACAGCCAGGGCCGCCACAACCTCGCGCCGTTCAGCCAGTTCCAGAACATCACCTTCGATCCGCCCATCGTGATGTTCTCGGCCAACCAGAACACGATCGGCAGCCGCAAGGATTCGGTGCGCAACGCCGAGTCCACCGGGGAATTCGTCTGGAACATGGCGACCTGGTCGCAGCGCGAGGCGGTGAATGCGTCGGCGGAGGAGCTGCCGGCCGATGTCGACGAGTTCGAGCGTGCAGGGCTGGTGAAGCTGCCGTCGCGCAAGGTGCGGCCGGCAAGGGTGGGCGGCTCGCCGATCCAGTTCGAATGCGTCTACCTCAACACGCTGCGCTTTCCCGGGACCCCGCCGATGGGCACCGTCGATGTCGTCTTCGGCAAGGTGGTCGCCATCCACATCGATGACGCGGCCATCACCGCCGACGGCCGCGTCGACGTGCTGAAGATCAAGCCGATCGCGCGCATGGGTTACTACGACTACACCACCGTCGACAACATCTTCCAGATGGTCATCCCGGGCAACAGCAAGGCGCTTCTTGCCGGGCTGGAAGGCTCGCCGGACAAGGTGCGCGCCGCGCCCGCGACCGACGCCTGAGGCTGAGCCGCCGTATCGGCGGGCGGGAATGCATGTTGCCCTTGCCGCGCCGTGGGGGAGGGGCGACGTGAAGGATGCGAAGGACGTGAGGAAGGGCCAGGCGCCCGACAAGCTGGGGCGCGACGAGTTCCAGCTGCGCTTCCTGCAATCCTTTCGCGATCCCGCCTTCGAGGCCGAGCGCGAGGCGCTCGAGCGCATCGCGGCGATTGCCTGGGATGCCTACCAGGAAGGGCGCAAGGCGCCGGTGACGCAGAAGGCCGGGCCCGAGTTTGCCGATCCGGAGTACGACCTGTCGGTGGAGTGGAAGGCCAACCGCGATCGGCTGCGCGACCTGGCCGCCATCCACAAGGATCCGGCTTCGCCGTCGCGGGTGCTGCTGATCATCGCTTCGGCGCGCAACGACGGCACCTGCCCCGGCGAGATGTCGAAGACCTTCCGGCTGTGCAACCTGGCGCGCGAGGTGGTCGAGGGGGCCGGCTTCGAGGCGGACGTGCTCGACCTGAGCCTGCTGAACTCGGAGTACGGCCGTCGCATCCATCCGTGCAAGGGCTGCGCATCGACGGCCATGCCGCTATGCCATTGGCCCTGCAGCTGCTATCCGAATCACGCCATGAACCAGGTCGACGACTGGATGGCGGAGATCTACGAGCGCTGGACGGCGGCCCACGGCATCATCATCCTGACGCCGGTCTACTGGTACCAAGCGCCCGGCGTGCTGAAGCAAATGATCGACCGCCTGGTCTGCGCCGACGGCGGCAATCCCGATCCGACCTCGACTTCCGGCAAGGATGCGCAGAAGGCCAAGGACCTCGAGCTGCAGGGTTGGTCGTACCCGAAGCACCTCGCCGGCCGGGCGTACGGCCTGGTGGTCCATGGCGACGTCGCCGGCATCGAAGGCGTGCGCCGCAGCCTCTCGGACTGGCTCGACTGGATGGGGCTGATCGGCGCCGGCTTCGCCGCGCGGCTCGACCGGATGATCGGCTACTACGAACCCTACGCCACCAGCCATGCGGCACTCGACCGCGACAGCGACGTGCAGGAGGAAACGCGGCAGGTGGCGCGGGCCGTTGTCAGCGCGGTGACGGCCATCAGGGGCGGCTCGCTGGCGCCGGCGGACTCGAACCTGGTAAGCCCGCGCGTCAAGTAGGCGGAAGCGTCCAACGGACGGGAATCAATGAACGGCTTGCGCGGTCTGGCCTGGCTGCTGGCCTTCCAGAGTGTCGGCGAGCTGCTGTCGCTCGGGCTGGACCTGCCGCTGCCGGGCCCGGTGCTGGGCCTGGTGCTGCTGCTGGTTGGCCTGCGCTGGCCGCTCGTGCGCGAGCCGGTCGCCGAGTGCGCGAACTTCCTGCTCGCACACCTGTCGCTGCTGTTCGTGCCGGTGGGCGTCGGGGTGATGACCCATCTGACCCTGCTGTCGCAGTACGGCCTGCGCATCCTGCTGGTGATCCTGCTGTCCACCTGGATCGGCCTGGCGGTGACGGCGCTGGCGCTGTATGGCTGGCCGGGCCCTGGCGAGGGACGCGATGGCTGATTTCGTGGAGCTCTGGGTCTACCTCGCGACCACGCCCTTGTTCGGGCTGACCGCCACGCTGGTCGTCTACCTGCTGGCGCAGACCTTCTATGCGCGCACCGGCAACGCGGCCTGGGCCAACCCCGTGCTCTGGTCGGTGGTGGCGCTGGCGATGCTGCTCACGGGCACGGGCGTCAGTTATCCCAGCTTCTTCTCGGGTGCGCAGTTCATCCACTTCCTGCTGGGGCCGGCGGTGGTCGCGCTGGCTTGGCCGCTGTGGCAGCGGCGCACCGAACTACGCGCGCGGGGGCTGCGGGTGCTGCTGGCCGCGCTGCTGGGCGGGGGCGCCGCCAGCGTGTCGGCCGTGGGCCTGGCCTGGGTCCTGGGCCTGCCGTACGAGGTGGTGCTGTCGATGGCGCCCAAGTCGGTCACCGCGCCGGTGGCCATGGGCATTGCCGACAAGATCGGCGGCGTGCCCGCGCTGTCGGCAGTGTTCGCGGTCCTCACCGGCATGGTGGGCGCGATGTCGGGCAAGTATCTGTTCGACCTGCTGCGCGTACCGGCTGCGGGCCAGGGCTGGACGGCGCGCGGCTTTGCGCTCGGCACGGCCTCGCACGGGATCGGCGCCGCGCGGGCGCTGCAGGTGAATGCGGATGCGGGCGCCTATGCCGGCCTGGCGCTGGGCCTGCAGGTCGTGCTGGCGGCCGTGCTCATGCCGCTGGCCTTCGGCCTGCGCTGATTGCAGACCGGCCCGGTTCCTTGGTCGCGACGCTCACGGCCGGGCCGGCTGCGATGCTTTCCAGGCCGCCGCTGCTTCCGTCGACAGTTGCCGGCTGCGTGACGCCGCGGCGTGGATGGCCTCATGGAGGATGCCCTTGGCCTGTCGTTCCTCCAGGACGGCGACTGCCGCCGCGGTGGTTCCCGCCGGCGACGTCACCCGGGCGCGCAGGACTTCCGGCGGTTCGTCGGAGGCGGCCGCCAGCAGGGATGCTCCCCTGACCGTGCACACCGCCAGTTCGCGCGCGGTGGCGGCATCGAGGCCGCCGGCGATCCCCGCCTCGGTCATGGCTTCCATCAGGTAGAAGGCGTAGGCCGGTCCGCTGCCGCTGACCGCGGTGACCGTGTCGATCAGCGCCTCGTGGTCGACCGTGACCACGCTCCCGGTGCTCGCCAGGATGGCCTCCGCGATCGCCCGGTCGCCAGCCGGCGTGTGGGCAGGCATGAAGAGGCCGGAAATGCCCGCCCCGATCAGCGACGGGGTGTTCGGCATCGCGCGCACCACGCGTCGATGGCCGCCGCTCATCGAGACCAGCAGGTCGATGCCGAGGCCGGCGGCGATGCTGATCAACACCGCCTCCGCATTGCGCGCGATCAGGTCCTGGCACGCCCTCAGTGCCGTTCCCGCCTGCTGCGGCTTGACGGCCAGCACCATCGCGTCGAAGCGCAGGTCGCCGGGAATGGCGTCGGCGCCGGGAAACACGGTTGTTCCCGACTGCTCGGCGAGCGTCCGGCGAGCGGCCTCGACCGGCTCGATCACCAGGATCCCGGCGGCGGTCATGCCGGCGCCCACCAGGCCCTTGATCATCGCGCTGGCCATGTTGCCACCGCCGATGAAGAGGATGCGCCGGTCGGCGAGCACGGCGCCGGGAGCTGGCGCAGACGCGCCGGTGGCCGCGGAGGATGGCATGGTCGCGGCTGCTTGCGAGGTCGGAGTGACGGG
Organism: Pseudomonadota bacterium; assembly: GCA_023441105.1. The sequence continues at coordinate 5,728 of JAEZQX010000028.1, read as the reverse complement.
TGCGGCTTGCTTGCTCATGGTGCTGGCGGTGCTGGCGTGGTTGGCGGGCGTGCGGCGGCGGCGGGAGCGGTGCTGGCAGCGGTCACGGGCGGCCGCAGCAGGCTGCGCGGGCGCATGCCGAGCAGCAGCAGGACCAGGAAGTAGACGATACCACCGCCTGCCACCAGCCCGAGCACCAGCGCCGCGCGTTCGACCGGCTGCGCCTGCAGCGCCGCCCAGTCGAAGCGGCGCGAGGCGTACCACAGCGCGGCGGCCATCGCCGTCAGCGCCGCCGCCACCTTGATGCCGTAGCCGCTCCAGCCGGGCCCGGCGACATAGAGACCGCGCCGGCGCAGCCCGAACAGCAGCCAGCCGGAATTGAGCCAGGCGCCCAGCGAGATGGCCAGCGCGAGGCCGGCGTGCGCCAGCCAGGGCACCAGCAGCAGGTTCAGCAACTGGGTCACCGCCAGCACGCTGATCGCGATCTTGACCGGCGTCTTCACGTCCTGCTTGGCGAAGAAGCCGGGCGCCAGGATCTTGACCGCGATCAGGCCGAACAGCCCCACCGAGTAGGCGCTGACCGTCCGCGCCGTCATGGCGAGGTCGTTGCCGCTGAAGGCGCCGTAGTGGAACATCAGCGCGGTGAGCGGCTCGGCCAGCAGCGCGAGCCCGACCATGGCCGGCGCCGCCAGCAGCAGGCACAGGCGCAACCCCCAGTCGAGCAGGGCCGAATACTGGCGGGCGTCGCCTTCGGCATGCGCCTGCGACAGGCTGGGCAGCAGCACGGTGCCCATCGCGATGCCCAGCATGGCCGTGGGGAACTCCATCAGGCGGTCGCCGAAGGAGATCCACGAGACGCTGCCCGGCGCCAGGTAGGAGGCGATCTGGGTGTTGATGATCAGGCTGAACTGCGCCACCGACACCGCCAGCACCGCCGGCCCCATGTTCTTCAGGATCCGGCGCACCATCGGATCGCGCAGCGTGCGCTGCGGCGCCCAGCCGATGCGCGGCAGCATGCCGATCCTCAGCAGCGCCGGCACCTGCCATGCCAGTTGGGCGATGCCGCCGATCACGACCCCCGCCGCCAGGGCGTAGATCGGCGGGTCGAAGTACCTGGACAGGTACAGGGCGGCGAAGATGAAGGAGAGGTTGAGCAGTACCGGCGCGAAGGCCGGCACCGCGAACATGCGCCACAGGTTGAGAATCCCGGCGGCCAGCGCCACCAGCGAGATCATCAGGATGTACGGGAACATCCAGCGGGTCAGGTTGGTGGCGATGGTGAAGGTCTCGGGGTCGTCGCGCAGGCCGCTGGCGATCAGGTACACCAGCCAGGGGGCGAACAGCACGCCGGCCAGCGATACCAGCAGCAGCGTCCAGAAGAGGGCGGTGGCGACCGCATCGACGATCGCCTTGGTGCGCGCCGGATCCTTGGCGCGGGTCTCGGCGAGGATCGGCACGAAGGCCTGGGTGAAGGCGCCTTCCGCGAACAGGCGACGCAGCAGGTTCGGCAGCCGGAAGGCCACGAAGAAGGCATCGGTCATCGGACCGGCGCCGAAGGTGGCCGCGACCAGCGTCTCGCGGATCAGGCCGGTCACCCGGGAAATGAAGGTGAGGCCGCTGATGGTGGCGGCCGCTCGGAGAAGGTTCAACGAAGACCCTGTTGTCGTTCCGGGGCAGGCGCTGCCCGCGGCTGCGGGGGCCCGCCAGCCGGGGAGCATCCCCCGCAGGGGCATCCTTGCTTGCAGGCCAATTACCGGTTCTTGATGGCCAGGCAGCGGCCGCGCTATAATACTTGGCTAACCTGCGTCAATCCAGCGTCGGGGTCCGGGGCCATGGTGGTTCACCCGGTACCGCCCGGGCCTGCCCGGCCGCCTGCCGTTGCAGTCAGCCCGTGATTGACGCCATCACGCGTCAGCAGAGGATTCAGCAACAATGGCCAACATTGCGTCAGCCCGCAAGCGTGCGCGGCAAGCGGTGCAGCTCAATGCACACAACAGCAGCCTGCGCTCCAAGCTGCGTACCGCCATCAAGTCGGTGCGCAAGGCAGTGGCCGCCGGCGACAAGGATGCCGCCGCCAACCAGTTCCGCGCCTCGATGAGCATCATCGACTCGATCGCCGACAAGCGGATCATCCACAAGAATGCGGCTGCCCGCCACAAGAGCCGGCTGGCCGCTGCCGTGAAAGCGATGGGTTCGGCGCAGCAGGCCTGAGCCCAGCCGCCTGGGCTCGCCGCCTGGGCTAGCTCCTGGCCGGGCGCTCGCCGAAGAGCGCCGAGCCGACCCTCACGATCGTCGCCCCCTCGGCGATCGCCGTCTCCAGGTCCGCCGACATGCCCATCGACAGCGTGTCGAGCCGGTCCGCCCCCGGCAGGCCTGATCCCTCCAGCGCCTGCCTGGCTTCATCGAGCAACCGGCGCAGTTCCGCGAAGCGCGACGCCTGCAAGGCCGCGTCGTCGCTCGGCTCCGGTATCGCCATCAGGCCGCGCAGCCGGATGCCCGGCATCGCGGCCAGCGCCCGTGCCAGCGCCACCACCTCTTCGGGCGGGCAGCCGCTCTTGCTCGCCTCGCCCGAGACGTTCACCTGCAGGCAGACCTGCAGTGGCGGCAGCTCAGGTGGCCGCTGCTCCGACAGCCGGCGCGCGATTCGCTCCTGGTCGACCGACTGCACCCAGTCGAAGGATTCGGCGATCCTGCGCGTCTTGTTGGACTGGATCGGGCCGATGAAATGCCACTCGATTGCCGCGGCGCCGGCGGGCCATGCAGGACGCAGGTGCGCAAGCGCCGCCATCTTGGCAAGCGCCTCCTGGAGATAGTTCTCGCCGAAGGCCTGTTGGCCGAGCGCCGCGAGTTCGGCGATGCTGCCGGCGGGGAAGGTCTTGCCGACCGCCAGCAGGCGCACGCTGTCCGGGTCCCGTCCGACCGCTGCGGCTGCCCGTTCGATCCGGGCCTTGACGGCCTGATAGCGCTGCGCCAACGAGAGAGTGCCGTTCATCGCCTGCAGATGCGGTTTCAACCGATGCCGGCGCGCGCCCGCGCGAGCGCCGCCTACACTTGGAGAGCGGGATTGTAGACGCGCACCACGAGGACGCAAGAAAGGGCATTCGATGGATATCGCTGAACTGCTGGCCTTCTCGGTCAAGAACAAGGCGTCGGACCTGCACCTGTCGGCGGGGCTGCCGCCGATGATCCGCGTTCATGGCGACGTTCGGCGCATCAACCTGCCGCCGATGGAGCACAAGGATGTCCACAGCCTGATCTACGACATCATGAACGACTCGCAGCGCAAGCAGTACGAGGAGAACCTGGAATGCGACTTCTCGTTCGCGATTCCGGGTCTGGCGCGCTTCCGGGTCAACGCCTTCGTGCAGCAGCGCGGCGCCGGCGCGGTGATGCGGACCATCCCCTCCAAGATCCTGTCGCTCGAGGAGCTCAACTGCCCGAAGTCGTTCGTCGAGATCGCCAACCAGCCGCGCGGCCTGGTGCTGGTCACCGGCCCCACCGGCTCGGGCAAGTCGACGACGCTGGCGGCGATGATCAACCACATCAACGAGAACCTCTACGGCCACATCCTGACCGTCGAGGATCCGATCGAATTCGTGCACGAGTCCAAGCGCTCGCTGATCAACCAGCGCGAGGTCGGCCCGCACACCTTGTCGTTCAACAACGCCCTGCGCAGCGCGCTGCGCGAGGATCCGGACATCATCCTGGTCGGCGAGTTGCGTGACCTCGAGACCATCCGCCTGGCGCTGACCGCGGCCGAGACCGGCCACCTGGTCTTCGGCACGCTGCACACGTCTTCGGCTGCCAAGACCATCGACCGGATCGTCGACGTCTTCCCGGCCGCCGAGAAGGACATGGTGCGGGCGATGTTGTCGGAGTCCCTCAAGGCCGTCATCTCGCAGTCGCTGCTGAAGACCAAGGACGGCGGCGGCCGGGTCGCCGCGCACGAGATCATGATCGGCACGCCGGCGATCCGCAACCTGATCCGCGAGGCGAAGGTGTCGCAGATGAACGCCGCCATCCAGACCGGCGCGGCGCTCGGCATGCAGACCCTCGACCAGTGCCTGACCGACCTGGTCCGCCGCAACGTCATCTCGATGCAGGAAGCGCGCGCCGCCGCCACCGTCAAGGAAAGCTTCCCGGGCTGATCCGGAACAGGAAACCGACGACATGACGAGCGCCGCTGCCAGCGCCCCCACGGCCAAACCCGCCGCCGCCGCCGGCGCCGCTGCGGCTGCCCGACCCGCCTCGCTCGAGCGCGAGCAGGCCTCGAAGTTCCTGCACGACCTGCTGCGCCTGATGATCGCCAAGAAGGGGTCGGACCTCTTCCTGACGGCGGATTTTCCGCCGGCGTTCAAGATCGACGGCAAGCTGATGCCGGTATCGAACGTGCCGTTGACGCCGCAGCACACGACCGAGCTGTCGCGGGCGCTGATGAACGACCGGCAGGCCGCCGAATTCGAAGCCAACAAGGAGCTCAACTTCGCGATCAGCCCCGGCGGCATCGGCCGCTTCCGGGTCAACGCGTTCACCCAGCTCGGACGCACCGGCATCGTGCTGCGGGTGATCCAGAGCAACATCCCCAAGTTCGAGGAGCTGCGGCTGCCGGCGGTGATGGCCGAGCTGTCGATGACCAAGCGCGGCCTGATCATCATGGTGGGCGCGACCGGCTCGGGCAAGTCGACCACCCTGGCATCGATGATCGGCTATCGCAACGAGAACAGCCACGGCCACATCGTGACCATCGAGGATCCGGTCGAATACGTGCATCCCCATCGCAACTGCATCGTCACCCATCGCGAGGTCGGTGTCGACACGGCGAGCTGGGAGGTGGCGCTGAAGAACACGCTGCGCCAGGCGCCGGACGTGATCATGATCGGCGAGATCCGCGATCGCGAGACGATGGAGCACGCGGTGGCGTTCGCCGAAACCGGGCACCTGTGCCTGGCCACGCTGCATGCCAACAGCTCCAACCAGGCGCTCGACAGGATCATCAACTTCTTTCCCGAAGAGCGGCGCCAGCAGCTGCTGATGGACTTGTCGCTCAACCTGAAGGCGCTGATCTCGCAGCGGCTGGTGCCGCTCGAGGGCCGCAAGGGTCGGGTGGCCGCGGTCGAGGTGATGATCAATTCGCCGCTGGTCTCGGACCTGATCTTCAAGGGCGAGGTTTCCGAGATCAAGGAGATCATGAAGAAGTCGCGCGAGCTCGGGATGCAGACCTTCGACCAGCATCTCTTCGACCTCTACGAGGCCGGCGAAATCGGCTACGAGGACGCCCTGCGCAACGCCGACTCGGTCAACGACCTGCGGCTGAACATCAAGCTCAACGGCACGCGGATCAAGCGCGACGTCAACTCGGGCATCGGCCACCTCGACCTGGTGTAGCGGACCCTCTCGGCCGCGTCAAGTTGCGCCTCGTTGCCGCATTTCGAACTCGAACAGCCGGCATTCGATCTGGCCGTTGAAAAGCGGCGTCTTGCGCCGCTCGCGCAGCCCCAGCTGCCCGGGCAGACGCCGGTCGCTGCTGAGCAGCAGGGCGCGCCAGCCGCCGAAGCGTCCGCGCAGGGTGGCACCGAAGGCGCGCCAGGTGGCGGTGTCGATCGGCACCCGCTCGTTGTAGGGCGGGTTGGAGACGATGACGCCGGGCTCGGGCCATGGCGGACCGGCATCGATTGCAGCGCGCACCTCGAAGGTCACCGACTCGGGCGGCAGGCCCGCCCGCTGCAGGTTGCCGCGCGCCATCGCCACC
>JAEZQX010000524.1 GCA_023441105.1 Pseudomonadota bacterium | reverse complement strand
GCGCGGTGATGGTGAGAAACGGATTGGCGCCGAGCGACATCGGCACGATCGACCCGTCCCACACGTACAGCGAATCATGCACGGTGCGCGGCGAACGACCGTCGTAGACCGCGCCGTACTGGTCGACGACCCCGGTCGTGCAGTCGTCCCCCATCGGGCAGCCGCCCAGGGGATGGACCACCAGCCGCTGGCCCTGCAGCGGCGGCCCCGACAACACGTCGGTCAGCGCCTGCGGCAAGGGCTCGGCGAGCGGATTGGGCAGCGGTACGGCGCCGGTGACGGCGGCCGCCTGCTCGATGATGGCTCGCTGTCGCTTCGCCGCTCGTGCCTGCGACGTGGCCGGCTGCGTCACCACCAGCCGCCCGCCTTCGAGGGCCATGGTGCCGTCGGCCTCGTCGTGGCCCATCGCCAGGTAGACCTGGGTGTGGCGCAGCGCCGTCTCGTTCAGCGCCAGCGGATCCTCGCCCGGACCATCGTGACGCAGTCGCGGCGCCGACAGCTGCTGCAGCATCGCCGCGGTGGTGACGATCTCGTGCGCGGTGGCGCGCAGCGCGCCGGGCACGATGCCGTCCTCGATCAGCATCGCATCGCGCAGATCGACGCCACCGCGCAGGTCGAGGACCCCGACGATCGATGGCCCCGGCGCGTCGCCGCGCGGCGCCGCGGCGCCGGCACCCAGCGCGACCGCCGCCACCGGCTCGTCCTGGTCGTAGCCGAAACCGAGCCCGTCGCCGTTGCCGGAAAAGGCAGTGCCGAGGCGCGTGGAGGTGGCGAGCAGGCCCAGCTGCCGGGACCGCAGCAGGATCTCGGTGCTGCCGAGGCTGCCGGCTGCCAGCACCACGATCGGCGCCTCGACGCACGGGATACCCGCCGCCCGCAGCGTCTGCTCGTCGGCAAAGGCGTCTTCGCTGAAGCGCGGGCTCCAGTCGATGTCGCTGGCAGCGAACCACAAGGTGTGCGGGCGCGGCGGCATTCCCGGCTCGCGCGGCGCCGCCTTGACCGCCAGCGCACCCACGCCGGTGAAGATCCTCGCGCCGTGCGCGCAGGCGAGCGCGAGGTAATTGGTGCCGAGCGTGTTCTTGGCACCGGTGTTGCAGCCGGTGACGCAGTCGCCGCAACCGGTGCACGGCGGCTGCGCCACCCCGAAGCGGTTGCGCTCGAGCGGATGCTGGTTCACGGCGAGCGGTGCGCGGAAGAAGCGCGCCTGCGGCTGCTGGTCACCCACCCCCTCGTGCCGCGACCTCAGCCAGCGCTGCAGCGGCGCCTCGAGGCGCTGCAACTGGTCCGCCTTGCGACAGTCGGCGCCGTACTGCGCCACGCCGAGCATGTCTTCGGCGCGCGTGTACCAGGCGTCGAGCGGGTCGTACTGCTCCGTCAGCGCGCGCGGCCAGCGCGGATCCGCGAACACCTGCGGATCGGCGCGCAGCGCGACGTTGGCGTTGATCAGGCTGCCGCCGCCGAGACCGTTGCCGACCAGCACGGTCGCGCCGCGGTGCAGGCGCAGGTCGAAGAGGCCGCCCCACGTGCGGCCGGGCCCGTCGTGGCCGGCGCGGTCGATGCGCACGTGCCCCGGCAGCTCCGCGATGTCGTTGGGGAACTCGCCCGGCAGGTATTCCTTGCCGCGCTCCAGCACCGCCACCCGCAGCCCCGCCTGCGCGAACCGGCAGGCAGCCACTGCGCCGCCATAGCCCGAACCGACGACGACCGCATCGAAGCGCGCCTGCCCGGGCCGTTCCTGCCGGTGCGCGTCGAGTTCGGACAGCAGCGTTTCGAAGCCTTGCGACAGCCAGCGCATTGACAAGCTCCCGTGGAAATGAGCGGCGCGCGCTGGCCGCTCAGGCCGGCCGCGGCGTCGCCTGCCGGATGAGCCGGCACAGCAGGTGGCCAAGCGCCGGCGCCTGGAGCGGCTTCTGCAGCACCGGCAGCCCCGACGCCTGCAGCGACTCGAGCCGCTCCGCCGATATCTCGCCGGTGATGATGGCGGCCGGCAAGGCGCCGAAGCGCGCGCGCAGGTCCTCGATGGCGTCGACGCCGCTGGCGCCGTCGGCGAGCCTCAGGTCCGACAGGATCACCTGCGGTGCCAGCTCGCGCGCTTGCGCCATCGCCACCGCCTGCGCCGGCGAGGCCGCGATCAGCGGGTCACAGCCCCAGCGCCGCAGCAGCAGCGCCATGGCGGTGCGGACCTCGACGTCGTCCTCCAGCACCAGGACCGGCAGGTTGCGCAGAACCGCCATCTCGTCGTCGTCGCCGCAGCCGGGCACCTGCGCGGGGGCGACCCGGTTGCGTTCGATGAGCGCGCCCGGCAGCCGGATGGTGAAGCTGCTGCCGCGTCCCGGGCTCGATTCGAGCTGCAACTGGTAGCCGAGCATGTCGACCAGGCGGCGCACGATCGACAACCCGAGCCCGAGCCCATGCGAGCGGTCGCGGCCAGCGTTGTGCAGCTGGAAGAACTCCTCGAAGATGCGTTCCTGCTCGGCCTGCGGCACGCCGACGCCGGTGTCGCTCACCGTCAGCAGCACATCGCGGCCGTTGGATTGCGCCCGCACCGTGATCGACCCGGCACCGGTGAAGCGAATGGCGTTCTCCAGCAGGTTGCGGGTGATCCGCTCGAGCAGGATCGGGTCGGCGCGGACCCACATCGGCTCGCAGTCGAGATGGAAGGCCAGCCCCTTCTCGCGCGCATTGGCGCGGTGCTCCACCGACAGCCGGTCGAGCATGTCGGCGAGATCGAACTCCTCCAGGTCGACGGTGACGGCGCCGGCATCGAGCTTGGAGAGGTCGAGCAATGCGCCGAACAGGCGATCGAGCGACTGCACCGAGCGGTCCATCTGCTGCGCCACTTCCCGCAGGTAGGGATCCTTCGCGACGTCGTTCATCACGCCGGTGAGCAGCGACAGCGCGTGCAGCGGCTGGCGCAGGTCATGGCTCGCCGACGCCAGGAACTGGCTCTTGGCGCGATTGGCCTGCTCCGCCTTCTTCCGCGCGTCACCCGCTTCCTCCGCGGTGGAGCGCAGCAGCCCGATCAGCTCCTCCTTCTGCCCGAGCGCCTGCTCGTAGGCGTGGCGCAGGCGGATCGACCGGACCAGCACCCGGCCGTTGTCGCGGCCGAAGATGGCCAGCACCACGAACAGGGTGATGAGCAGCAGCACGATATAGACCGTGTCGCGCGCGCCGAATGCAACCCAGCCGCCGATCATCTGCGCGAACAGCGGGAAGATGAACGCATGGTAGGCCGGCGGATAGGCGCCGTTGGTGGCGATGGCGCCGGCGCCCCAGCAGCACATCACCATCACCAGCATCGCCTGCGCATCCGCCGGCATCGAGCCGAGGAACAGCGGCGCCGCCGAGCCCGCCAGCAGGCCGTTGCCGACGGCGAAGCTGGTCAGCAGGCGCGCCCACTTGCGCGGCTGCCGGGCCAGGCGGCCGTCCTTGCGCAGCCGGCTGGCATACCAGGCGCGCAGCGTCAGCGGCCCCAGGGTGATGGCGACCCAACCGAGCGTGCGCGCCACCGGCACCAGGTCCCACACCAGGTGGCCGACGTAGAGGCAGACCGCGACGATCGGCAGCGGCGCGCGCACCCACATGTAGCACAGCAGGGTCAGCTGCTCCTGCAACTCGCCGGCATGCATCGGCGGCTCCGGCACGGAGCTGCGAAACCCTGCGGGAGTCGACGCGACAACGCCAGACATGGCGCTCCCCACCTTCCGGATCGTTTGGACTTGGGGCGGATTATGCGCGCTCCCCGCCCCTGGGCAAGGCAGGCCGGAAGGCTAGCCGTTCCAGCAATCGACACCGGAAAGTAGCACTTTGGTACTAATCATTCGTACTATAGGAGGAGCGCGCTGCCTTCAACCAGCGCGAGGACCGGAGCATGCGTATCCTCGTCGTCGATGACCATCCGCTGATGGCAAATGCCGTCAAGCTCGCCCTGCAGGGCATGGATACGTCCGCGACCGTGGATCTCGCCGACAGCCTGCGCCAGGCGATCGAGATGACGCAAGGCGTGCCGGCCTACGACCTGTGCCTGCTGGACCTGGGCCTGCCCGACGTTTCCGGCATCGATGCGCTGGTCCGCTTTCGCGCCGCCTGTCAGGAACTGCCGGTGGTCGTGCTGTCCGGCAAGGACGATCGCGCCAGCATCCTCGCCAGCCTGGACGCCGGCGCCATGGGATACATACCCAAGTCGTCGCCGGTGTCGGTGATGATCAACGCCATCCGGCTGGTGATGTCCGGCGCCGTCTACGTGCCGGCAGAGGCACTGCGGGCCCGGGGTGCGGCCGACGGGCCATCGCTGTCCCCTCAAGCGGCAGCGGCCCCAGGGTGATGGCGACCCAACCGAGCGTGCGCGCCACC
>JAEZQX010000500.1 GCA_023441105.1 Pseudomonadota bacterium | reverse complement strand
GCGGTGCGACGGCCGGATCGTCGCCCCGCTTCCTGGCTCGCGCGCGTCGCCTCTGGTCGCATCGACACGAGCCGGTCATCCGCCCTCACATCGGCCAGGTGATCGAGCGCCGGTTGCTGCTGGGCGGCCGCGTGCTGGTGGAGGGCGCGCTGGCTCCCTCGTCGGCGACGACACCGCGCTGGCAGAACCTGCTCAACACCTGGCACAGCTTCGTCCATCGCAAGGTCGCGGGTGCCCGGCTGCAGGCCGCCTTCGGCAATGCCCGGACCGAGGTGACCACCGATGCCGAAGGCTACTTCAGCGTCGAGCTGGATCTGCCCATGCCGGTCGCCGGGCCGCTGTGGCAGGAAGTGGAATTCACCCTCCTCGACCGGCCGGGTGACGCGGAGGATGAGCAGCCGGTGACCGCCACCGGCATGGTCCTGGTGCATCCGCTGCGATCCCGCTTTGCCGTGATCAGCGACATCGACGACACCGTGCTGGCGTCCGACGTGACCAGCAAGCTGCGCATGCTGCTGAAGGTGCTGTTCTCGAACGCGCACACGCGACTCCCCTTCGCCGGTGTCGGCGCGCTTTACAGGGCGCTCGAGAGGGGTCACGGCAACGAGCACAACCCGGTGTTCTACGTCTCCAACGGCCCGTGGAACCTGCACGACCTGCTGGTCGAGTTCCTTCGCCTGCATGACATTCCGCTGGGACCCCTCTTGCTGCGTGACTGGGGATCGCACCTGATCCTCGCCCGCAAACCGACCGGCACCCACAAACGCGCCCAGATCGAGCGAATCATGGCGTTCTTTCCGGAGGTTCCGGTGGTGCTGATCGGTGACAGCGGCGAACACGATCCCGAGATCTTCCTCGCGGTCGTCGAGGAGTTCCCGGGTCGGGTCGATACGATCTATATCCGCTGCGTGGGAGATGACCGAGGCCGCCGCGAAGAACTGGCACGGCTCGGCGACATGATTCGGGCAGCGGGCGCCGACTTCGTTGCGGTGGCGGACAGCGAGGCTGCCGCCGTGCATGCCGCCGGACGTGGCCTGATCCCCGCCCAAGCCATCGAGGCGGTCAGGCTGGACAAGCGGCAGGAGGCCTCGCGCTGAGGACCTCCCGTTGCGTCTTGCAGGCGCCGCATCCGCGGGATGCGGCGCGGTTCAGCCGATCAACGTATCGACTTGCGCCGGAACAGGTTGACGATCGCCAGCAGGATCACCGCGCCGAGAAGCGAAACCAGCAGGCCGGACATGCTGAAGTCGTTCTGGTTGATGGTGCCGGTTCCGAAGAGCGGGGCAAGCAGCCAACCGCCCAACATGGCACCGATGATTCCCACCACGACATTGAGGAACATTCCCTGTTGCGCGTCGGTACGCATGATGAGGCTGGCGATCCATCCAAGGACGCCGCCGACGACTAGCCAGATGATGAAGTTGATCATATACGCGCTCTCTTTCTCTCTTGGTTGTTATCGCTCGAAAACACGAGCCGAACTCCGAGACCCGTGAAACCGGTCCTCGCGAATGCGTGAATGGCAAGCACCGTACCTGCAACCAAATCGGAGGGGCTGTGGCCAGATGTAACGCTGCCCGGACGAGAGCGCATCATTCAGGCTACAAGACCCTGACGCGAGCGTGCCATGCAGGAGAAATGTGCAATCTGCACATTTATAGTGATCCGATGACGTCAAACGCGACGGCCCTTCCTCTTGATGCCTTGCTGGCTGCCTTCCGCTCCGTGTTGCGCCCGCTGGCGCGGCTCGCGGTTGCCAGCGGCCTCACCTATCCACGCATCGACGAAGTGTTGCGCGAGGTGCTGGTCGAAGCGGCCAGCGCGGCACATTCCGCCCTGCCACCACAGCGGCGGGTCAGCCGCATCAGCACCACCCTGGGGCTGCATCGGCGCGAGGTGACGCGCCTGTCGCGACAGGAGGACGTGCCTGCGCCGGGCGCGCCGTCGCACACCACCCGGCTGTTCCTGAAATGGCAGTCGGATCCGCGGCTGCGGGATGCGGCCGGCAACTTGCTGAGCCTGCCCCGCCAGCGGGGCGACCTGAGCTTCGAGACGCTGGCGCAGCAGGTCACTCGCGATGTGCATCCGCGCAGCCTGCTGGGCGAATTATGCCGGCTGGGCCTTGCCCGCCATGACGAAGAGCAGGACATTGTGACGCTGGTGGTCGATGCGTTTGTCCCGCGCGGCGACAAGGGCCGCATGCTGGGCTTTCTGGGTGCCAACGTCGGCGATCACTTCGAGGCGGCGGTCACCAACGTGTTGGGTGACGGGCGGGAGCATTTCGAGCAGGCGATATTCGCCGACGAGTTGTCGACGGAGTCGGTACGCGCCTTCCGTGACACCATCACCCGCCAGTGGCAGGCCTTGCGCGCTGCAGCCGTCCCGGCTCTCGAGACGCTGATCGAGGTCGACCGGGCGACCGGAAGGACGCAGGACCAGCGCCTGCGAATCGGCCTCTTCAGCTGGAGCGAAACGATGGCCTCGGGTACATCGGATGCTGCAGCCCACCCTGTTCCTGGAGCGGAGGCTGCAACCACGGCACCCGCGTCAGCGCCCTCGAGCCAAGGACACCGCCCGGCCACGGCAGCCTCGCGCCGCAGCCGGAAAGCACCCAAGGACGACGTGGTCAGCAAGGATTTGCTGGACGCTCCGGCCAGCAACCCGCACGGCAGCCAACCCGGCAGCAACGCCGGCACTTCCAGCCGGAGGAACAAAGGCCAATGAGCATTGCGGGCAGAAAAAGCCTCTTCTCTAGGTTCGCACTCTTCGTCGCGCTGGCGCTCGGCGGCTGCGGCGGAGGTGGCGAGATCGCCGGCGTCGACTCGGGCGGCACCGGCTCGTTTGCCGTCGGCACCATCAGCGGCTTCGGCTCCGTCGTCGTCAATGACATCCGCTACGACGAACGGGCAGCCAGCGTACAGGATGCCTACGGCACCACCCGCGCCCGCTCCGAACTGCGGCTCGGCATGGTGGTGGAGGTGGAGGGTTCGGCGCTGACCGCTGCGCCGGCGGGATCGCTGCACGAGCGCGAAGGCGTCGCCAGTGAGATCCGGATCGCCGCCGAGATCATCGGCCCGCTGCAGGCGCTCGACGCCGCGGCATCGCAGCTGGTGGTCCTCGGGCAAACCGTGGAAGTCTCGCCGACCACCATCTTCGGAGACGAGCTGACCGGCGGCCTGGGCACCATCGCGCAACTGCCTCCGGGCGCGATCCTGGAGGTCTACGGCTATCCCAACCACGCCAACAGCGATCGCTACCTGGCGACCCGCATCGACGTCCGACCGGTGGCGGAAGAGTACCGCCTGGTCGGCATCGTGAGGAACCTCGACCTCGGTGACCGACGGTTCCGCGTCGGCGAAGCCTGGATCGACTATGCCGCGCTCGGCGCGGACGAGGCGCAGGCGGCAGGGGTGGTGGAAGGCGGCCTTGCCAGGCTGCGCCTGGGCACGATCCCGCGAGGCGACGGCACCTGGGCGATGCTGCAGGCGGAATCTGCCGCGCCGCAGTGGCCGGATCAGGACAATGTCGACATCGAAGGACCGGTCAGCGAGGTCAGCGGCGTCGACAGCTTCGAGGTCAACGGCGTTCCCGTCGACTCGTCCAACGCCGTAGTCCCCCCGGACGCCCAGATCGGATCCGGCACGCGGATCACCGTCGAAGGCCGCCTCATCGGCGGTGTGCTGGTCGCCGATGTGATCCGCGTCGTGCAGCCCGAACCGAGTGCGCCGCAGGCGCAGGGTCGACGGATCACGCTCCAGGGATCGATTGCCTCCCTCGCGCTCGACAGTCGCCAGATGCGAGTCCGTGGCGTGCGGGTCAACTTCGCGAATGCGGAGTTCGACGATGGAACGCTTGCCGACCTGGGGAACGGCGTCGCCGTCGAGGTCGACGGCCGGCTGGCGAGCGACGGGTCTTCGGTGGACGCCAGCAGGATCCGCTTTGCCTCGCGCAATCAAGGGCCGGATGCCGGCGGCAGCAACGACCTGGACCAGACACCCGGCAACAGCGCCCGCCCGGCCAATAGCGGAGGCCCCGGAAATAGCGGCACCCCCGGCAACAGCGGCGCCCCTGGCCAGAACAACGACACGGGCGGCAACGGCAACAACGGCAACGGCAACGGCAACGGCGGCAAC
>JAEZQX010000558.1 GCA_023441105.1 Pseudomonadota bacterium | reverse complement strand
GCATCGGCTCGCTCGGCGCGCTGGCCATCGTGATGATCGTGCTGCTGTTCGTCGGCATGGTCCTCGACGGCGTCTCCATCTTCCTGATCTTCGTGCCGCTGCTGGCGCCGTTGATGCGCACCTTTGGCTGGGATCCCGTCTGGTTCGGCGTACTCCTGACGTTCATGGTGGCGATCGGCCAGTTCACGCCGCCCATGGCGGTCAACCTGATGGTTTCGTGCCGCATGGCGGGTGTGCGCATCGAAAGCACCGTGCCATGGGTGATGTGGTTCGTGTTCACCATGCTGCTGATCCTGGCAGTGCTGGTCGCAGTGCCGGAGACCTCGCTCTGGCTGCCGCGCGTGCTCGGCTACTAGCCTGTGTCGGTGACGTCATCCCGTCGGCGTCGTCCCGTCGGCGTCATCCCGCTGGGAGTCATTCCGCGGGCGTACCGGCGGACGTGATCTTGTCGACGAAGTCGCGGACGCGGTCGCCCAGCAGGACGCCGGCGCCGGCCGCGGTCTCGTTGACGCAGGACACGATGCCGTCGGCGAACACCGAACGGCCGTCGCCGATGCGCGCGCTCCGGGCCGCCACCGTCGCGGCGGCGATGCCACGCCGGTCCAGCGCCGGCAGGCGACCGACACCGGCGCGGTCCTTGCCGAAGCCGGCATCGCAATAGACAGCGGCAAGTGCCGCCACCTTGATGGCGCTGGCGGGATCACCGCCGAGCAGGCCGCCGTGCGACGCGGTCACGACGATCGCGCCGGCATCCGCGGGCTCGACCAGCGAGACCGAATCGAGCACGACCACGGCCGGAGCCTTCCCCGCGGCGCGCGCGACGTGGCGCGCTTCCGCGAGTGGCGGCACCGCTGCCGCCGACAGTGCTGCCGCGCGCATCGCTGCGCTGCATTGCGCGACCGACTGGCCGGCCGAGCAGCCGAGCGCCGCCGCGGTCTCGTTGACGAAGGACACGATGCCACAGGCGAACATGTCGTCGCCATCGCCGATGCGGCAGGTCAGGCTGTCGGCGGTCGCCGCAGCCACCCCGAGCCGGTCGAGCCAGGCGAGCGAGCCGATGCCGGCGGCTTCCCTGCCGACGCCGGCGTCGTTGAATATGACCGCCCGCACGCGCCCCTGCGCGGCGCAGAAGCCGGCGTAGATCCCGCCGTGCGATGCGGCGACCACCACCTGGCCGGCATGTTCGGGGACCAGGCGGGTGATCGAATGCAGCGTCGCCACGCGCACGATGGCGCCTGCCGCATTCGCCGGCGCGCCTGCCGGCCGCTCAGGCCACGCGGTCACCCTGCTTCACCCTGGCCGTACGGTTGTCGACCCCCGGCAGCATCTTCGACGGGTCGCGGGTCACCACCACGTCGATCACCACCGGTCCCCGCAGCTCCTTGGCCCGCGCCAGCGCCGGCGCCAGCTGCTCCGGCCGCTCGACCCTGAGGCCGGCGCAGCCGAGCGCTTCCGCGGCCTTCGCGTAGTTGGTTTCCGCGAGGTCGCTCGACTGATAGGCATCGGTTCCATACATCAGGTGCTGCAGCGCCTTGACATAGCCGGACGCGGCGTTGTTGACCACGATCACCGCCAGGTCGAGCGCCATCCGCCGGGCAGTCTCGAGCTCGCCGATCATCATGTTGAAACCGCCGTCGCCGGTCAAGCCGAACACCTTGCGCCCCGCATGGGCGGCGGCCACGCCCATGGCACCCGGCAGGCCATAGCCGATCGATGCGAAGCCGCGGTCGGGCACGAAGCTGCGGCCCGCGCGCCGGGTGTCGAAGAGCAGCCCGCCCCAGTGCGCGGCGAACCCGCCATCGGCGACCAGGAAGCCGTCCTCCGGCAACGCCCGGTTGATCTCGCTCAGCATCCGCGCCATCGACACCGGCGTTTCGTCGGACTCGAGCCGCGGCGCGACGTTGCGGCGCCATTCGGCCATGGCGGCGGCCACCGCGTCGGCATGCGGCTGCAGGCGCGCCCGGATTGCCGGCGCCTGCGGCTTGAGGGCCTCCTCGAGGTCACGGATCCCCTCGCGGGCATCGCCCCAGAGCCGCAACGTCGGATGCAAGGTCCGGTCGAATTCCTCCGCGCTGATGTCGAGATGGATGATGCGGATTCCTGGCGGCGGCACGGTGTAGCGCTTGGTGGCGATCTCGCCGAGCTTGCAGCCGATGACCAGCAGCAGGTCCGACTGGCTGATGAAGCCGTTGGCGATGCGGTCGTAACGGCCGAAGAGGCCGGCGCTGAGCGGATCGACGCAGGGTATCGCCCCCTTGCCGGTCATGGTGTGCGCGACCGGGATGTTGAGCGACCGCGCGAAGGCGGTCAGCGCGTCGGCCGCGCCCGACAGGTGCACCCCGCCGCCGGCGAGGATCAGCGGACGCTGCGCTGCCGCGAGCAATTCCGCGGCGCGCCGCAGCGAGGCGGCGTCCGGGCGACAGCGCAGGGCCGGGATCGACGCATGCGCTTCGTCCGCCCGCCACGCGTCGGGCGTGAATGGGTGGATGCCGTGCGCGATGTCCTCCGGCACGTCGAGCACCACCGGGCCCGGCCGGCCGGACGTTGCGACCGCGAAGGCACGCCGCACCAGCTCCGGTATCCGCGCCACCGTCTCGATGCGGATGACCTCCTTCACCGCCGGACGCAGGATCTCGAGCTGCCGGCATTCCTGGGTCATGTTCTTCCAGGAATGGTCGCGGTGGCTGTCGCCGACGATGGCAACCATGGGTGTGCCGGAGTTGAGCGCCTCCACCAGGCCGGTCACCAGGTTGGTCGCGCCCGGCCCCAGCGTCGCGTCGACCAGGCCGACCCGGCCAGTGACCTTGGCGTAGGCATCGGCTGCGAAGACGCCGGCCCGTTCGTCGTTGATCAGGTGATGATCGAGCCCGAGGCGGCGCGCGGCGTCGTAGAACGGCAGCAGCTGGAAGCCGCCCATGCCGAATACCGGCCCCGAGCCGTGCGCGAGCAGCATGCGGACCAGGGCCTCGCCGCCGGTGATTTCCACCGGGCGCATGTCGTCTTTCATCGGATCTCTTCCATCGTGGGTTGCATCAGTCGCGTGGCTGCAGCGATCAGGCGTTCCGGCGTCACCCGGACCTGCTCCTCGAGGCTCGGCGCGTAGCCGATGGGAATGCGCGGCGCCGCCACGCGGGCGGGCGCGCAGAACAGCGAGCCGTACAGGTTCTCGCAAACGGTGGCGACGATCTCGGCACCGAAGCCGGCGACCGCGACCGCCTCGTGCGCCACCAGCAGGCGACGGGTACGCGCGACGCTCTCGAGCACCGTCGACTTGTCCCACGGCCAGAGCGTGCGCAGGTCGATGACCTCGACCTCGATACCGGAGGCCGCCAGTTGCGCCGCCGCCTTCATCGCCACGTGCACCGTCGCCGACCAGGTGACCAGCGTGATGTCGTTTCCCGATCGCGCCAGCCGCGCCTTGCCGATCGGCACCAGCCGGTCCTCGCCGTCGGGCACTTCGCCCTCGAGCGGCCAAAGCAGCTTGTGCTCCATGTAGACCACCGGATCGTCGCAGCGGATGGCGCTCTTCAGCAGTCCCTTGTTGTCCTCCGGCGTCGCAGGGCAGACGACGACCAGGCCGGGAATGTGCGCATACCAGGCCTCCAGCGATTGCGAATGCTGCGCGGCGGAGGATCGCCACATGCCGATCGGCTGGCGCACCACCAACGGCACCCGCGTCTGGCCGCCGAACATGTAGCGGGCCTTGGCGGCCTGGTTCACCAGCTCGTCGGTGGCACAGAGGGCGAAATCGGAGAAGCGCATCTCCACCACCGGCCGCGAGCCCATCATCGCCGCGCCGGTGGCCGCACCCATGATGCAGGCTTCCGATATCGGCGCGTCGGCGACCCGCTGCGCGCCGAATTCCTCCAGCAGCCCGCGGTATTGGCCGAACACGCCGCCGCGGCCGAGATCCTCGCCGACCGCCCAGACGTTCGCGTCGCGGCGCATCTCCTCGATCAACGCCTGCCGCGAAGCCTCCATGTAGGTCATCACCGCCATCAGTAGGCCTCCTGGCGCGGATCGCCGATGTCCTGCACATCCTCGAATGCCCGGGCAGGATCCGGCCAGGGAGCATCGCGCGCTTCGGCATACGCCGCGTCGACCGCGGCCCGGATGGCTTGCGCCTCCTGGTCCAGCGTCGCGGCGGAGACTCCGCATTCGGCGAGCAGCCGTTGCCTCAGCCGGCCGATCGGCTCCTGCCGCGAGCGCTCCTCGACTTCCTCGCGCGACCGGTATGGCGCCGGGTCGGCGGCGGTGTGCCCGGTGAGCCGGTAGGTCTGGACCTGCAGGAAACGCGGTCCGTGACCGCCGCGCACCTCGTGCAGCAACGCTTTCGCGACCTCGTCCACCTCGCCGACGTCGTTGCCGTCGAGGTCGGTCGCCGCGATGCCGAGGCTGCGGGCGCGCGCTGCTGCTCCTTCGCCGGCGGTCATCGCGCCGCTGCGGGTGGTGGCGGCGAAGCCGTTGTTCTCGCACACGAACAGGATCGGCAGCGCGTTCACCGCCGCCCAATTGAGCCCTTCGAGGAACGGGCCGCGATTGGCCGCACCGTCGCCGAAGAAACAGACCACCACCTGGTTCGAGCCGCGCAGCTTGACCGCATGGGCGGCACCGGCAGCGATGACGATGTTGGCGCCGACCACGCCGTTGGCGCCGAGCATGCCCACCGAAAAATCGGCGATGTGCATCGAGCCGCCCTTGCCCTTGCAGAAGCCGCCTTCCTTGCCGAACAGCTCGCGCATCATCGGCTGCAGTTGCGCACCCTTGGCGAGGGTATGGCCGTGGCCGCGATGAGTCGACAGCACGATGTCGTCCGGCAGGAGGTTGGCGCAAACACCGACCGCCACCGCTTCCTGGCCGATCGACGGATGGATCGCCCCCAGCACCAGCTGCTCCTTCATGCCCTGGATGGCGGCTTCCTCGAAGTACCGGATCCGCAGCATCCGGCGATAGAAATCCAGCAGCCGCGCGGCGCGGCCGGCATCCACGCGCATGCCTTGGTCAGCCATCCGTTCCCTGGCCATCCGTCTCCCCCTGTGGCAAGTCACGCGGATGATACGCCGCGCCCGCGGCGTGTCCGAGCGGTTTAATATCGCCGTACGAGTGCCTGGAACCGGTCCTCCGGAGGCAGCATGCAGATCGAACGCATCGACCATTTCACCATCGTCGCCCAGCCGGAGGAGGTCGAGCAGCTGTGCGACTTCTACTGCAAGGTGCTGGGACTGCAGCCCGGTCCGCGGCCGGACTTCGAGTTCGAAGGCTACTGGCTCTATCCGCCCACCGGCGGCCCGCTGGTCCACCTGGCCGCCATCACGGCGCGAGCCCTGCCGGCAGGCGAGCACGGTACCGGCAAGCTCGACCATATCTCGTTTCGCAGCACGGGACTGCACGAGTTCCGCCGCCATCTGGAGGCGCTCGGCATCGCCAGCCGGGAAGCCCCGGTGCCAGGGTTCCCGTTGCACCAGGTGTTCTTCCGCGATCCGGTGGGCATCAAGGTGGAGCTGACCTTCGACGCCGACGAGCTCTAGGAGCCTGCGCCGGCCACCATCGCGGGCGGCAGCCACTGGCGCGGCTGCCCTGTTGGCCGGCTCAGCGCTGGCCGTCGTTGACCGACACCTGGTCCTTCAGCAGCCCGCCCAGGCGCGAATGCAGCCGCCCGCCGGTGGCCATCACCAAGGCGAAGAGAATCTCCCGCGGTCGCGGGGCATCCTGGATGCCGACGTCCATCGTGTTGAAGTGGCTGCGGACATAGGCGGCGTGGATGTAATGAAGCGGCACCATCAGCCGGAAACCGGTGCCCGCCACGGCCTTGGCAGCCGGCACGATGGCCTTCGGTTCGCCCAGCAACTGTCGCATGGCCCAGCCGCCCGCCTCGTGCCACACCGCAGCATGCTCGAGCTCTCCGTCCACGCCGACAATGGCCGCCTTGCCGTAGGCCTCGACCCGATCCTTGCCCAGCACATCGACCAGGTCCGCGGCCAGCTCCTTGCCCAGGCCGCGCAACTCGGCCATGAAGGGCATCAGGTCGGGTTCGAATCGTCCGGCAAAAGGATTCTTCACCACCGCCGCGGCGGCGGCGATCCGCAATGGCTGGGCCGGCGCCGGGCCGCCTTCGTGATACTGGGTTTCCACCGTGAGCGACTTCTTGCGGACTTCGATCAATGACATGCCCTTCTCCTCCGACGTTGTCGCGCCCGGTTTGCAGCCGCCCTGCGCGGCGCTGGTCGAACCATGATCGCACAGCATGGCGCGCCGGCACCAGACGGAACCGCGCCCCCGGGACACGTGCAAGGCCGGGCAGCGACGCAGGGCCAATCCATCCCGCCGCGATGGTTCGTTCTAGTATCCAGCGATGAAATCGATTCGCAACGCCGGCCCGGCCGGCGGTGCGA
>JAEZQX010000293.1 GCA_023441105.1 Pseudomonadota bacterium | reverse complement strand
GTGCGCCGGCGTGCGCAGCGGGCTACTTGCCCTTGCTGCCTCCCCACTCGTTCTTCATGGTGGCGCTCGTCCTGAGCAGCTCGATGTTGGCTTGCTGCGCCTTCGTATAGCCGCTGTAGAGCTCGGTGGCCTTGGGTTTGGGCATGCTGCTCTCGAACATGAGGTACATCCCGGCGTGCAGCATGGCATGCACGCTCATCGCGTAGTCCATGCTCGACAAGCCGTGCCTGGCCAGCAGCGCCTTCAGCTTCGGATCGGCATCGACCTTGCGGGCGATCCCTTCGACGCTGTCGTCCTTGTCCGACTTGCCGGACTTGCGGTCGTCGTCGGCATCATCGTCGGCATCTTCATCTTCAGCGTCGGCCTCGTCATCTTCGTCCTGGGCCTTCTTCGGCTTGGCCTTGCGCGAGGCGGCTGCCAGCTTCTTCGCTTCTTCGTCGGTTGCCTTCAGTTTGCGCAGCAGCTCCTCGGTGAGCCGGAACTGGGCCGGATCGGCCGCTGCGGTGGCCGGCAATTGCAGGCCCAGGAGAATCAGGCAGGCGAGCAGGGTCTTGATCAGAGTCATGTCGTGGATTGTCGTGATCGACGGCGGAGTTGTGGGGCGCGCGGGAGTTTAACGCGTGGCGATCGGGTTCAACTTGACAAACTTGGCAGTCCGGCAACAGTGCCCTGCGCGCGACCGCTACGCTAGCATTGATGGCATGGCAAGCATCCTGCGGCGGCGACCATCCATTCTTGCGGTCATCCTGGCGATGCTGTTCTGGTTGTCGCTGGTGGCGCTCGCCGCCGTCCTGTTGTGGCGTGCCCGGGAACAGGCGCTGGAGAGTGCGCGGCTGAACAACGCCGCCCTGGTGCAGGTGCTGGAGTCGCATACCGCCCGCACCTTCCAGACGGTGGACCTGTCGCTTGCCGGGGTCGCCGATGCGCTGAACCTCAATGCCATTCCCAAGCACGACCAGCGCTTTCGCGACACGCTCCGCGCCCGGCTGTCGGAGCTGCCTCACGTCAGGGCCATCTTCGTCATCGGGCCGGACGGCTACATCATCCACGATACCGACTATCCGCTCACGCCTGACGTGTCGCTTGCCGATCGCGAGTACGTCGGCTGGCATCGCGACGATCCCGGCCTGGTCCGGTCGGTGTCGGCGCCACTGGAGAGTCGCTCCGAGCTCGGCTGGTTCCTGGCGGTCAACCGTCGCATCGGCCGCGCCGGCAAGTTCGAGGGTATCGCGGTCGCCGCGGTCAAACCCGACTATTTCGCCGCGCTGTACCAGCGCCTGGCGCTCGGCCCCGGCCATGTGATTGCGCTGTTCCACGAGAGCGGCCAGATGATCGCGCGCTATCCGCCTAAGCCTGGTGACGTCGGCAGGAGTTTCGCCGGCGGCCGGCTGTTCACGAAAGCCGGGCAGCAGGCGGCCGGCAGCTACATCGCGCCGCGTGACGCACTGGCCGATCGTCGGCTGGTGACCTTCGCCAAGCTGGAGGACCTGCCGCTGCTGGTGTCGCTGTACCAGGAGGAGGACTCGATGTTGTACGGCTGGCGCCGGTCGCTGTGGATCACGGCGGCGGCGTTGACTGTCGTGCTGCTGCTGGCCCTGCTGTCGACGGCGATGTACCTGCGCCATTCGGCCCTGGCATCGCGTCAGCGGCAGCGACGGATCCAGCGCGACAAGCTCGAGGCGCTTGGCAGGCTCACCGGCGGCACCGCCCACGACTTCGCCAACCTGCTCGGCGTGATCGGCAACAGTCTGGACCTGGTGGCGCGCCTGGCGGCGGCGGACGGGAAGGTGCTCGAGGCCGTGGCCGTCGGCAAGCGCGCCGTCTCAAGCGGCGCCAAGCTCATCGACCAGATGCTTGCCTTCGCGAAGGATCGGGCGCTGCGCCTGGAGGCCGTCGACGTCAACGCCATGATCGCCAGCCGCGCGGGATTGCTGCGACATGCGGCGGGGTCCGGCGTGACAGTCTCCTTCGATCTCGCCGCCAACCTCTGGTCGTGCCGCACCGACGAGACGCAACTCGAAGTGGCGCTGGTCAACCTGATCGCCAACTCGCGCGACGCGATGCGATCGCAGGGCGCGGTCGTGATCCGCACCGGCAATCAACAGAGGAGTGAATCCGGCGGTGTCGTCGGCCATCCGATGGTGTGCGTCAGCGTCGAGGACAACGGACCGGGGATGACGGAGGAAGCGCGCGAGCGGGTGTTCGAGCCGTTCTTTACCACCAAGGGCGAGGCGGGTCACGGCTTCGGCCTGTCGCAGATCTACGGCTTCGTGCGCCAGACCGAGGGCGACATCCGCATCGACAGCGCGCCCGGCAAGGGCACGGCGGTGCATCTTTCCTTCCCCGCCATCACCGGACCAGCGGCTGCCGCCCCCGGTCCGGGCTGAGTCACTGCCGCTCCACGTCCGCCGCGCCCAAGGGGGGAGTCACCTCGATCGGCCGCCGGCAATCCGGCCGCCGCCGGCTGCCTCAGCGCGGCGCCGGCCGCGGCTGCTCGCCGCGCAGATCCTCGACGGTGCCGACGGTAGCGCGCAGCCAAAGCCTGCGCTCGGCAGGCGGCAACTCGAGCATGGCTTCGGTGACGGCAGCGAACATGCCGCAGCCGCTCTCGTTGGCGCGGCGCACGTTGTCCTCGAAGCGATCGCTCGACGCCTGCAGCGCCTCGTTCGGTACCTTGCGGATGAAGCGTGGATTGGACTGTTCCACCACCTGCCGCCAGAGCTCGTACTCCTCGCGGGCGATCGCCGTGTCCTTCAGCTGCGGTGTCGTGACCGCGCTGCGCGCCGCCACCGCCAGCGCATTGCACAGCGCGGCATCGCGGGCGCCGACCTCGCGCGACGCGGCAACCGCGTTCATCACGATCTTCTCCAGCAACTCGTCGGGAACCATCGGCCGCAGCGCGCCGACCGCGGCATGCAGAGCATCGAGGATGCGGGTCTCCGCTTCGGCCGACAGGTTGCCGGATTCCGGCGCCACCTGCCGAGCCACGTCGAAGACCTTGAGGTAGCGCGCCGGATAGCGCTTGCGCAGTGCGGCCAGCACCGGGTCGTCCTTGAAGCGCTTCATGAACGGATGATCGTCCGGAAAGTCGGCCAGCGGCCATGGCAGGTTGCGCAGCTCGAAGTTGAAGTCCTGCCGCTGGTCGACGCGCACCCTGATGGCGACGCGCGGATTCTCGATGATGCCCGCCACGAAATCGCCGAAGTCATCGCTCGGGACATCGCTGCCGCGCCGGTTGCGATCGCTCCTGATCCAGACCACCCCGTCCGACACGTCGGATTCGAAGACCGCGGGCGTGTCGGGCTTCCTGCGCGGCCCGGAAAAGCGCGCCACCACGCCGCAGCCGGAGGTGAGCGCGGCCGCACAGGTGAGGTCGTCGGTTGCCGCCGGCGGCTCGTCGCTGCGCAGGACGAAAGAGATCTCGCCCCGCAGTCGCCGGCCGGTTTCGAAGGAGCGCACGGTCATGACGAGCGAGACCGGTTTGCCGCCCAGCTCGAGGGCGACGCGATTACGCGATTCGAGCACCGTCTCCAGCGCGCTGCGCTCGGCCGGCTGGTTGGATCGTGGTGTTGCCGGCTCGCCTGCCGACGGATTCGCCGCCGGCGCGGCGCCGGTTCCGGCCGCCTCTTGCGTCGGCGGCGATTGGATCTGCGCCTGCGAGTCGCCGCCGGGCGCCAGCAGGAAGACGAGGGTGAGGAGGAGGGCGACGGGTGGGGCGACCGGCATCCGGCGCGGGCGTGCTGCAAGGGAAACCATGGCTGCGTCCTGTGCCGAGCTGGGTGCAGTGTAGGTTGCCGCAGCGACGGCTGACAAGCGGTTAGGCACGTCAGTTGCCGACCCGGCACAGGTGCTGAGGCTCGCAACGAGCGACAGCGACACCCCCTTCCGGATCCCGGCGCGCATCGCATGGCGTGCGTCGAGGCAATCCGACATCCAACTCCCGGAGGTATCAGATGGCAAGTGCAAAGGACAACCTGCTCGACTGGCTGCGCGACGCGCATGCGATGGAACAGCAGGCCGAGACGATGCTGAAGACGACTGCGTCGAGGCTCGAGAACTATCCAACGCTGAAGGCGCGAATCGAGGCGCATATCGATGAGACGCGCGAGCAGGCGCGGCTGGTCAAGAGCTGCATCGACCGCTGCGGGGGTGGCACGTCGGCGATGAAGGACGTCGCCGCGAAGGTCACCGCCACCGCGCAAGGCCTGAGCGGTCTGTTCGTGTCGGACGAGGTGGTCAAGGCGACGCTGGCGAGCTACACCTTCGAGCACATGGAAATCGCTTCGTACAGGTCGCTGATCGCTGCCGCCGAAGCGGTGGGGGACAGCGAGACCGCGCGCGTGTGCCGCCAGATCCTGCCGCAGGAAGAGGCGATGGCGGCATTCCTGGCCGAACAGCTGCCGCAGGTCACGCGCCAGTTCCTGCAGCTCACCGAAACGCCTGGGGCAACCGCCAAGCATTGACCGCCTGCCGGTCGCGCCTGGACGTCGCGCACGGGCGGGACGCGGGCATGGGCTGCCCGCCGGCGTCTCCGCTGCCGTGCCACGCTGGCAGGCTCGTGATTTGCCCCACGTCGAGGGCAGGCTGCCGCGCCCCGGTGGCGCCTGCCGGCGCCTCCCAGTTGCGCTCGATTCGCACACGAAGAACAAGAGGAGTTGTGCTGATGCCGTCTCGTTATCTCATCACCGGCGGCGCCGGCTTTCTCGGGTCGTACGTCGCGGATGTCCTGCTCGCAAGCGGGCACGAGGTGCGGGCGCTGGACAACCTGTCGCCGCAGGTGCACGGGGAAGGCGCGCAGGCGCCTCCCTACCTGGATCCGGAAGTCGAGCTGCTGGTCGGTGACGTCCGGGATCCGGAGAAGGTGAAGCAGGCGCTGCGTGGCGTCGATGCGGTCGTCCACTTCGCTGCGGCCGTCGGTGTCGGGCAGAGCATGTACCGCATCGCGGAGTACACCAGCGTCAACAACCTCGGGACCGCGGTGCTGGCAGAGGCGCTGGCGGAGAGTCCGGTCGCGCGGCTGGTCGTGGCTTCGAGCATGAGCCTCTACGGGGAGGGGCTCTATCGGGCGGGCGACGGCAGCACGCGCATCGTCGGCGAGAGAACGCCCGAGCAGTTGCGGCGGGCGCAGTGGGACTGGATGGAGGAAGACGGCAGGCCGCTTACCCCCATTCCCACGCCGGAAGACAAGCCGCCGGCGCTCGCGTCGGTGTATGCGCTGTCGAAGTTCGACCAGGAAAAGCTGTGCCTGATGATCGGCCGCGCCTATCGCATCCCGACAGTGGCGCTGCGCTTCTTCAACGCCTACGGGCCCCGCCAGGCGCTTTCCAACCCGTACACCGGGGTGCTGGCCATCTTCGCGTCGCGCCTGCTCAACGACAACCGGCCTCTCATCTTCGAGGATGGCAACCAGATGCGCGACTTCGTCAGTGCGCGCGACATCGCGCAGGCGTGCGTTCTGGCGCTGCAGGCGCCGGATGTCGATGGCCGGGTGTTCAACGTCGGCAGCGGCGAAGCGCTCAGCGTGCGGGAGATCGCGGCGCGAATGGCGCGCACGCTCGGCAAGGAGCACCTGCAGCCGGAGATCAGCGGCAAGTACCGGGTCGGCGACATCCGGCATTGCTTTGCCGACCTCACCCGGATCCGGCGCGAGCTCGGCTATCAGCCGCAGGTGACGCTGGAGGCCGGGTTGGCGGAGCTCGCGCAATGGCTCGGTAGCCAGCAGGCCAGCGATCGCGTCACGCAGGCCAGTGCGGAACTGTCGTCAAGGGGGTTGACGGTATGACAGCGATGCTTCGCGACATGGCCGCGGCGGCGGGCAACGGTCATCCGCATCCGGCCGCAGGCAATCGAATCCTGATCACCGGCGGCGCCGGCTTCATCGGCTCCAACGTGGCGCACCGGCTGCTCGCCGGCGGACAATCGGTGCTGATCCTCGACAACCTGGCCCGGCCCGGCGTCGAGCACAACCTCGCCTGGTTGCGCGACCTGCACGGCAAGCGACTCGAGGTGGCCATCGCGGACGTGCGGGATCGCGACGCGGTCCGCCGGGCGGTGGATGGCACCCATACCGTCTTCCACTTCGCGGCCCAGGTGGCGGTCACCACCAGCCTTGCCGATCCGCAGGAGGACTTCTCCATCAATGCGCAAGGCACGCTCAACGTGCTGGAGGCGGCGCGGGCGCAGGCGGTGCCGCCGCGCCTGCTCTTCACCTCCACCAACAAGGTCTATGGTGGGCTCGGCGACATCGATCTGGTGCACCTGGGCAACCGCTACCAGCCGCGCAGCAGTGACATCCGCGAGCGCGGCATCGACGAGTCGCAGCCACTCGATTTCCACAGTCCCTACGGCTGCTCCAAGGGAGCTGCCGACCAGTACGTGATCGACTACGCCCGCGCCTTCGGCCTGCCCGCCGTGGTATTCCGGATGAGCTGCATCTACGGGCCGAGGCAGTTCGGCACCGAAGACCAGGGCTGGGTCGCCCACTTCATCATCCGGGCCATGAAGAACCAGCCGATCACGCTCTACGGCGACGGCATGCAGGTGCGCGACATCCTCTTCGTCGACGACCTGGTGGATGCGATGCTGCTGGCCGCGAAGGAAGCACCGCAACTCGCCGGCAAGGCGTTCAATATCGGCGGCGGGCCATCCAACGTGATCAGCCTGCGCGACCTGCTCGATCGCCTGGAGGCGATGCTCGGCCGCCAGCCGGCGTTCGCCCTCGAGGATTGGCGCACCGGCGACCAACGCTATTACGTTTCCGATTTCCGTCGCTTTCGGGAACTGACCGGCTGGACCCCCCGGGTGGCACCGGCCGAAGGCATCGAACGACTCTATCGCTGGCTCCAGCAGCAGCACCATACCGCGGCGGTCGCCGCCGGGACGCGGCCGGCGCCGAGACCGGCGACGGAACTCCCGCAGCCATCGCCCCTTGCCTGAGGCACCGACCATGGGAGCATCCGTGGCATCCGCCGGCCGGATGAAGGCGGCGGTCGTGCGCGGCCCTGGAGAGGCCGTACTGGCCACCACGGACCGGCCGACCGCGGGTCCCGGCGAGGTCCTGCTGCGACTGGAAGGGTGCGGCGTATGCGGCTCCAGCGCCCCGGTCTGGGCGGGCAAGTCATGGTTCGACTATCCCCAGCCCCCGGGCGCTCCGGGTCATGAAGGCTGGGGTCGCGTGGCGGCGGTCGGCGCCGGTGTCACCGACGTCGCGGTTGGCGACCGGGTTGCCGCCCTGAGCTACCGGGCGCACGCCGAGTATGACGTCGCCAAGGCCGACCAGCTGGTCGTCCTGCCACCAGCGCTCGATGGCGTGCCGGTGCCCGGGGAGGCGCTTGCCTGCGCCGTCAACATCTTCCGGCGCAGCGGCATCGAGAACGGGCACACGGTGGCCATCGTCGGCATCGGCTTCCTCGGCGCGCTGCTGGTGCGGCTTGCCAGCCAGGCGGGAGCGACGGTGATCGCGATCACGCGGCGCGAATTCGCCCTCGATGTGGCGCGCCGCTTCGGCGCGGCGCACACGATTGCGATGGACGACCACTGGCGCGTCCTCGAGGCAGTGCGCGAGCTGACGGCGGGGCGCTGGTGCGAGCGCGTCATCGAGGCGGTCGGGGCACAGTGGCCGCTGGATCTCGCCGGCGAGCTGACCGGCGAGCGTGGGCGACTGGTGATCGCCGGCTTTCACCAGGATGGGCCGCGCCAGGTGAACCTGCAGCTCTGGAACTGGCGCGGCATCGACGTGGTGAACGCGCATGAGCGCGACCCGGCCCGCTACATCGACGGGATGCGCCGGGCGGTGGAGCTGATGACCGCCGGCATGCTCGATCCGACGCCGCTCTTCACCCATCGGCTCGACCTGCCGGAGCTCGGGCGGGCGATGGACCTGATGCAGTCCCGGCCCGACGGCTTCATGAAGGCGCTGGTCACGACCGGCTTCGGCCAATGACGCGGCTTGGATTCCTGGGGCTGGGCTGGATCGGTCGCAGCCGGCTGCAGGCGATCGTCGCCGACGGCACCGCCACGGTGGCCGCGATCGCCGACAGCGAGCCGGACGCCTGGACGGCGGCGCGCGCGATCGCGCCGCAGGCAGCCATCGTCCACGATCTGGACGAACTGCTGGGCCTCGACCTGGACGGCATCGTGATCGCCACGCCCAGCGCCTTGCATGCCGAACAGGCGCGGGCGGCGCTGGGCTGCGGGGTCGCGGTGTTCTGCCAGAAGCCACTGGGGCGCACCGGAAGCGAAACCCGCGAGGTGATCGAGGCGGCGCGTCGATCGGACCGCCTGCTGGGCGTCGACTTCAGCTATCGCGACACCCGGGCCATGGCGGCCGTGCACCAGCTGGTGCGCGGTGGCGACCTCGGCGATGTCTATGCCGCCGACCTGGTGTTCCACAACGCCTATGGCCCGGACAAGCCGTGGTTTCACCAGCCGGCGCTATCCGGTGGCGGTTGCGTCATGGACTTGGGCATCCACCTGGTCGACCTGGCGCTATGGATGTTCGCGACCCGCGCCGTCACCGACGTCAGCAGCCGGCTGTTCGCGCGTGGCCGGCTGCTGCCCGCGGATCCGCAAGTCATCGAGGATCACGCGGTGGCGCAGCTGGATGTCGGCGACGGCAAGGTGGTGAGCATCGCCTGCTCCTGGAACCTGCCTGCCGGCTGCGATGCCGTCATCGAGGCAACCTTCTACGGCACGGCTGGGGCGGCGCGGTTTCGCAATCTCGACGGCTCCTTCTACGATTTCGTCGCCGAGCGCTTGGATGGCACTCGCAGCACCGGCCTGGTGGCGCCGCCCGACGACTGGAGCGGCCGGACAGCCGTGGGTTGGGCGCGCCGGCTGGCGTCCGATCCCGCCTTCGATCCGTCCATCGAGGAAGCCGGCGACGTCGCCACCATCCTTGATCGCATCTATGGCCGCGGCGGCGAGACGAGGCGCAGCCATGACGGATAGCCTGCGCCTGCTGTTGACCGCCGATACGGTCGGCGGCGTGTGGCACTACGCGCTGCAGTTGTGCCGGCGGCTCGTCGACGATCATGGCCTGAGCATCGAGCTCGCCACCATGGGTTCGCCGCTGCGCCCGCACCAGCGCCGGGATGCGGCGGCTCTGCAGGGTGTGAGGCTGCATGAAAGCAGCTTTCGGCTCGAGTGGATGGACGATCCCTGGGACGAGGTGGCGCGGGCGGGGGAGTGGTTGCTGTCGCTCGAGCGGCAATTCGCGCCGGACGTCGTGCATCTCAACCAGTTCGCCTTCGGCGCCTTGCCGTTCGCCGCGCCGACGCTGCTGGTGGCGCATTCCTGCGTCGTGTCCTGGTGGCAGGCGGTGCATGGCACGGACCCTCCCGAGCCACGGTGGCGTCGCTATCGCGAGGTGGTTCGCGGCGGGCTGGCCGGTGCCACCCGGGTGGCCGCGCCGACGCGCGCCATGCTGATGTCGCTGGTGCGCAATCACGGGCATGACGGGTCTGGCCTGGTGCTGCCCAACGGGCGCGATCGGGAGTCCTTTCCGCCAGGCCGCAAGACGGCGCTGATCATCAGCGCCGGCCGGCTGTGGGACGAGGCGAAGAACCTGCGCTCGCTCGAGCGGATCGCTGCCGACCTCCCGTGGCCTGTCGTCGTCGCCGGGGCGACGCGGCATCCGGACGAAGCCGCCGCCGAAGCGGTCCGCGAGCCGGGAGCCGGCGAGCAGCAGGGGCAGCAGGCGCTGCAACTGCTCGGCGAGCTTCCGCCCGGGCGCCTGGCCGAGCGATTCGCCACCGCGGCGATCTATGTTCATCCGGCGCGTTACGAGCCATTCGGCCTCGCGCCGCTGGAAGCCGCGCTGGCCGGCTGCGCGCTGGTGCTCGGCGACCTGCCGAGCCTGCGCGAGACCTGGGGCGAAGCCGCCGTCTATGCGCCGCCCGACGACGATCGCGCGTTGTGCGACGCGCTGCTGGAACTGATCGGCGACGCCGGCCGGCGCGAGGAGATGGCGCGGCGGGCGCGCACCGTGGCATTGCGGCACGGCGGCGACGCCATGGCGGACGGCTACGTCGCCGCGTATCGCCTGCTTGCCGCCACGAAACTCGAGGAGATGCGATGCGCGTCGTGATGTTCTACCACTCCCTGGTTTCCGACTGGAACCACGGCAATGCGCATTTCCTGCGCGGCGTCGCCAGCGAGCTGATCGCCCGCGGGCATGATGTCGAGGTCTACGAGCCGCACGACTCCTGGAGCCGGACCCATCTCGTGCAGGAGCACGGGCAGGCGCCGATCGCGGAATTCCACCGCGCCTATCCGATGCTGAAGGTCCGGCGCTACGACGACGCCAGCGCCGACCCGGCGCCGCTGCTCGAAGGCGCGGACCTGGTGATCGTGCACGAGTGGAACCGGCACGACCTGGTCAGCCGCATCGGCCGCGCCAGGCGCGAAGGCGGCGATTTCATCCTGCTGTTCCACGATACCCATCACCGCTGCGCCACCGAGCCCGCCGCCATGGCTGCCTACGACCTGCGGGACTACGACGGCGTGCTGGCGTTCGGCGAAATCATCCGCCGGATCTACCTGGAGAAGGGCTGGAGTCGTCGCGCCTGGACCTGGCACGAGGCTGCCGACACCCGCGTCTTCCGCCCGCTGCGCGGCGACGACGACGACCGCCATCCTGTCGGCGCCGGCGCCTACAGCGGCGACCTGGTCTGGATCGGCAACTGGGGCGACGACGAGCGCGCGCAGGAGCTGCAGGAGTTCCTCCTCGATCCGGTGCGCCACCTGCGGCTCGACGCGCTGGTGCACGGCGTGCGCTATCCGCCGCTGGCGACGGCGAGGCTCGCGGCCGCCGGCATCGTCTACGGCGGCTGGCTGCCGAATTACCGCGCCCCCGAGGTCTTCGCCCGCCATCGGGCCACCGTGCATGTGCCCCGCCGCCCATACGTGGCGGCGCTGCCGGGGATTCCGACGATCCGGATCTTCGAGGCGTTGGCTTGCGGCATTCCGCTGGTATCGGCACCGTGGGACGACGTCGAGCGGCTGTTTGCCCCCGGTGAGGATTTCCTGGTGGCCGCCAACGGGGCGCGGATGCGTGAGCACTTGCGCGACCTGCTGCATGACCCGTCCTTCGCCGCCGCCGTGGCCCGGCGCGGCCGGCAGACCATTCTCGATCGTCACACCTGCCGGCACCGGGTCGACGAGCTGATCGGCATCTGCCACGAGCTGGCGGCCGAGCGGCCGCGCCGGCCGGCGCCCGCGACGCCGGTCCTCGCTTCGCAACCGTGAGCCCGGCCATGAAGAAATCTCTCGATATCGCCATCTTCGGCTCCAGCCTCGTCTCCGCCTACTGGAACGGCGCCGCCACCTACTATCGCGGCATGGTCCGGGCCCTCGGCGAGCGCGGCCATCGGGTGACGTTCTACGAGCCGGACGCCTTCGGTCGCCAGCAGCACCGCGACCTGCCGGATCCGCCATGGGCGAAGGTGGTGGTCTATCCCGGCGACGACGATGCCGCCGCCTTGCGCGCGCTGGACTCCGCGCGCCACGCCGACCTGGTGGTCAAGACCAGCGGCATCGGCGTGTACGACGCGCTGCTCGAGGAAGCGGTGCTCGACCTGCAGCGGCCCGGCGCTCTGGTGGCCTTCTGGGACGTCGATGCCCCGGCCACGCTCGAGCGCATCCAGCGCCATCCGGAGGATCCTTCGCGGCTGTGGGTGCCGCGCTTCGACCTGATCCTGACCTACGGCGGCGGTGCACCGGTGGTCGACGCCTATCGGGCGCTCGGCGCGCGCGCCTGCGTGCCGATCTACAACGCGCTCGATCCGCAGACCCACTTCCCGGTGCCGCACGACCCGCGCTATGCCGGCGACCTCGCCTTCCTCGGCAACCGCCTGCCGGACCGGGAGGCGCGGGTGGAGGAGTTCTTCCTGCGTGCCGCGACGCTGATGCCGCAGCGGCGCTGCGTGCTCGGCGGCAGCGGCTGGCACGACAAGTCGTTGCCGGCCAACGTCGTCGATCGCGGCCACGTGTACACCGCCGACCACAATGCCTTCAACTGCAGCGCCACCGCGGTGCTCAACGTCAGCCGCGAAAGCATGGCGAGGAACGGCTTCTCGCCGGCCACCCGGGTTTTCGAAGCCGCGGGCGCCGCTGCCTGCCTGGTCACCGACGCCTGGGAGGGCATCGACCAGTTCCTGGAGCCCGGCACCGAGGTGCTGGTCGCCGCCGACGCAGGGGAGGTCGCCGCCCACGTGGACAACCTCGATCCCGAGAGGGCACGCCGCATCGGCGAGGCGGCACGCCGGCGGGTGCTTCGCGAGCACACCTACGCTCATCGGGCGTTGCAGTTCGAGCGCCTGCTCGAGGGACGTGAATCGGCCCTCGAGGCCAGCCGGTGATGGCGACGAATCCAGGTACTTCGTCGTCATTGCAGGTGGTGGTGCTCGGACTGTCGATCACCTCCTCGTGGGGCAACGGCCACGCCACCACCTATCGCTGCCTGCTGCGCGAGATGGCGGCGCGCGGACACCGGGTGCGGTTCCTCGAGCGCGACATGCCCTGGTACGCGGCCAATCGCGACGCCGGCGCCGCTGACGGGGTGATCGTCGATCTCTATGCCAGCCGCGACGAGTTGCACGACCGCTTCGCCGATGTGGTGCGGCAAGCGGATGCGGTCATCGTCGGCTCGTACGTGCCCGAGGGCGTGGCGGTGGGGGACTGGGTGCTGGCGAACGCCACCGGCCTCGTCGCCTTCTACGACATCGACACACCGGTCACGCTGGGGCGGCTGGCGCGGGGCGACCGGGAGTACCTCGAAGCGCGGCAGGTGGCGGACTACGATCTTTACCTGTCGTTCACCGGTGGCCCGACGCTGCGGCGACTGGAGCAGCAGTACGGCTCGCCGATGGCGCGCGTCCTCTACTGCTCGGTGGATTCCGGGGCCTATTTTCCCGAGCCGCAGGCGATCGATTGGGACCTGGGCTACATGGGAACCTACAGCGACGACCGCCAGCCTCCGCTGGAACGCCTGCTGGTGAAGCCGGCCGCCGCCTGGCCGACGGGACGCTTCGTCGTCGCCGGTCCCCAGTATCCGCCGCACGTCCGCTGGCCTGCCAACGTGGCACGCATCGAACACCTTGCGCCACGGGATCACCGTGCCTTCTACAACCGCCAGCGCTTCACGCTCAACATCACCCGCGCCGACATGATCGCCGCCGGCTGGTCGCCGAGCGTGCGGCTGTTCGAGGCCGCAGCCTGCGCGACACCGATCATCAGCGACCGCTGGCAAGGCATCGAGACCTTGTTCGAGCCCGGACGTGAAATCATCCTGGCGGACGATCCCGCGCAGGTGCTGGCGGCCCTGCAGGCGATGCCCGATCGGGAACGCAGTGCCATGGGCGAGCGCGCCCGCCGACGGGTGCTGGCCGAGCATACTGCGGCACATCGTGCCGAGCAGCTCGAGAGCCATCTGCTTGAAGGGCGGGAGCGCGCCGGCAGGAAGCGCTCCGCCGCGGGGGCCGCATGACGGAGAGCGTGCCGCGATCGCCAGACCCACGACGGCGCCGTGACATCGAGCGGCTCGGCCCCTGGTTCCACAACTTGCACCTGCCCGACGGCGAGCAGACTGCGCCGGATCATTTCATCGCAGGCGACTTCCCGACTTTCAAATGGCGCGAGGTCGCGCCGCTGCTGCCGGCGCGGCTCGACGGTTGGCGGGTTCTCGACGTCGGCTGCAATGCAGGGTTCTACTCGTTCGAGCTCGCGCGCCGCGGCGCCTCGGTGCTGGGGATCGACGTCGACGCCCGCTACCTGGCTCAGGCGCGCTGGGCAGCCGGAGAATTCGGCCTCCAGGACAGGGTCGAGTTTCGCCAGATGGAGGTCTACGAGTTGGCCCGGGAGCAGGCGCAGTTCGACCTCGTCTGGTTCATGGGCGTCTTCTACCACCTGCGCTATCCCATGCTGGCGCTCGACATCCTCTCCCGGTGCACCCGGCGGCTGATGGTGTTCCAGACCCTCACCATGCCGGGAGCCAGCGTCTACGTCGGCAAGCCGGCCGGTTTCGCCGACAGCGAGCGTGCTCCGCTGGCCGATGAAGGCTGGCCGAAGATGGCCTTCTTCGAGGGCGCATTCGCCGGCGATCCGACCAACTGGTGGGCACCGAATCACGCCGGCATCGAGGCCATGCTGCGTTCGAGCGGCCTGCGGATCACCGCCCACCCGGCGCACGAGATCTATCTCTGCGAGCCGGATGCGAGCCTGGCGCAGCAGCGGGTGCTGTACCAGTCGCAGTTCGAGGCGGCACTGGGACTGGCGGCCGACGCGGGTTCTGGCACAGGTGCGCCGCGATGATCGAAGCGCTGGAATTCTGGAACGAGCCCAACAACCTTTCGCACTGGGATTACGAGTCCGATCCGCAATGGTGCCGCTTCTCGCAGATGGTGGCCACCGCTGCGCGGCGGGTCGGCGAGATCGCTCCGCAGGTCCGGCGTGTCCTGGGTGGCATCTGTCCCATCGATCCCCATTTCGTGCGGCTGATGGGAGAGCAGGGCGTGCTCGACGAGATGGACGCGATCGGTGTCCATGGCTTTCCGCTGGATTGGGATCGCTGGCCGATCGACGAATGGCCCGACCGGATCGCCTTGGTCGAAGCGGTGACGCAGCTTCCGGTCTGGGTCACCGAGGTCGGCTCATCGGATCTCGATGCCGACGAGCGGCAGGCGTGGGCGATCCGTCGCACGGCGCAGCTGCTGCATCGGCGCGTGGAGCGCACGTTCTGGTACAGCCTGCTGGACCTGCCGGAAGCCTGGCCGGCGGAGATATCCCCCTACGAGCCGCGCAGCGGCAGCAACTACCTCAGGCACTACCGGATGGGTTTGCTGCGCTCGTGCGGCAACCCCAAGCCGGCGGCCTTCGCCTTCGATGCGACGCTGGGCATCTGCCAGTGGTTCCACTGGCACGATCCGCGTCTTGAGGATGCGGTTGCCTGGTTGCGTCGCCTGGGCGTGCGCCGGCTGCGCACCTGCATCAGCTGGGCGGACTGGCACCGGCCGGACAAGCTGGCGTGGTTCGACCGGCTGATGGCGATGCTCGACGAGTTCGACCTCACGATCATCCTGTGCTTCACGCCGCCGTCGCGCGGCGTACGCCCCTCCATCACCAGCCCGCCGCGTGACTTCGGCGAGTTCGCGTGGTTCTGCGAGGAGGTCACCCGCCGCTATGTCTTGCGCGAGCTCGAGCGCGAGCGCCTGCCCCGGGGCGGGGCGACGGCGACCGTACCGGCGGTACCGGCGGCGGCGCTGACGGACTCGCGGATCGACGCCGACGCAGACCGCGCGCGCCCTGCAATCATCGGCGAGGCCGTCACCGCGTCGTCGTCGACAGCAAGGATCGCCTGAAGCGTCAGGTTCTCCGGCGTGGCGGCGGAAACCTCGCTGGCCAGCAGCGTGTCGAAATACTCGATGGTCTTGCGCAGGCCGGTCTCCAGGTCGGTGCGCGGTCGCCATCCGAGCAGCGCCTCGGCCTGGCCGATGTCGGGCCGCCGCTGCATCGGATCGTCCACGGGCAACGGCTTGTGGACGATCTTCGATCGCGAGCCGGTGAGGTCGATGATCCTGCCGGCCAGCTCGGCGATGGTGAATTCTGCGGGATTGCCGAGGTTGATCGGGCCGAGAACGCCGCTGGGCGATGCCATCAGCCGCAGCAACGCCTCGATGAGGTCGTCGACGTAGCAGAAGGCGCGCGTCTGCTGGCCTTCGCCATAGATGGTGATCGGTTCGCCGGTCAGCGCCTGCACGATGAAGTTCGACACCACCCGCCCGTCGTTGCGGTGCATCCGCGGGCCGTAGGTATTGAAGATCCGCGCCACCTTGATGTCGAGCTTGTGCAGGCGGTGATAGTCGAAGAACAGCGTTTCGGCGCAGCGCTTGCCTTCGTCGTAGCAGGAGCGTGGGCCGACCGGATTGACATGACCCCAATAGGTTTCGGTCTGCGGATGCACCGCCGGATCGCCGTAGACCTCGCTGGTCGAGGCCTGCAGGATGCGGCACTGCAGCCGCTTGGCCAGCCCGAGGACGTTGATGGCGCCATGCACCGACGTCTTGGTCGTCTGGACCGGGTCCTGGTGGTAGTGGATCGGCGAGGCCGGGCAGGCCAGGTTGAAGATCTGGTCGACTTCGACGTAGAGCGGGAAGGTCACGTCGTGGCGGATGAACTCGAATCGCGGATGGGCGTGCAGATGCTCGACGTTGCGCTTGCTGCCGGTGAACAGGTTGTCCACGCAGAGCACTTCGTGGCCCGCGGCCAGCAGGCGGTCGCAGAGATGCGAACCGAGGAAGCCGGCACCGCCGGTGACGAGAACGCGTTTTCGCTGCTCATAGTTGCGCACGAGGCACTCCTGGTACGGGAAGGAACTACCGGGTCCGGGGGTCCGGAGAAGAAGGGAACGGGGAGCCGCAGAGGCTGACCCTCCGGCGGCATTGCGCGTGCCTGCCGGGCTACGTTCATCGCCCACGTGCCGTCGGCCGCGGTCATGCCGCCTAGTCGGCTCGATTGCTGTCGGCCTCGTCGATGGAGCGCAGCACCGCTACCGGCGCCACCTCCTGCTTGATGTCGGTCAGTTCCGGCTTCTCCCGGTCTTCCACGCCGAGCCGGCTCGCCATCAGGTCGACGAGTTGCGCGAGCCGGGTGATCTCGTGCTCGGTCAGCAGGCTCACCTGCAGGCCGAGGTCTTCGCGCCGTTCGGCGATCGCGGCGTTGCGGTTCTGGCTGATGAGCACGAAGGTGGTCAGGAAGATCGCTTCCACCGACGCCATCATCGCCAGCATCACGAACGGGAATGGGTCGAACGGCTCGACCGGCAGGAAGCCGGCGTTGTAGATCAGCCAGCCGCCGTAGAGCAGCAGGTGGAAGGCGACCGAATACATGCTGCCGGCGAAGGCGGTGACGGCGTCGGCGAGGCGTTCTCCGATGGTGCGGCTGCGGTCCGCCAGCTCTCGGTCTTCGCGCAAGGCGGCGATGTTGGTCTGCAGCTTCGCCGTCCCGCCTGCCGTCGCGGGTCCAGGACTCGGTGCACTCGGGGCCGTGGAGGCCATGCTTCTTCCTGCTTGCTGTCCGGCGGGTGCCGGACGCGGGAAGGCGCGCCGCTAAGTGG
>JAEZQX010000543.1 GCA_023441105.1 Pseudomonadota bacterium | reverse complement strand
GGCCCCCGCCGCAACCCGGGCGCGGGCCTCGGCAGGCGGCGCGATGCGGGTCTTCTGCGCGATGACCACGGCGGCGTCCGGCGCGACCGGGCCGATCGCCTCGGCCGAGGTCGCCAGCCGGGTGGCGACCCCTTCGGCGGCCAGCATGGCCGCCAGCTCCAGTCCGCCGGTCAGGTCATCCGCAAGCGCACCCAGGATCATCGGCTGTCTCTTTCCCTTGTCTGTTGCAGGACTCGTGCAGGCGCACGAACGGCGCACCGCCGGCCCGAAAACGGATATATCATATAACTCAGAAGGAGCCAGCGCAATGCGATCACCCGAGCCGCACGTTCAACCGTCCCCCACTTCAACCGCCTCAGCCCCGCCGCGCGCCCGCGACGCCGCGCTGCGCGGCCGCGCCACGCGCGTCATGCCCGGCGGCATGTTCGGCCACATGAATGCCGCGCTGCTGCCGCAAGCCTACCCGCAGTTCTTCCAGGCCGGCGACGGCTGCCGGCTCACCGACGTCGACGGCAACGAGTACATCGACTTCATGTGCAGCTGGGGCCCGATCATCGCCGGCTATCGCCATCCCGTGGTCGACGCCGCCTATGCCAGCCGGGTTGCTGAGGGCGACCTGATGAACGGGCCGGGCGAGGCCATGGTGGAGCTGGCCGAACGCCTCGTCGACCGGGTCGGCCATGCCGACTGGGTGCTGTTCCAGAAGAGCGGCACCGACGCCACCACCTTGTGCGTGACCGTCGCCCGCGCGGCCACCGGCCGCCGTAAGGTGCTGGCGGCGCAGGGTGCGTACCACGGCGCGGTGCCCTGGTGCACGCCGTATCCCGCCGGCGTCACCGCCGAGGACCGGGCCAACCTGGTGCACTATCGCTTCAACGACATCGCCAGCATCGAGGCGGCGCTCGCTGCCAACGAAGGCGACGTCGCCGCCGTCATCGTCTCCGCCTTCCGCCATGATTTCGCCAAGGACCAGGAGCTGACCGATCCGGCCTTCGCGCGGCGGGTACGGGAGCTCTGCGACCAGAAGGGCGCGGTGCTGATCCTCGACGACGTCCGCGCCGGGCTGCGCCTGCACCGCGGCGGCAGCTGGGAAACCATCGGCGTGCGGCCCGACCTCAGCGCCTGGAGCAAGGCCATCGCCAACGGCTATCCGCTCGCCTTCGTGGCCGGCGTCGATGCGCTGCGCGATGCCGCCCGCAGCGTCTATTCCACCGGCTCGTTCTGGTGCGGCAGTGCCAGCATGGCCGCCGCGCTGGCCACGCTCGACGTGCTCGACGCCGGCGATGCGGTCAGCCACATGGCCCGCATGGGCGATCGCCTGCGCGCCGGCTTGGCCCGGCAGGCGGCGAGCCACGGCGTCGGCATCCGCCAGACCGGGCCGTCGCAGATGCCGCAGGTGCTGTTCGACGACGACGCCGATTTCGCCAAGGGCTTCCGCTTCGCGTCCGAGGCCTTGCACCGCGGCGTGTACCTGCATCCCAAGCACAACATGTTCCTCGCGCTCGCGCACACCGAGGCCGACATCGATCGCGCGCTCGAGGCGACGGAGGAAGCGATGCGGGTGGTGGGGAAGGGCTAGGCTCGTCTCCCGATCCAGTCCAGCGCCGACCCCGCCAGCACCAGCTCCCGAGCCGGCGATTCCAGCAGCCTGCGCGTCCGCGCCACGATGTCGTCGGCCTGGTCCCAGCCGGCGAAGTTGCTGCCCAGCATCACCCGCTCGGCCCCTTCGGCCGCGACGAGGAAGCGCAGCGCCTCGTCGGTGCCCAGCAGGCAGTCGAACGACAGCTGCGACCAGAGCTCGTCGAAGGGCCGTGACAACAGCCCGCGCCCCCAGGGCCGGCGCTCGACGGCAGTGCGCAGCCGACCCTTGAGATAAGGCGCGGTGCCGCCGCCATGCGGGATGTGGACCCGCAGCGCCGGATGGCGATCGAGCACCCCGCCGAACAGCAACCGCGCCACCGCGGCGGTCTCGTCATGGGCGAAGCCGATCACGATGTCGAGGTCGAACGCCCTCGTACCGGACTGCGCGGCCGCCGGACGCTCGACGTCCGGTGGCGCCGGATGCACGACGACGGGGACGCCCAGCGCCTCGTGCGCCGACCAGATCGGATCCAGGCTTGGTGACTCCAGCGGGATACCGTTGAAGTCGGAACCGACATAGGAGCCCACCAGGCCAAGCGTGCGCACGGCGCGCTCGAGCTCGGCGACGGCGGCATCCGGCGACTGCATCGGCAACTGCGCGAAGCCGGCGAAGCGCCCGGGATGCGCCCGGATCGCCGCCGCGGTCAGGTCGTTCTGCGCCCGGGCGAAGCGCACCGCATCCGCCACCGGCGCGGCATAGAAGTAGGTCAGCGGATTCGGCGACAAGACCTGCAGGTCGATGCCGAGCCGGTCCATCAGCTCGAGCCGGCGGCCGAGGTCGGAGAAGGGCGAGTCGACGAAGCGCACGCCGCGCAGCACGTAGTCGCCGGAGCGGAAGAAGGATACGCCGTCGCTCGATCCCATCTCCGGTCCTGCCGCGCCGGCAAGACCCATCACCTCCGGAAACAGGACGTGGGCATGGACATCGACGACCGCGGGCGGGGGAAGTTGCGCGACCCCAGCCGTGCCATGAGCAACAGGACGCGCCACGCTCATTCCGGCTGCACTCCGGCATCGGCCGCGACCTTGGCCCACTTCGCCTTCTCGCTGCGGACGTAGTCGCCGAACGCCTGGGGCGTATCGGTGTGCGCCAGGAAGCCCAGCGCATCCAGCTTCGCCTTGACGTCGGGCGCGGCCATCGCGCGCGACGTTTCCGCGGAAATGCGTGACGTGATCGCGGCCGGCGTGCCTTTCGGCGCCATCAGCCCCATCCAGCCCACCGCCTCGTAGCCCTTCAGGCCGGCCTCGGCAGCGGTCGGGATGTCCGGCACTGACGACAGGCGAGCCGGCCCGGTGATGGCGAGCCCGACCAGCTTGCCCGACTGGATGTGCGGGATCACGGTGTTGTCGAAGGCGACCTGGACCTGGTTGCCGAGCAGGTCGGTCACCATCGGCGCGCTGCCCTTGTACGGCACATGCGTGATCCGCGTGCCGGCGATCGTGTTGAACAGCTCCCCGGCGAGATGCGGCGTCGTGCCCTTGCCCGAGGAGCCGAAATTGATCTTCTCGGGATTCGCCTTGGCGTAGCTGATCAGCTCGGCCAGCGTCTTGGCCGGCACCGCCGGGTTGACGGTGATGATGTACGGCGTCAGCGCCACGTTGGAGATCGGCGCGAAATCGGCGAGCGGGTCGTACGGCATCTTCGCGTACACCGCCGGCGCGATCGCATGGCTGCTGACCGTGGCGAACAGGATGGTGTAGCCATCCGGCGCCGCCTTGGCCACGAGGTCGGATCCGATCAAGCCGCCGGCGCCGGCCTTGTTGTCGACGACCACCGGCTGGCCCAACGCCGCTTCCAGCTTCGGCGTGATCAGCCGCGCCACCTGGTCGACGGCGCCGCCCGGCGGGTAGGGGACGACCAGACGCAGCGGCTTGGCGGGCCAGTCCTGCGCGAGGGCGGGAGAGGGCCAGGAAGCAGCGGCGGCGACGGTCAGGGCACCGAGGAAGGCGGCCGGCAGGAGCGTGGACAGCACGCGGCGGCGCGCGCTCGCGGGGTAGGAAGGGGAGGGCTGCATGAGGTGGATCCGGGCGGAGGAAAACGGGGAGAGGATTTTGACATGCCGCCGGGCCCGATTTCGTGCTCCGCGGCGGAGCGTCGTGCCGATTGACGCTCAGAATCTTCTCAGCCCATCGCCAAAGATGCCATGAGCTGCTACCAGATGCTGGTGGCGCGCCTGGGTGCGGCAGTGTCGAAGATCGTGCTCATGGTGAAGTCCCTCTTAGCCGCCATTCGCCGGAAACCGCCGCGCATTCACCGCCAGCTTTTCCCGCGCTGCCTCGACCGGGTCGATACCAATCGAAGTGCAGAACTGCACCAGATAGATCAGCACATCCCCCACCTCTCCCCGGACCGCCTCGAGCTTCTCCGGCGGCAGGTTATGGCTCTCGGCTTCGGTCAACCACTGGAAGTTCTCCAGCAATTCGCCCGCTTCGACGATCAGCGCGGCAGCCAGGTTCTTCGGCGCGTGGTACTGGAGCCAGTCGCGCTCCGCGCCGAATGCCTCGAGCCGGCTTGCAAGTTCAGATAGTGAGTCGGGCATGAAGAGCAGGCTCCGATCGGGGCGGCCGTGGACAGGGTGGCAGA
The DNA here is from genome assembly GCA_023441105.1 of Pseudomonadota bacterium. The sequence continues at coordinate 22,852 of JAEZQX010000543.1, read as the reverse complement.
CCTTGCCAGATGCAGACTCGACGCCTATGGCAGTGATATTCACTACTATCGTACGTCATGGAAGAAATCATGGCGGGATGCCTTCCCAGTCGTTGCCACCTCGCCGGAGATGCTGATGGCTGCCGCTGACCTGGCGACAGATCATCGACTCGGAACCTGGGACTTCGTCATCATGTCCGCTGCTTCGCGCGCCGGATGCCGCTTGCTTCCGTCGGAGGACCTGCAGGATGGTTTCACTTGGGGAGGCGTAACGGTGGTCAATCCCTTCGCAGGGCGTCCGAATAGCCTGTTGAACGCCATACTGGACGCCTGACAACAGTGCCGGTCCGCCCCATCCTCGCCTACCCCGCCCCCCGCCTGCGCCAGCCCGCCGCGCCGGTCACCGCGTTCGACGAAATCCTCCATTCCCTCGCCGACGATCTCCTCGATACCCTGCGCCAGGCGCAGGCGCTCGGCATCACGGCGCCGCACATCGGCGTGCCGCTGCAGCTGGTCGTGATCCAGCTCGAGGACGAGGCGAGCGCCCGCTTCTATGTGAACCCTCGCATCGTCGACGTTTCCGCGGAAACGTCCCGGCATCAGGAGGGTAGCGTCTCCATGCCGGGGATGTTGGAGGCCCTGGAACGCCCGGCGCGCGTCCGGGTCGCCTACCAAGACCTGCAAGGTATCTCGCACACCGAGGACGCCGACGGGCTCCTGGCCGTCTGCCACCAGCACGAGATCGACCAGCTGAATGGCATGTTCTGGATCGACCGCCTGTCGCGGCTGAAGCGGGATCGGCTGCTGAAGCGTTGGTCCAGGGGGTGAAAGGCGCCGCCCCTCGTCGCGCCGCCTCGAGCCGTTCGCTCCCGGTCACTGCTTGTTTTTCAAGCCGCTCGGCGGCAAGCGGTTCAGCAACCCCGTCGCGCTAGCCGCCACTCTTTCGCAACACCATCCCCGTCGACGTGGCCCGCGCCAGAACCGGCCCGCCGTCGCTCGTTCCCGCGTGCTCCGCCCGCAGTTCCGCCTGCAGGAATGCAATCCGCCCGCCCCAGCGCACCACCCACGCCTCGACCACCACCGGCCCCGGCGCCACCCGCTCGAGGAACGACACGTTGATGTCCAGCGATGCGAGCCCGGCGCCGGCCTCGCGCATCCGCACTGCGACCGCCATCGAATGGTCCAGCCAGGAGGTGATGAAGCCGCCCTGGACGACGCGGCCATCTGAATGCGCGTGCTCGGGGCGCCCGACATAGCGGACCACGGCAATGCCGCACGGATCCGTGCGCAGCACCTTGTCGAAGCCGATCGCCTGCATCAGCGCACCGGGGAAGTAGGCCGCATCGACGGCCGGAACAGCGGCGGAAGGATCGGATGTCACTCGAATGGCCTCGCTGGTGGATTCGCGCCGAGTTTACCTACCAGCTTGCCGTAACGCGCCGCCTGCCCCAGACTCGCCCTTGCACGATCGGCCCCCAGGACCGGCAAACAAGCCGCGTCAATCGCCGCATCGCGAGCCACGAACCCGAGACGATCCAAGGAGACACCCTGATGACCGATGCCACCCGCACCCGTACTGCCGACCACGGACCGCGCTACCGCGATCCGGCCGAAATGGAATGGGAGACGCTGCGCTTTCCGGGCCAGACCAGCAAGATGGTGTTCCATCCGACGGCCGAGGAGCCGACGGTGCCGAACACCGGCCTGGTCCGCTACGAGCCCGGCGCGTTCCATCCGCGCCATCGGCATGATTTCGCGCAGGTCTGGTACATCCTGGAGGGCACCTTCAAGATCGGCGAGCGCGTCTGCGGCCCGGGCACCGTCGTCTTCCACGCCGATTCGCACTTCGAGGAAGACCTGAGCACCGACACCGGCGGCACGATGTTCTTCGTGCAGTACCAGGGCCCGACCACCGGCGGCCGGCCGATCTACGACGGCCGCTTCAACATGGCGGCGCGCAAGCCGCTGTCGGAGGAGCGGCTGGACGTGTGAAGGCGGCGACGGCGCGAAAGCGTCGTCTCGGTCGCAGCGTGAACGCGTCGCCATTTGCTAAATGAATCCGCGGGAGAGGTTTTCCGCGACGACTCGGTCGTGTCGCCCCGTTCCGGTTCGCTCGTTCACCGTTCACTATTAGACAATCGCGCCGCTTCCACTTCAGGCGGCCTCGGAATACTGTTTCGCAAGCGAAGGCGGCCGGTTCCGGCCGACCTCGCCAACTTCGAACAGGAGGCCTTCCATGGATGCAGCGTCTAGCGCATCTCCAGGTGTTTCGGGATTTCGCAACGAGACCATGGTGGAATCGGGCGCAACCCTCCACCTCATGGCACGGCGCCTATCCAGCATGGGGCAAGCCGTCATCGCCGGTGCCGTGCTGTCCTTCGCGACCTGCGGCGCAGCGGCTGAGCTGCGCATTGCCGCGCCGAATGCGGTCAAGGAGGTAATGACCGAAGCGGCAACGGCCCACCGCCAAGGCTCCGTGCAAGGGGTAATGTTCACCTGGTCCGGATCGGAAGCGATCAGCAAGCGGATCGCTGAAGGCGAGGCATTCGACGTCGTCGTCAACACCGCCCAGGGCATCGACCGCATGGTTCGCGACGGCAAGCTGCTGGCAGGCACACGGGTCGAGTTCGCGCGTTCCGGCGTGGGCATGGCAGTACGCGGCGGCGCGTTGCGACCGGATGTGTCGACGGTCGACGCACTCCGCCGCGCACTGTTGGACGCAAACTCGATCGCCATTTCCTCCGGTGCCAGCGGCCGCTACCTCGAGGGCTTGTTCCGGCAGCTCGGGATCGCCGACCAGATCCAGTCTCGCATCAGGCAACCGCCGTCGGGCGCACAGATTGGCGAGATGATCGCGCGTGGCGAAGCAGAATTCGGCTTCCAGCAGATCACCGAGCTGATTCACGCCAAGGGAATCGAATACCTGGGACCGCTGCCCGTCGAGGTCCAGAACCACACTATCTGGTCAGCGGCGGTCCTGGCCGCGACCCAGCATCCCGATGCTGCCCGCGAGTTCATTGGCCTCCTGCGCACACCGGAATCGCTGCAATCGATCCGGAAGAGCGGAATGGATCCGATGTGAGTGGCGCGGACCGCCTCCTTGGCGCCGCCCGGAAGTACGGGAGGCCGGTTGAATCGCGGACCCGCGCCTGGCGCCTGTTTCCGAAGTACGCGGCGTTCATCACCGCCTTGGTCGGCAGTGCGGTGCTGATGAGCGCCGGCGTCGGCCTGTACTTCTCCTGGCTCGAGACCCGTTCGAACATCCAGGCGCTCCAGGAGGAGAAAGCTCGATCCGCAGCACTGCGCATCCAGCAGTTCGTCCTGGATATCGAGCACCAAATCGGTTGGACGGAATTCACCCATGCGGGCTTCGCCGGAGACGCCGTCGAAGCGCGACGGTTCGACTACTACAAGCTGCTACGCCAGGTTCCCGCGATCACCGACGTTACCTGGATCGGAGCCGACGGACGAGAGCGCCTGCGCATCTCGCGCCTCGCGATGGACCGTGCCGGCTCCGGAACGGATCATTCCGACGACCCAGCGTTCATGGGCGCCCTCAAGGGCACCACCTATTTCGGCCCTGTCCTGTTCCGGATGGGGACGGAGCCCTATATGCGCATCGCCCGGCGGGCGGGAAATGACGGCGGCGTGACCATGGCCGATGTCAATCTCAAGTTCGTCTGGGACGTCGTCTCCCGCATTCGGGTTGGCATCTCCGGCATCGCCTATGCGGTGGACGCCGGCGGCAACCTGATCGCACATCCTGATATCAGCCTGGTGCTCAAGAGGACCGAGATGGGTGCGCTGCCCCAGGTTGCGGCCGCACTGGAACGGGTGTCCGAACCGCTGGCGCGGGATGCGCGGGATCTCAATGGGCGGGTCCTGCTCGCGGCCTCGGCCGCGATCCCGTCGCTCGACTGGTTCGTGTTTGTGGAGACTCCGCGTGAGGAAGCCCTGGCACCGGTGCTCCAGACGCTCGAGCGGATGGCTGCCGTGCTGGCGGTCGGCCTGCTCGCTTCCATCGTTGCCAGCTTCTTCCTGGCGCGCGCGTTGGTGCGCCCGATCCGTTCGCTGCAGCATGGCGCGCTGCGAATCGGCGCGGGGGAGCTGGACCACCGCATCGAGGTGCACACCGGAGACGAACTCGAAGCGCTGGGCCAGCAGTTCAACCAGATGGGCGGTGCGCTCAAGGCTTCCTACGACGAGCTCGGTCGGAAGGTCGAGGAGCGTACCGCGGAGCTGCGCATCGCGCTCCAGGAGATCCAAGACAAGACCCGGGAGCTCGAATCCGCCAACCAGCACAAGAGCGAGTTCCTCGCCAACATGAGCCACGAGTTGCGCACGCCGCTAAACGCCGTCATCGGCTTTTCGGAACTGCTCAGCGCCCAGGTGTTCGGAAGTCTGAACGCCAAGCAGCTCGAATACCTGCGGGACATCCATGCCTCCGGCCAGCATCTCCTCACTCTCATCAACGACGTGCTCGACCTGTCGAAGATCGAGGCGGGACGCATGGAACTCGACCTCTCCGCTCTCGACCTGCCGCAGCTGGTGGCCGAGTCCAGCGTCCTGGTGCGTGAACGCGCCATGCGCCAGGGGATCAGGCTGACGCTCGACACCCCGCCGGAGTCCGACGCGTGGACGGGAGACGCACGCAAGCTCAAGCAATGCGTGGTCAACCTGCTGTCGAACGCAGTGAAGTTCACCCCCGCGGGCGGCCAGGTCACCGTGCGGACCCGACGTACAGAAAGCGCCGGCGTGAGCTGGGCGGAGATCACCGTATCAGACACCGGCGTCGGAATCGCGCCCCAACACCAGGCGTTGGTGTTCGAGGAGTTCCGGCAGGTCGGCCCGGACGTCCTGCGCAAGGACGAAGGCACCGGACTTGGCCTCGCCCTGGTGAAGCGCTTCGTCGAATTGCACGGCGGGCAGGTGAGCTTGTGCAGCGTTCCCGGCCAGGGATCGACGTTCAGCATGCGCCTGCCACGGCGCCCGCCGCAGGAGATAGCGTGAGCTCGATACTGGTCGTCGAAGACAACCCGTTGAACATGAAGCTGGTGCGGGACATCCTGGCCCACCATGGTCACCGCGTGCTCGAAGCCCGCACGGGACTCGACGGCCTGGAGCTCGCCCGGCGCCATCGACCCGACCTGATTCTCATGGACATCCAGCTGCCGGACATCGACGGCGCCACGGCGCTCGGCCGCATCCGTCAGCACGGCGAGCTCGCTGCCGTCCCCGTCCTGGCTGTATCTGCCTCGGTCATGCCCGACGAGCAGCAGCGTGTCCTGAGCTCCGGGTTCGACGCCTTCATCGTCAAGCCACTGTCGCTGCAGGCCTTCCTGGCGGCGGTCGATGCCGCGCTCGCCAACGGGAGAATCGGATGAGCGTTGCTCCGAACCCCGCTCAGATCCTGGTCGTCGACGATATCGAGCGCAACGTCCGGCTGCTCGCCGGCATCCTCGAGGCGCAAGGCTTCGTGGTTCGCACCGCCGCGTCGGGTCAGGAGGCCTTGAGTTCCATCGCAGCGCAGCCGCCCGACCTGGTCCTGCTGGACGTCATGATGCCGGGCATCAGCGGCTACCAGGTCTGCGAGGCGATCCGCTCGGACCCCGCGCATGGCGTGCTGCCGATCGTACTGGTCACCGCGCTCGACCCGGCGGCCGAGCGCATCCGCGGCCTCGAGGCCGGGGCCGACGATTTCCTGACCAAGCCGGTGAACCAGGCGGAGCTGCTCGCTCGTGTTCGTTCGCTGGTGCGCATCAAGCACCTGTACGACCAGGTCCAGCAGCAGAAGCGCGAGTTGTCGGAGTGGAACCGCACGCTGGAGCAGCGCGTCACCGAAGGCGTCGCGCAGCTCGACGCGCTGTCACGCCTCAAGCGTTTCTTCTCCCCGGCCCTCGCCGAAGCGATTCTTGCGGGCGGGGCGGACGATCCGCTCAGGAGCCATCGTCGCGAGATAACGGTGGTGTTCCTCGACCTTCGTGGGTTCACGGCCTTCACCGAAACGAACGACCCGGAGGAGGTCATGGGCGTGCTGCGCCAGTACCACGCCGCCATGGGTGCGCTGATCCACGGACATGAAGGCACGTTGGAGCGCTTCACGGGCGACGGCATCATGATCTTCTTCAACGACCCGGTGCCGATTCCGGATGCTCCCGTTCGCGCCGTGCGCATGGCGCTGCAGATGCAGAGCGAGATGCAGCGGCTGGCGACGCGCTGGAAGCGCAGCGGCTACGACCTGGAGCTGGGCATCGGCATCGCCACCGGATTCGCGACCATCGGCGGCATCGGCTTCGAGGGACGGATCGACTACGGCGCCATCGGCATTGTCACCAATCTCGCCGCGCGTCTGTGTAGCGAGGCGGCCGGCGGCGAGATCCTGGCAGCGCCCCGCGTGGTCGCCGCCATCGGCGACCTGTGTCCGGTGGAACCGGCAGGATCCTTCAGCTTCAAGGGTTTCGCGCGTCCCACCGCCGCCTGGCGCATAGTGCAGTCGGCAGCGAACGACTCCAGGGAGATGCTGTCATGAGCCCTTGCGTCATCACCCGCAACGGCCGGCGCACCGCGCTGCTCGCGGCATTGTCGGGCGTCTTCCTGCCGTGCATGATGCGGGCCGACGAGGCGCGACGAACGCGGGTTGCGCGGGTCGGGTGGATCGCAGCGGGCGCCGGCGCCCTGCCGACGCCGGCCTACTTCGAAGCCTTGCGGGAAGGGCTGCGCGAGCGCGGCTGGGTGGAAGGGCGGAACCTTGCGTTCGAAGTGCGCTGGGGGGAGCCGGCCAAGGCGACCCAGCTGGTCTCGGAGGTCTACGCGACGGACGTGGACGTACTGGTGGCACAAGGAGCCATGGTGCTGTCGGCGGTGAAGCCGGCGCGCACGACACCGATCGTATTCGGCTTCAGTGGCGACCCCATCGAAGCCAACCTGATCGAGAGCTACGCCAGGCCGGGACGGCACCTGACCGGCATCGCGATGCAAAGCCCCGAACTGGTCGGGAAGCGACTTGAGATGCTTCTCGAGTTGCTGACCCCGGTCAGGCACATCGCGATCCTGGCGAACCCGGCCCATCCCGGCGAGCAGATCGAATTGCGTCATTCGCAGGCCGCGGCGCAGCAGTTGGGCCTGACGGTGCGCTATCTTCGCGTGACCTCGCAAGAGGAGGTCCAGGCGGCCTTCGCCACGATCGCCGCGGAGAAGGTGGATGCCCTGGTCGCCTTCCCGGATGCGCTAGTGATGAGCCAGGCACGCAACATCGCCGAGTTCTGCGCGACGCAGCGGATCGGTGCCGTCTCCGGCTGGTCGGAGTTCGCCGAGGCTGGCAACCTCATGACCTACGGGCCTAGCCTGAGGGCGACTTGGAAGCAGGCCGCGGGCTTCGTCGACAAGCTGCTCCGGGGCGCCCGCCCGGAAGACCTGCCGGTCGAGCAACCCAGCCGCTACGAGCTGGTGATCAACGGTCGCACTGCGCGCCACTTGGGGCTTGCCATCCCGGCGTCGCTGCAAGTGCGCGCGGATCGGATCATCACATGAACCGGGACGCCGAGCCGCCGCCGGCCCAGCGTCACGTCGATCCTGTCGCCGACGGTACGGGTGACTTGCTGGCACGTTCGCTTACGCCGGAGTTGCTCGAGCGCCTGGAGAATGTCGGCCGGGAGCAAGCCTGGGCGCGGGGACGCCTGGTCGTGCGCGAGGGCGAGCCCGCCGGCACCATGTACCTGGTCAAGGAGGGACAACTGCGCGTCTCCGTCAGCGGCGGGGGAGCGCGGGATGTCGAACTGACCCGGTTGGGTGCGGGTGACTATTTCGGCGAGCTCATGCTGGCTTCGGAAACGCGCACCGCGAGCGTCCGCACGTTGACCGACTGCGTCCTGGTGGCCGTCAGCCGCGAGCAGTTCATCGCGACACTTTCGGCGCATCCCCGACTGGCCTTCGCCCTGGTGCAGCACCTGATCGAGCGCGTAACGCGCTTGAGCAGCCACGTGCGCGGCCTGGCTTCGCTGGACGTCTACGGTCGGCTGGTCGAATACCTCGAGACATCGGCAACGGAGCAAGCAGGCCGCCTGATCGTGCCGGGGCGGCTTACCCAGCAGGCCCTGGCCGAGCGGCTGGGCGCATCCCGGGCGATGATCAACCGGCTGCTGCGCGACCTGCTCGAGGGCGGGTACATCGAACGGCAGCGGGACGGCATCGTGCTGCTCAAGCGGATGCCGCGTCGCTGGTGATGATCGGCGTCATGCCGACTGCGCAACCGCGGCGACCCCGAGCCCATCCCGGGCACGTTGCAGGTCCCGGAACAGCCTTGCGCTGGTCAACTTGAGGAACCAGAAGCCGAACTCCGGGTTCTGGAAGTACAGCTGCCGTACCGCGTCGTAAGGGACGGTCATCACTTCGCCTGCAACCAGGCACACCATCGTCTGCGTGCGTCGATTGCCAGGGGCGACCAGGCCCAGTTCGCCGACCAACTCGCCCGGCCCGAGCTCCAGGCCGATCTCTCGCAGTCGGAAGGATCCGCTCGCTATGAAGATCAGGCCGATGGCCGCATCCCCCGCGCGGAACAGCACCTCGCCCGCGGCGCAGCGTCTGACGGCCATGTACGGCTTGAGCCACTCGATCGATAAGTCGCCTTGCGACGCGTCGCGAACCTTGCGCACCAGGCGCAGCATCTGGACCAGCCGGAATGTGTTGAGCGGCAGCAGCACGCTATGCAGCAGCAAGGTCGGGTAGACCGGGGCAAGCAGTCCGAAGACGATGAAGATGCAGTTGCCCAGGATCCCGATGGCCCGAAGCGGGATCATGGTCTTCATCGAGGCGTTTGCGATGCTGGCGGCCGCGCCAAGGTAGCCGATCATTTCCACCGCAGTCATCGCGCCTCCGGAACCCGTGGGAGTGGGCGGATACTACCGTCGCAAGCGCGTTTGCAAATGCCTCGTGGCCCGGATTGTCACAGGCTGAACAAATCTCACGCAGGCGAATTGTCTCCCGGCCGGACCCCCACCAGGTTCATCGCCTTGAACGTCACCACCACCTCGTCGCGCTGGTTGATGCCTTCGACGAAGGAATGCAGGATGCCGCGGTCCGGCTTGCTGCGCGACAGGCGCGCCTCGCTGACGGTGACCCGCAGCCGCAACTGGTCGCCGGGCCGCACCGGCTTGATCCAGCGTAGCTCGTCGATGCCCGGCGAGGCCAGGCTTGCGACGGCGGTGAGGTAGTGCTGCACGAAGAGCCGCATCAGCAGCCCGATGGTGTGCCAGCCGCTGGCGATCAGGCCGTTGAATGGTCCACGTGCCGCGGCCAGCGGATCAATGTGGATCGACTGCGGATCGAACCGCTGGGCGAAGGAGATGACTTCGCCCTCCTCGACGGCGATGGGACCGAACAGGAAGACGTCACCCTGCCGGTAGTCATCGAAGTAGCGGTCATCGATCGGGTTCGCGAACTCGGCGGCACTGGCTGTCATGGGAGGCTCGTGGGTGGCAACGCGCCTATTCTCGGCCATGCGCCCCGCCGGCAACAACCTGCCCCGGCAGCGGCGCCGGCTTGGTAATACGCACTTCGTTAGAAACCGGCTCGGTCGAAGCCGGCTCGGTCGAAGCCGGCGCGGCCGGCGGCATCGCCTGCTCGTCCGCCTCCGCAAGCAACGGCACGCGGCGAAACCCCGCGAACAACGCCAGGTCGTAGCCGATCTTGAGCATGCCGCAGACGACCAGCGGCGCCACCATGTCGCCGCTGGCGAACCAGGCACCCGCAAGTACAGGCCCTGCCGCCGATGCCAGGCTGCGCGCCACCGCGGTTACGCTGGCTGCCGCCGGCCGCTCGGCGGGCGCGACGATCGACATCACGTAGGCACTGCGCGCCGGCACGTCCATCTGCGACAACAGGCTGCGGACCAGCAGCAGGCCCACGGCCAGCTCGAGCGTCGGAGCGAATGCCGCGCCGATCAGGCACAGGCTCGAGGGAATATGCGTGAACACCATCGTGTTGACGAGGCCGATCCGCCGCGACAGCGCCGGCGCCGCCAGCTGCGAGGTGGCGCTGAGAATGCCGGTCCAGAACAGCAGCGTGCCGGCCGCGGTCAGCGAGATGCCGAAGCGCTGGAAGAGCCACAAGGCGAGCATGGCGTTGATGATCAGCCCGCCGGCAAATGCGTCGATGGCGAACAGGCCGGTGAGCCTGGCCACGATCCTGCGGGAGGAGGAACCCAAGGCGGCCTTCGGCGGCGGATCGAGCGGCGGATTGAGTGCCGGATCGGGCAGCTCGTCCGCCGACGGCAAGCGCGAATAGAGCAACCAGACCAGCAGGCCGATCGCCCCATACAGCATGAACATCACCCGCAGCGCGTCCGCCACCGCCCAGCCGCCCCGCGTTCCCAGCCAATCCGGCAAGGCGACCAGCAAGGCGCCGCAGGCGCCGGCGAGCGAGCCGACGAAGCTGTAGCGGGCGAACACCCGGGTGCGGAAATCCGCATCGCCGGACCCTGCCAGGATGCTGTGCTCCAGCGGCAGGAAGATGCTGACGTCGCTGCCGCCCAGGTTCATCGGCGCCATGAAGCCCACCAGCAGCAGCGGCCACAAGGTCGTCACGCTGGCAAAGCCGAGGCCGCTGGCCGCCATCACGACGGCCGACGCCATCAGCAAGCGGCGCAGGTCGAGGCGATTGCCCCAGCGTCCGACGGCCAGCGTCGCCGCGGCGGACCCCAGCAGGGTGATCGTGGCGAGCAGGCCGAGATCGAGCTGGTCATGGCCGATGGCAATCAGGTAGGCCGGCAAGAGCACGGCCAGGTAGCCATCCGCGAAAGCCCGCAGCGAGCGCCCGGCGAGCACCAGCCGGACCGTGGTCGTACGCTTCCGCTGGTCACGCATGTCGACTCCCTCCCGATTGGGAACGGAGCAGTGCTTGGGACGGAGGCGTCCTGACCGGGCGGCTGCGATGGCCCGGGATCAACCCGTCAAGGCAGCAACACTACATCCGCAACCCTGTGGAAGGCAAGCAGGCCGTCCCAAGAGCACATCGGCACCGCCAGCCCCGCAGGTCCATCAGCCCGTCACCCCCTCGACCGGTCGACCCGCCCGCGACACCAGGGCCAGGAGTCGTTCCGGGTCGGCGGGCTTGGTGAGGTGCTCGTCGAAGCCGGCGTTGCGCGCTTTCTCCTTGTCTTCCACCTGCCCGTATCCGGACAACGCGACCAGGTAGGTGCCGCCACCCGAGGCGCGCACTTGGCGGGCGATCTGGTAGCCGTCCACTCCCGGCAGGCCGATGTCGACCACCGCGACATCGGGCGTCCACTCCATGATGGCCGCCAGGCCGGCGCCGCCTTCGGCCGCCGTCCGCACGCTGTGCCCGTCACCCTCGAGGATGTGGCGAAGGCTCACCAGGCCATCCATCTCGTCGTCGATGAGCACGACCCGGCGCCGGGCGATCGGTGCCGCGGCCGGCGTTACCGTGCCGGCGGCGGTCGCGGGCGCCGCGATGACGGGCAGCCGCACGGTGCAGGTGGTGCCCTGGCCGACGCCGGCGCTGTCGAGCGTGACCTCACCGCCGTGCATGTCGACGATCCGCCGCACCAGGGTCAGCCCGATGCCCAGGCCGCCGCGGCCCCGGTCGAGCGCCTGGTGCGCCTGGTAGAAGAGGTCGAATGCCTGGTCGCGCGTTGCCGCATCCATGCCTTCGCCGTCGTCGGCCACCACCAGCTTCGCCCGCCGGTCTTCCGCGATCACCCGGATGGTGATCGAGCCGCCGGCTCGCGTATGCTGGACCGCATTGCGCAGCAGGTTCGCGACCACCTGTTCGATGCGGGTCCGGTCGCCGTTGATCCAGGCCGTGGTGCAACGGCAGTCGACCTGCCGGTCCTGGAGGATGCCTGCAGTGCGCGATGCGGCCAACCCCGCCTCCACCGCCGCCGCCAGCTCCATCGGCTGCATGCTGAGCGACATCTTGCCCGCCACCGCGCGGCCGACGTCGAGCAGGTCGTCGACGATGCGCGACAAGTGGCCGGTCTGGCGGGCGATGATCTCCCGCGCGAACTTCGCGTTGGGCGACGCGGGATCGACCCGGTCGAGCAGGTAGATGGCGTTGGAGATGGATGCGAGCGGATTGCGCAGCTCATGACCCAACATCGCCAGGAAGGCGTCCTTGGCCCGACCGCTTTCCTGCTCCTCGGTGAGCGAGGCCTGAATCCTGGCCGAATGCCGGGCCGCCCGCGCTTCGAGAAACGACAGCAGCAGGCTGGCGACCATAACCAGGACGGAAACGGTGGCGACCACGGCGGCAAGCCACTGCCGGTCGATCACGCCGGAGGTGTCCGTCGTCGCGTTGGCCGGAAAGCGCGCCGCCGCCATGCCGGCATAGTGCATGCCGGCGATGGCCAGGCCCATGCCGATGGCGCCGATCACACGCCGGTGGCGCGACCAGCGGCCGTCCGGCCGCGTCGTGAACACGATCCAGATGGCGGCGAGCGAGGCGGCGACGGCGATCAGCACCGAAAAGGCCACCCAGCCGGGATCGTAAGCGATGCGCGGCGTGATCCGGATGGCCGCCATGCCGATGTAGTGCATCGAGCAGATGCCGATGCCCATCGCCACGCCGGCGACCAGCAGCGCCGAGCGGCTGGCGGTCGGCTTGCTGGCCATGCTCAGCGCGAAGGTGGAGACCACGACGACCACCACCAGCGACAACAGGGTGATCGGCAGGTCGTAGGTGATCGGCACCGGCAGCGACAGCGCCAGCATGCCGACGAAGTGCATCGCCCAGATCCCCAGGCCCATGGCGAAGCCGCCGCCCATCAGCCAGCCTTGCGTCGCCCAGCCGCTCGTGTGCCGGATCCGGATCGCCAGCGTCAGCGCCGCATAGGAGGCAAGGATGGCTACCGCGAGGGAGAGGACGACGAGGCCGTGATGGTAGTGCTGCGGCATGGGCTACTCGGCGCAGGACGCGGTGACTTGACTGACCGCAGCCTTCAGGCAGGGGAGTCGCATGGAATCAGAAGCGTGGAACCACCATGACCTGGCGTCTGAGGTTCGGGTATCCAATGATACCGAGAGCGGAGCGACGGCATTGCCGGAAGGCCGGCGCGCCCGACCGCCGGGGACCTCAGATGGTCAGCACGCCCATGCGATACGGCTCGACCTGCCTGAGGATCTCAGCCAGGCCCGCGTAGGTGACCGGCTTCGTGAGATGGAAGTCGAAGCCGGCCTGGCGCGATGCGCGCTTGTGCGCGTCGGAGCCCCAGCCGGTCAAGGCCACCAGGAGGATTCCGTCGAGAGACCTTTCCTGCCGCACCAGCGCTGCGGCTTCGTATCCATTGATACCCGGTAGCCCGAGATCCATGAGGATCACATCGGGCACGAAGGCACGGGCCGCTTCCAGCACGCCGAGCCCGTCGTGCAGCAGTGCCGGCCGATGGCCCTCGAGCTCCAGCAGCGCCGCCACCGCTTCGGCCGCGTCGACATCGTCGTCAACTACCAGAACATGCAGGGAGATCATCGACTCGACGGGCGTTCGGGGAGAAGACAGTCTACCCAGGGACGCTTGTTCTCGAGGCCCCGCTCATCCCCGAAACCTGACCGCCGGTCGTCCACAGCTGCCGTTCCCGCCGGAGAGCCAACCGCTCATGCGCGTTTCCGCGGAAACGCGATCGCCCGCCGCCGGCCCGTCAATGCTCCGCGAGCAATTCGCCGGCGAGCCGGACGAACAGGTCGGTTTCGCCGAACCCGCCTGCCTTGGTGACCAGGCAGAGCCGCCGGCCGCCCAGGTCCGCCTTCGAGAGCACCACGCCGGGTGCCAGGCTCCGGCTGACCTCCAGTCCCTGGATGCCGAGGTGGTCGAGGACGCTACGGGCGGTATCGCCGCCGGTCATGACGATGGCGGTGTCGTCCACCAGGTCATCCGAAAGCACCGATCCAACCACCTCGGCCAGCCGCTGCGCCACCCGCACCGAGTCCGGCACGGAAGCGTCCTCGAGGCTGGCCGCATGGATGACCCCGACCCGGCTCATGTGCCCGCCTCCGCATGAGGGCGGCTGCCCAGCGTTGTCGTCGAACGAACTGGAGAGATCGGTAACGCCGTCCATGCCGAGCAGCGCCTGCAGCTGGCCGATGCTCCGGGTGTTGCGCGAGCCCACGACGAACAGGATGCGTCGAAACCGGCTCGGCACATCGGCCGCAGCGCAGGAGCCCTCGCCAGCGCCTCCGCCAGCCAGACCTCCTCGGCGGGCCAGCGCGCCCGCAAGCCCGGAGGAGCCAACGAGCAATATCTCATCGGGCCTGGCCAGTGCGAGGTCGACCAGCCGGTCCAGGTCGGTCTCCTCCTGCGCATCCGCCACGAACAACCGGATGGGATCCCCGGTGGATCGCACTTCCTCGCCTGGCGTCAGCAGCTGCACCGGCACATCGGGCAACTGGACGCGAAGCGCCTGGACGAGATCGCCGCCGGCGACAGGTTCGCCGTTGACGATGAGGCGGCCGCGATGCAGGCGCCGTCCCAATCGCGGCGCCGCCGGTGAAAGGATGGCGCAGCGCCGCCCGCTGCCGGCCAGCGCAGCGAGAGTCTCCGCGCCCACGTTTCCGCGCAGCGTCGAATCGATCTTCTTGAAGGGTATTCGTCGGTCGAGCCGCCGGTCAGGCCGCTGGTCGAGCCGCTGGTCGAGCGCGAGCAGCCGTTGCATGGCGAGACGGACCAACCCGGCAGCCTGCGACGGAGGCAAGTGCCGGGTGCAGGCATCGACCGAGACGACCGGCACATCGCTGCTCGCCATTGCGCTTGCGGCTTCGATATCGAGGCCGACGCGGGTGTCGCGACCGAGATCGGCAAAGGGTACTGCGGCATCCAGGGCGCCGGTCAGGTCGTCGGCGACGATAGCGATCTTCACGTCGCCGTGGTGCCGACGTCAGTGGGCGCTGGCGAGGCGTCGCGCATACGCCATGGCAGCCATCATGTTCGTGTGGTCGGCAACCCCCTTCCAGGCAATGTCGAAGGCGGTGCCGTGGTCGACCGATGCCCTCAGGATGGGCAGGCCGAGCGAGACATTGACCGTCGTATCGAAGGCGATCAGCTTGGTGGGGATGTGGCCCTGGTCGTGATACTGCGCGATGACGAGGTCGAACTCGCCCCGGGTGGCGCGGTAGAAGACCGTGTCCCCCGGAATGGGGCCGACGGCATCGATGCCTTCGGCGCAGGCCGCCGCGATGGCGGGAATGATGACATCCTGTTCCTCGTTGCCGAACAGCCCGCCTTCGCCGCTGTGCGGATTCAGCCCCGCCACCGCGATTCGCGGCCTGGCGATGCCGAGACGAAGCAGGTGGTGGTGGCCTTGCCGTATCGTCGCCAGCTCCCGTTCCACCGTCACCCGCTTCACGGCGCCGGCCAGCGAGACGTGCGTGGTCACGTGCAGCGTCGACAGGCGCTCCGAGGCCAGCAGCATGAAGGACGACTTCGCGCCGGTGAGGTGCGCCAGCAGCTCCGTGTGCCCCTCGAAACGATGGCCTGCCTCATGCAGCGCCGCCTTGTTGATGGGAGCCGTGACGATGACGGCGATCTTCCGGCTGAGCGCGGCATCGACGGCGGCCGCGATGTAGGAATAGGCACACGCGCCGCCGGCGGCGCTCACCGTGCCGTCGACCGGCGCGCCGACCCCGGGCGGGACGGGAATGTCGCAGACGGCGACCGCGCCTTCGGGCAGCGGATCGTCACGATCGGGTGCCAGCGACTCGAAGCGCAAGCCGGCGTCCACCAGCGCGTTCGCCCGTTGCAGCACGGCGGCGTTGCCGAACACGATGGTCGCGCCCCGCTCGTCGGGAGGGACGTCGCGCAGTGCTTTGCAGATCACCTCGGGCCCGATGCCCGACGGATCCCCCATGGTGATACCGATCATCGAGGTCAAGGCAACAACTCAGTTGGGATCGATCTTGGCCGACTTGGCGACCTTCGACCACTTCTCGGTTTCGGATCGGATATAGGCAGCGAACTCCGCCGGCTTCATCGTTGCCGGCTCGGCCCCCAGCGAGGCGAGCTTCTCGCGAGTCTCCGGCTCGCTGACGATCCGCGACAGCTCGGTGTTGAGGCGCTGCACGATACCGTCCGGCGTGCCGGCCGGCGCCAGGATGCCCACCCAGACGCTCACCGCGAACTCCGGAAGGCCGCCGGATTCGGCGACCGTCGGCAGGTCCGGCATGAGCGTCGAGCGCTTCTCGCTGGAGACGGCGATCGCCTTGAGCTTGCCGGTCTTGATGTGGGGCAGGGCCACCGGCAGCGTCGGGAACACCATCGGAACCTGCCCTCCCAGCACGTCGGTGACGGCAGGATTGTCGCCCTTGTAGGGAACATGGACCAGATCGATGTCGGCAAGAACCTTCAGGAGCTCGACGGTCAGATGGTTCGAGGTGCCGTTGCCCGCCGACGCATAGGTGATCTCGCCCGGCTTCTCCTTGGCGAGCGCGATCAGGTCCTTGACCGACTTCACCTGGAAGCTCGGGTTCACCACCAGGACATTCGGCGCAGCAGCCAGCAGCGCCACCGGCGCGAAGTCCTTGGTCGGGGCGTACGGCAACGACTTGTACTGGCTCGGCGCCATCGCGACATTGCTGACGGAGCCAAGCAGCAGCGTATAGCCATCCGGCGCCGCCTTGGCGACCAGGTCGGCGCCGATCGTTCCTCCAGCCCCGGCACGATTGTCCACGACCACCTGCTGGCCCAAGGACGCGCTCAGCTTCTGCCCGACGACGCGGGCAACGATGTCGTTGATTCCGCCGGGAGGGAATCCCACGACCAGCCGGATCGGCTGCGTCGGAAAACTGTCCGCGTTCGCCGGGCCGATCATGCCCGCGGCGACAACCAGGCCCACTGCCAGCCAGCGAGCTACATCGGAAATTGCCATACAGAAAAGTCTCCTGCGATGATGAGATGGAAGAGCAGGGTCGAAGGCCCTGTCCCGGCATTCAAGCTTTCAGGCCATCAGGGCCTGCTTCTCGATATTCGAATGCGGCGATCCTTCCGGTAGCCGGACCGGTACGCCTTGTTGCTCCAGCAGTTGCTGGATGCGCTGGATCGGCGGGTTGCGCCAATCCGGTGCGGCCTCCTTGGCCATCACCGCGGCCATGGTCCCCGCCGCTTGTCCGGCAAGACCCGTGGGCGCCATGTTGCGCGCGAACTTGTCGACGTCGTGCGTGACCGACGCGCAGCGACCGGCGACGATCAGGTTCTCGATGCCCTGCGGCAGCATGCACGACAGAGGGAACTCGAAGCGCATCAGCTTGAGCGAGAGCTTGCGGGCCCACTCGTCGGCAGCGGAACCTTCGTGTCCGAAATCCGGCCCATGGAGCTCGGCGGTGCCATAGTCCACCGAGGTCATGACGGCGACCGAATCGCGATGACGCTTGCCGTCCCGGATATCCGGATAGGTCAGGGTGGTACGACCCTGGATCCGCCTCGTCTCGCGCACGCCGATGTAGGCCGAGGTGTCGACCAGGAAGCTGTTCTCGAAGCCCGGCAGAAGTTGCTTGCAGGCCTGGACGATATCGCGGAGCTGGTCCCGGCCTTCGATTTCTGCCCGGCTCAGGTCGGCCGCGTCGGTGCCGTCGATGTCATAGACGCGGGTACTGTTGCAGATCAGGATGGCGCGATCACGAAGCCCGGGCGGATTCACGCCGCTGAAGCGCAGGTAGTTCACCGGCGCCGCCGCGTTGATGAGACCGCGCTTCTTCGCGTTCTCGACGATCGAGAAGAACCCGTCGATGCGCACGATGCCCCCCTCGACATCGACGACCCGCCGGCCGTCATCCTGGGAGAAATCATCCGGATGCGAGTCGATGTAGGCCTTGAAGCGGTCCAGGTCGATGTTCCCGATGCGCCCCATGACGGTCACCGGCCGCATCGCGCCATCCTTCTCGCGCCCCTTCACGAAAGGCGCTCCGGATCGAGCCGCGACATCGCCGTCGCCGGTGGCATCGATGACCGCCTTGGCCAGGATCGCCTGCCGGCCGGACTTGCTCTCGATCACCACGCCCTCGATGCGCCCGTCCCTCACCAGTGGCTCGGACACCAGCGTGTAGAAGCGCACCTGCGCGCCGGCCTCGCGCAGCACATCCATGGCGGTCCACTTGTAGGCCTCGATGTCCCACGGCACCACGTCGCCCAGCCCACCACCCTGCTCCTTGGCCAAGCGGGTGAAGAACTCGCGCGGGAAGCCCGCCAGCTCGCTGGCCGGGATGACCAGCAGTCCCATCGCCGATCCCGTGGCCGTACCGCCGAGGAAACCCGCCCGCTCGAGCAGCAGGGTGCGCGCGCCGTTGCGAGCAGCGGCAGCCGCCGCCGCGATGCCGGCCACGCCCCCACCACAGACCAGGACGTCCGCGCGCTCCGCGACGGGCACCTGCTGGGCGGGGAGGGCTACATGGGAACTGGAGACTTCGAACATTCGTTGCTCTTCCGTTGTGAGATGGAGGATTGCGCGTCAGCGGCCCAGGGACGGAGCCGAGGCCGGAAAGCGCGCGTGATAGGCGTCGATGTAGGCGTTCTTCGCCACCGAGATGTGCGCCACGAGCAGGGACACCAGCCGCGGCCGATCCCCTGCCTTCAGCGCGTCGATCATCTGCCAGTGCTCATCGCCGGCGCTCCTGATCTGCTCCGGGCGGGTGATCGACAGCGAGCGCACGGCGTGCGCCTTCTTGCCGAACAGGTCGATCGTGTCGGCGAGATGGGCGTTGCCGCACTGGGAGAACAGCAAGCGGTGGAATTCGATGTTGATGCGGAACAGCGCCCGGACGTCGCGCCCGGTTGCAGCCGCATCGTGCCGCGCCTGAACATCGACCAGTTGCTCCAGCAGCCCGGGGGCGACCGGCAGCGGCATCTGGTTCGCGGCGGCCGTCTCGAGCAGCGTGCGCATCGCGTAGATCTCCTCCACCTCGATCGGCTTGAGATCCTTCACCGCGACGCTCCGATTCGGGGGGCGTTCGACCAGCCCCATCCGATCGAGTTCCGACAGCGCCTGGCGGACGACGTGGCGCTTCGCCTGGAACCGGACCATCAGGTCATCCTCGATCAACCGCTCCCTGGGATGCAACTGGCCCAGGACGATGTCTTCCTCCAGGACCTGGATGATCTGTTGGACCGAGCGGTCGACCGGGATCCGGCTGGGGGCGGGAGCTGGGCTTCCTGGCGGAGAGGGCTGCCCTCGTTCGGAGGGACGATCCGCTTCGACCGGGTGTGCGACGGAACGATCCATTGCGACATGGTGCCTGCGGAGGGCTCGTGCTGTCAATAAGATTATCAATAATAGGAGGATCGGTCCTACGGCTGGTTGCAGACGGCGCGAGCGAGGTGACTACTGCTGCGCGCGCTTGGACGTTTCCGCGGAAACGCCGTGAGGTCAGAACCCGATCCGCGCCTCTGCCAGGCGGAAGGACGCGCCCGTCACTGCGCGGTACACGTTTCTACGTTTCCGCGGAAACGTCTCCGTGGGGCAAATCCGGGCCGCCGCCAGAAGGGCGCGAGGCCGAAGGCACCAGGCGGTGTCAGGCGACAGCGTAATTTGACCCCCTGACGACACGAGGAATCGACCCCCCTCGGGCAGCAGGAGGTGAGATGGCGGAGTTGATCAGGCAACCTCCCGGGTCCGTAGGGACGGACGGGAGACAAGGGATGCAGACGCCCGCGGCCAATTGACGGGGTTAGCACGCACTCGCTTGGACCCACCAGGGTCCGTCGCCCCACCAAGTGATGCCAGGCCCAAGCGGTCCGAGCATTTGAGGCCCGACGACCTGAACCACGCCACGCCATGCTCCAGCTCAGTCAGCGTCGCGCCAACGCGTCCACGCGACGAACCTGACCGCAGCTGCGACGACTTGCCCACCGTCAGCTCCTGCGTGGCATGCGCCTACGCCGCCGGTGGACAAGTCTGCACCTCGGCGGATGCGACATTTCCACGTTGCCCGCCGGGTGACGTTTCCAAGTGGCGTTGGCGGTTGGACGTTTCCGCGGAAACGTCTCCACAGTGCAACCTCAGCCGCTGCCAGGCGGCCGAGAAGCGTAGTGAGTACTCAGTACACGTTTCCGCGGAAACGTCCCCGCAACGCGCCTACGGCCGTCAATCAAGCAGCCAGGTCGCCGGATTCCACCATCGCAGCCACCATTCCGATGGCCGTGGCGGCCTCCTCCCCCGCGAGGGCGGGCCAGGTGGTCTTGTACAGAGGAAAGGCCTGGCTCATCAGCTGCTCGAAGCGGCTGGCTTCGATGCGGCCCAGGAGATCGGCGAGGTCCGCGACGCGGAAATCCGCGAACATCTCGCAGGCCACGGTCATTGCGCGGAATATCTCGAGATCATTCATGGCGGGATATTGCCAAAGTCGATGGATTTGCGCCACCGGTGGCGCCGACGGTCGCGCGCAGCACTTCCAGCTCTTCGACCACGCCGGCCAGGACATCGTCGACCTTCTCGATCGTGCTGGCCAGGAATTCGATGGTGCACTGATGCTCGGGCAGGAGGTTCTGCGGCAGCGAGTCCGCCAGGTCGCGCATCGCCAGGGAAGCCACCTGCTGGGCCCTGAGCAGGTCCATCACCGTGCGAAAGCAAGCGGTCACCTGGATCCGGGTGAGAGGAACGGTGCGAGCCTCCTCGATTCGATCTGCCTGTCGTCCCGCATCCTGTTCGGTCATGCTGCCCACCCTGTTCGCCTGCAGAGCGGTCCGGGACCACTCGCTGAGCAGCGAGCGTAGGCGCTCGGCCGGCGTTCTCAGGTGCGGAAAGTCACGCTCGAAGCCTCCCGGTCGCCGAACCCACCGATTCCCGGGTTCCGGTCCCGGCCAGGATTCCGGCCGCGGAGGACTGGGTCGCGGCCGTGCCGTTTTCGTGCACTGTCTTGCCATGCGGGGTGTACGACCGCCTTGCGGCGATCACTGGCTGTTGCGGGGCTCCCTTACCTTGGGATGCAACCCGAAGGACTCGGGCGTGGACGAGGCGGCGGCCGCACCGGCACCCGTGAGCAACAGGACACCGGCGTAGAAGCCGAGGTCATAGCTCAGGAGGTGGGCGCCCGGTTCGATCAGCGGCACGTCGACGACCAGATTGGCAAGGAGGCGCGGCAAGCTCATGAAGCCGTCGACCAGGCCGGACCAGAAGCCGGCGGACGTCGTCGCCACGGCTGCCGGCGTCACCGACTCCACCGGGCCCGTGAACGCCAGCAGCAACAACAGAAAAACGATTAGGGCTCGGGCTGCGGAAGCCAGTGGCATGACACACCTCCATGTCAAATGTGCAATTTGCACATTTCCAGGCAAAGCAGATGCCCGCGCAAGGGCGGAAGCCACGACAACGCCAAGCGGGCTGAGGCTCCAGGCGCCTGGCCGACTTCGCAACTTTCTGTGAATGATGGTGGCCGGGGGGATGCCCGAGATGCCCGGAACTAGCCCGGCACCGGCCCGGCGCGAGATTGGCACTACTTACCGATACAGAACCGGCTGAAGATCACCCCCAGCAGATCATCCGCCGTCACTTCGCCAGTGATCCGCCCCAGCGCCTGATGCGCCAGCCGCAACTCCTCGGCAAAAAGATCCAGCGCCCGATCCCCCTGCTGCCCGTGCCCCTGCGCCAGCGCGACATGCTCGAGCGCCTCGCGCAGCGCCTGCAGGTGCCGCTCGCGGGCGGTGAAGACGTCTTCCGCGCCCGGCTGGAAGCCGGCCGCCCGCAGCAGCGCCAGGCGCATCAGGTCGATGCCGCCGCCAGTCATCGCGGATAGCCGTACTTCGCCATCGCCGGCCGCCGGCGCTTCGCCCACCAGGTCGATCTTGTTGACCACGGTGATCCGCGCCGCGCCGGCCGGCGCCCGGGCGTCGATCAGCCCGAACAACGCCTCGTCCGCCTGCCGGGCCTGGTCGCTCACGCCGCCGTCGTTCGGCGCTCCCTGGCCAGACCCGTCCACCAGGTGCACCACCACGTCCGCCCGCTCGACCTCCGCCCAGGTGCGTTCGATGCCGATCCGCTCGATCGGATCGTCGGTCTCGCGCAGCCCGGCGGTGTCGATGATATTGAGCGGCACGCCGTCGATCGCGATCGCCTGCGTCACCCGGTCGCGGGTCGTGCCGGCGATCGGCGTCACGATGGCGACCTCCGCGCCGGCCAGCGCATTCAGCAGGCTCGACTTGCCGACGTTGGGCGCGCCCACCAGCACCACGCTGAGCCCCTGGCGCAGCAGCGCACCCTGGCGGGCGGTGGCCAGCACCTTGTGCAACTGCGCATCGATGGTCGCCAGCCGCCCAAGCGCATTCGCGCTCTCGAGGAACTCGATCTCCTCCTCGGGAAAATCCAGCGTCGCCTCGACCAGCATTCGCAGCGCCAGTAGCTGTTCCGCCAGCTCGGCGATCTGGCCGGAGAACAGGCCCTGCAGCGAGCGGGTGGCCGAGCGCGCCGCCTGCTCGGTGCTCGCCTCGATCAGGTCCGACACCGCCTCGGCCTGCGCCAGGTCCATCTTGTCGTTGAGGAAGGCGCGTTCGGTGAATTCGCCGGGCCGCGCCAGGCGCTGGCGGGCGGCGCCGCCCGCCAGCACGCGCTGCAGCAGCAGCTGCATGACCACCGGCCCGCCGTGGCCCTGCAGCTCGAGCACGGTTTCGCCGGTGTAGGAATGCGGCGCCGGGAACAGCAGCGCCAGGCCGTAGTCGATGACGCTGCCGTCGCCGGCGAGGAACGGGCCATAGGTGGCGGAGCGCGGCTGGAGCCTGCGGCCGGCGGCACTGCCGACCACCGCGTCGACGATCGCCTCGACCTCTTCAGGCCGTGGCCCGGACACCCGGACCACGCCGATCGCGCCCTTGCCGGGCGCGGTGGCTATCGCACAGATTGCCCGGTCATCCAGGCGCACGGCCGAAGACCGGTTTGCCCTCGATGCGCCGG
>JAEZQX010000252.1 GCA_023441105.1 Pseudomonadota bacterium | reverse complement strand
CCCCCGCCCCACGCGCGTCGCCCTTAGCAACGCGCCCGAAGCAACCTACAGCTGGATCCCGCCCGACACCTCGATCACCGCCCCGTTCAAGTACGACGCATCATCCGAAGCCAGGAACGCATAGACGCTCGCGACCTCCTCGGGTTCGCCGAGCCTTCCGAGCGGCACCTTCTCGGTCATCTTCGCGATCACCGGCTGCGGGATGGTGTCGAGGATCGGCGTGCGGATGAAGCCGGGGCAGACGGCGTTGACGCGGATGCCCTTGGGGCCCAGCTCGCGTGCCCAGGTCTTGGTGAAGCCGATCACGCCGGCCTTGGTGGCGGCGTAGTTGGTCTGCCCGAAGTTGCCGTAGAGGCCGACGACCGACGAGGCGTTGAGGATCACGCCGCTGCCCTGGCGGATCATCGGATCGGCGACCGCCTGGGTGCAGCGATAGACGCCTTTGAGGTTGACCTCGATCACCCGGTCGAACTGTTCCTCGGTCATCTTGACGAGGCGGGCGTCCTGGGTGATGCCGGCGTTGTTGACCAGGCAGTCGATCCGGCCGAAGCGCTCCAACGCCAGCTCGACCATCGCCTGCACCTGGTCGGAACGGGTGACGTCGACGGCCGCCGTGAGCAGCGCCGCATCCGGCGCCGCTGCCAGCACCCGGGCCCGCGCCTCTTCGAGCGCCGCCTCGCGCAGGTCGGCAAGCACGACCTGCGCGCCTTCGGCTGCAAACCTGCAGGCCGTGGCAAGGCCGATGCCGCCCGCCGACCCGGTGATCAACGCCACCTTGCCTTTGAATCGCATCAATTTTCCTTGGTCGGCATCAGCCGACAGTCGATTTCGAGATGCCCCCGGGCCCGAAGCCCGAGAAGGCGAGAACCTCGTCGATCCAGTCGGCGAAATCCGACAGGCCGTGATCGCCGCCCGGGATGACGCGCTGGCGGGCGCCAGGGTAATGGGCGACCATCTCGCGCCAGTCGAGCACTTCGTCGCCCTGCGCGGCGATCAGGAAGTAGCGTTCCGGGCGAGTGATGTGCTCGACCTCGTAACCGCGCAATTGCTCGACGTAGGCCTGGCGGAACTCGAACGGCTGGCCGTCGTGGTAGCCGGTCTGGGGTCCCACCTGCGTGGCGAGGTCCCGCGCCGGACGCACGGCGGGGTTGAGCAACACCGCCTTGCAGCCGACCTGCTCGGCGAGCCAGGTGGCGTAACAGCCGCCGAGCGAGCTGCCGACCAGCGTGTCGGCGTCCGCCGGCCGGATCTCGCGCTGCACCTGGCCGATGGCGGCAGCCGGTTCGACCGGCAGGTCAGGCGCGAGGAAGCGATCGGCCAGGCCCGCTTCCGTGAAGCGAGCCTGCAGCAGCCGGGCCTTGAACGAGCGAGACGAAGAGCGAAAGCCGTGGAGGTAGATCAGCCGCATCAGAGCGCGCTGCGCAGGCCGCCGGCGACCGCGGCAGCCTCGTCGCCGAACGAAGGCGCCGCCGCGGACGGCGGCAGTGCGGGACCGGCAGCCAGCGCGGCCAGCAGCTTGCCGTGGATGCCGCCGAAGCCGCCGTTGCTCATCACCAGCACATGATCACCATCGCGGGCATCGCGAACGATGGCCCGCACCAGCGGATCGATGGCATCGAAGGTCTGCGCCCGCAGCCCGAGCGACGCCAGCGCCTGGCCGGCATCCCAGCCGAGCCCTGCTCCGTGGCAGTAGATCAGGTCCGCGCCTTCGAGGCTGTCGGCCAGCAGCGCCTTCATGGCGCCGAGCTTCATGGTGTTGGAGCGCGGCTCGACCACCGCGAGCAGGCGGCCCGGCCGCCGGCGAATTCCTGCCTCGCCCTGGGTGAGCCGCGCGGCCTCCATGCGCGAGCGCAGCCCGGCGATCGTCGTCTTGATGGCGGTGGGATGATGGGCGAAGTCGTCGTACACCGTCACGCCATGCTCGCGGCCGCGAACCTCGAGCCGGCGCTTGACGCCGCCGAAGCGCGACAGCGCCGCCAGCGAGGCGGAGAAGTCGACGCCGATGTGGGCCGCCGCCACCACTGCCGCGATCGCGTTGGCGCGGTTGTGCTCGCCGGCGAGCGGCAGGCTGCAGACGCCGATCGGCTGCGTGCCATGCATCAGCATGAACTCGGTGGCATCGGCGCCCTCCACCACCCGCTCGGCGCGCCAGCCGTCGGCGCCGCCGAGCGGCTCGGTGGCGCTCCAGCAGCCGCGCGCGATCACCCGCTGCAGCGACGCCTGGGTGGCTTCGTAGATGACCTTGCCGCTGTGCGGCACCGTGCGCACCAGGTGATGGAACTGGGTCTCGATCGCCTCGAGGTCGCGGAAGATGTCGGCGTGATCGAACTCGAGGTTGTTGAGGATGGCGGTGCGCGGCCGGTAGTGGACGAACTTGCTGCGCTTGTCGAAGAACGCGGTGTCGTATTCGTCGGCCTCGATCACGAAATAGCGGCTGGAGCCGAGCCGCGCCGAGACCGGGAAGTTGCTGGCGACGCCGCCGATCAGGAAGCCGGGACGAAGGCCGGCCTCGTCCAGTATCCAGGCCAGCATCGAGGCGGTGGTGGTCTTGCCGTGCGTGCCCGCCACGGCAAGGACCCAGCGATCCTTCAGCACCTCCTCGGCGAGCCATTGCGGGCCGGAGCTGTAGCGCTCGCCGGCATCGAGGATCGCCTCCAGCAACGGATTGCCGCGCGAAACGACGTTGCCGACCAGCCATACATCGGGCCGCAGCGACAGCTGGTCGGCACCATAGCCCTCCAGCAACTCGATGCCCAGCGCCCGCAACTGGTCGCTCATCGGCGGATAGACGTTGGCATCGCAACCGGTGACGCGATGTCCGGCCTCCTTCGCGATGGCGGCGATGCCGCCCATGAAGGTTCCGCAGATGCCCAGTATGTGTATATGCATCGGGGAATTCTACCGATCCGCTAAACTGCCCGCACGGATGCACTGACCAATGGACTGCGGATGGAACCCATGCGTTCGGACCTGCGATCGGAGCTTGCGGCCCTGGCCGCGCAGCTGATCGCCGACAGCGGCCTCGATTACCAGAGCGCCAAGCGCAAGGCGGCGCGCCAGGTTTTCGGCGACGGCCATGTCAACGCAGCGATGCTGCCGGACAACGATGCGATCGACCAGTCGCTGCTCGAGCACCTGCAGCTCTTCGATCGCGACCACGAGCGTCGCGTGGCACGCTATCGCAGCGCTGCGCTCTTCTGGATGGAGCGGCTCGACGACTTCAACCCCTACCTCGTCGGCGCGGCCTGGAAGGGCATCGTCGCCGCCCATTCGCCGATCCACCTGCAGGTCTTCACCGACGATGCGAAGGAACTGGAGATCAGGCTGTTGAACGACGGCATCAATTTCGACGTCGTCGAGGTGGCGCATTTCGCCGGCCGCGCCGACGTCCCCGCCCTCGCCTTCTATTGGCAGCACGACCTGCCGATCCTGGTGTCGGTGTACCGCTACGACGACCTGCGCGGCGCCCTCAAGCGCCAGAAGAGCGGCAGCGGCGGCCCGCGCCCGGAACGCGGTGGCGTGGCCGCCGTCCGCGAGCTGGTGGAGATGTCACCCGATGCCTGATCCGGACGTGCCGGCAACTCCGCCATCCGCCACCTCGTCGCCAGCCACGACCGGCAGCGCCGCGGCTGATTCGGTGCCGACGCCGGCTCCGCAGTCCCGCCTGCGCCGCCGGATGCTCGTCGGGCTCGCCGCCGCGGCCGGGCTGAGCGGCGCCGCCCTGTCCTGGTGGCGTTCGCGCGAACAGGAACGCGTGCGCCAGCAGGAAGAGGAGGCGGTCAAGCTCTTCTTCCAGCAGACGCTGCCGGATTCGAACGGCAAGGTCTTCGCGTTCGAGCAGCTGCGCGGCCGGCAGGTGGTGGCCAACTTCTGGGCCACCTGGTGCGCCCCCTGCGTCGAGGAGATGCCGGAGCTCTCGGCGCTGGCCACCGAGGTGGCCGACAGCGGCACGCGTTTCCTCGGCGTCGGCGTCGACAACCCCGACGCCATTGCAAAATTCAGCAGCAAGCTGCCGGTCAGCTACCCGCTGGTGGTGGCGAACGCCACTGGCGCCTTCCTGGCCGCCCGGTTCGGCAACCAGGCCGGCGGGCTGCCCTATACCGTGGTGATCGGCGCCGACGGCCGGGTGAAGGAGCAGATTCTTGGGCGGGTCCGCATCGAATCACTCCGCGAAGTGATAAAATCCCCGGATTTGCGTTGACCGGCCCACAACTTGGTCGCTTCTGCCAGCAATTCCACCATCCTCGTCCTCCACGGCCCCAACCTCAACCTGTTGGGGACGCGCGAGCCCGCGGTCTACGGCAGCACCACGCTCGAGCAGATCAACCAGCGCCTGACGGGGCTGGCGCAGGCTGCAGGGGTGCGACTGGAAACCTTCCAGAGCAACCACGAGGGTGCCCTGGTAGACCGGATACAGGCCGCCAAGGACACGGCAACCTCGTTCATCATCATCAATCCGGCTGCCTTCACGCACACCAGCGTCGCCATTCGCGATGCCCTGGCGGCGGTCGGCTTGCCGTTTGCGGAAGTCCACCTGTCCAACGTCCACCGTCGCGAGCCGTTTCGCCATCACTCCTACTTCTCGGATCTTGCCGAAGCGGTGATCGTCGGCATGGGTCCATATGGTTACGAGGCGGCGCTCGGCTTCGCTTTGTCGCGGGCACGCGCCGGGTAGGCGCAGGCACGAAACTGCAGGAGCCCGGGCATCGGCTGGCGGCCACGCGGCGGGACGGACCATCCAGGCACAACCGAAGAAAA
Source organism: Pseudomonadota bacterium (assembly GCA_023441105.1). Next base: position 3,141 of record JAEZQX010000252.1, on the reverse strand, counting down.
GGTCAAAGAAATGGATCTGCGAAAACTCAAGACATTGGTCGATCTGGTTGCCGAATCCGGGATTTCGGAGTTGGAGATCACCGAGGCCGAAGGCCGGGTGAGGATCGTGAAGGCGCCGCCGGCGCCGCCTCCCCATGCCTACAATCCGCCGCCGATGATGCCGGTGATCGCAGCGTCTTCCCCGGCGCCGGGCAATCCCGGCATCGCCGCGGCCAGCGAGGTGGCCAAGCCGGTGGCCCGCGGCAACATCGTCAAGTCGCCGATGGTCGGCACGCTCTACCGGGCGCCGAACCCGCAGAGCGATCCGTTCGTCGAGATCGGTAGCCAGGTCAAGGTCGGCGACACGCTCTGCATCATCGAGGCGATGAAGCTGATGAACGAAATCGAATCGGAGTTCGCCGGCACCGTCACCGAGATTCTGGTGGAGAACGGCCAGCCCATCGAATACGGCCAACCGCTGTTCGTCATCGAATAGTCCCGACGACATGTTCGAAAAGATCCTGATCGCCAACCGCGGGGAGATCGCGCTGCGGGTGCAGCGGGCTTGCCGCGAAATGGGCATCCGCACGGTCGTCGTCCATTCCGAAGCCGATACCGACGCCAAGTACGTGAGGCTGGCGGACGAATCGGTCTGCATCGGTCCCGCCGCCTCGCGCGACAGCTACCTCAACATCCCGGCGATCATCAGTGCCGCCGAGGTCACCGACGCCGAGGCCATCCATCCCGGCTACGGGTTCCTTTCGGAAAATGCGGATTTCGCCGAACGGGTCGAGCGCAGTGGCTTCGTATTCATCGGCCCGCGGCCGGAATCGATCCGGCTGATGGGCGACAAGGTGTCGGCCAAGGACGCGATGAAGAAGGCCGGCGTGCCGGTGGTGCCGGGATCCGACGGCGCCCTGCCCGAGGACCCGAAGGAAATCCTCGCCATCGCCCGCACCGTCGGCTATCCGGTGATCATCAAGGCGGCGGGCGGCGGCGGCGGCCGCGGCATGCGCGTGGTGCACACCGAGGCCGCGCTGCTCAACGCCGTGCAGATGACGCGCTCCGAGGCCCAGGCAGCCTTCAACAATGCCACCGTCTACATGGAGCGGTTCCTCGAGAACCCGCGCCACATCGAGATCCAGATCCTCGCGGACGAGCACCGCAGTGCCATCTACCTCGGCGAGCGCGACTGCTCGATGCAGCGGCGCCACCAGAAGGTCATCGAGGAAGCGCCGGCCCCGGGCATCGCCCGCCGGCTGATCGACAAGCTGGGCCTGCGCTGCGTCGAAGCCTGCAAGAAGATCAACTACCGCGGCGCCGGCACCTTCGAGTTCCTCTACGAGAATGGCGAGTTCTTCTTCATCGAGATGAACACCCGGGTCCAGGTGGAGCATCCGGTGACCGAGATGATCACCGGCGTCGACATCGTCCAGGAGCAGATCCGCATCGCCGCCGGCGAGCGGCTGCGCCTGAAGCAGCGCGACATCGAGATCCGCGGCCATGCCATCGAATGCCGCATCAACGCCGAGGATCCGTACAAGTTCACGCCTTCGGCCGGACGCATCACCAACTGGCACCCGCCCGGCGGCCCGGGTACGCGCGTCGACTCGCATGCGTACAACAACTACTTCGTGCCGCCCTACTACGACTCGATGATCGGCAAGGTCATCTGCTACGGCGACACCCGCGAGCAGGCGCTGCGCCGGATGCAGATCGCGCTGTCGGAGATGATCGTGGAGGGCATCCATACCAACATCCCGCTGCACCGCGAGCTGATGATCGACGCCCGCTTCGTCGCCGGCGGGACCTCCATCCATTACCTCGAGAAGGCGCTCGCGCAGCGTCGCTGATGACGAAGGGCGCGCAGCGCCAAGGGTTGCGGCAATGACCCGACGGTGGCAGGAAGTGGTGATCGAGGTCTCGCGCGACCGGGCCGAAGCCTGGGCCGACGCCTGCCTGGAATCCGGCGCCCTGTCGGTGCAGGCCGAGGACGCCGATGCGGATTCGCCGGACGAGCAGCCGCTGTTCGGCGAGCCGCTGACCCCCGATGAAGCGCCGGCCGCCGCCGGCAGCCGCTTCGGCTGGGAGCGCACGCGGCTGGCGATCCTGCTCGACACGACCGTCGACCCCGGACGGTTGCTCGGCCAGGCCGCCGTCGCCTGCGGTGGCTCGCCGCCAACCATCCTCGCCACCCGCACCGTCGAGGACCAGGACTGGGTGCGGGCGACGCAATCGCAGTTCGAGCCGATACCGGTCGGCGAGCGCCTGCTGATCGTGCCCAGCTGGCATGTCGAGGAGGTACTGCAGCGCAGCGACCGGCGGCTCGCGCTGGTGATCGATCCCGGTCTCGCCTTCGGCACCGGCAGCCATCCCACCACCCACATGTGCCTGGAATGGCTCGAGCAGGCCGATCTCGCCGGCAGGCGCGTGATCGACTACGGCTGCGGCTCCGGCATCCTGGCGATCGCCGCCGCGCGCCTCGGCGCCGCGCAGGTCACCGGCATCGACATCGATCCGCAGGCACTGGTCAGCGCCCGGGAAAATGCGCGCGTCAACCGGGTCGACATCGCGGTGCAGTCGAGCTCCGACCCGCTGCCTCCGCCGGCTGACGTGGTGGTGGCGAACATCCTGTCCAATCCGCTCAAGCTGCTGGCACCGATGCTGGTCTCGCTGGTGGCACCCGGCGGGGCGCTGGTGCTGTCGGGCGTGCTCGAGCGGCAGATCGACGAAGTGGCGCAGTTCTACGGCGAAGACCTGCCGGTGACTGCGTGGCGGGTGCGCGAAGGCTGGGCCTGCCTCGCCGGTCGCCGCGCCGGCTGAAGGTACCGTGGAGGTACCGTGGACCGGTCCGCCCCAGGCGACAGCGCGAAAGCAGGTGCAGGATCCAACACAGCTGGCGGGCGCCGCAGGCCCGGACGTTAAGATACCGGCATGGCGCTAGCAACAACCTGTCCGCAGTGCAAGACCAGCTTCAAGGTCATCCCCGACCAGCTCAAGCTGCGCCGCGGGCTGGTGAGATGCGGCGTGTGCCAGCACGTCTTTTCCGGCATCGACTACCTCCGCTATGTCGACGATTCCGGCAAGGCACGCCAGAAGGCGGCGGCCGGAGCGCCTGGCGCCGGCCTGGCTCCGGCGGCGGCAGTCCGCTCGGCAGCCGGC
>JAEZQX010000229.1 GCA_023441105.1 Pseudomonadota bacterium | reverse complement strand
GGGTGAAGCAGTGGCTGCCCCTTCGGCCGTCGCAGACCCGGCTGCCGGCAAGATCGCTCCCGGCCCGACGGCGGCGCCCGGTCCGTTTCCGCGCAGCGCCACCATGCGGCTGCTTCTCAAACATCCGGAGCTGGCACTGGGGGTGGGGTTGCCGGCGGCCGGTCTGATCCTTGGTTTCCCCAAGTCGCGGCGGCTGCTCGGCGCGGCCATCAGGCTGGGCACCCGTCCCGAGGTCCAGCAGGCGATGCAACTGACCAGCGTCCTGCGCCAGCGCGGTCGCCGACGCTCCCGCTCGGATCCGGAAGCTGACTAGCCGTAGCCGGTCAGCCTCGCCGCCTCCGCGCCTGCCAGCCGGGAGACGGTGGCCAAAAAAAAGCCCCGTGAGGGGCCAAATCAGGGAGGAAACTTCAAAGAGAGCTTCCATGGCTGCAATTCGCATGCCTGCAAGCTGTCTTCCGCTGCGCGGGTGATCGAGCCACCCAGGACCGATCCGGACGCCGACCGAGACGGGGGAGGCAAGGCTCTTGATCGTCTGCAGCCGCCCTTCGGGCCGCCAAAGCCGCCGTCGATCGGAAAATTAAACCTGCAAGAATTACCGGGACACCCCTTGGCATCCCGGTCGCGGCGGTCATGAGTCCGAGCCTGGAACCACCTCGCCAGTCCCGCCGCCAGCGCGGGCGGGTGTTGCCAAGGAGCAAATTGCAGGCCCGCTGGAAGCAAGCGCGGCTCCGGCACTCTCCTGAAGAACCGCATGTTTACTGGATGTATCGACGCAGGGCTGGGAGGTGAAGGCCGCAACCGTGGGTGGCGGCGACGGTTGGCATCATTAGATAGGGCCTATCAGGGTCGGCATTCTGTTCGCCCGAACCTCCGCAGCTTATCCCGGTCAGCGGGATGGCACAGTTCCTGCGTCTAGCTCTCCAAATAAGGAATTTGCCAAGGAGAGTACCGATGGGCCAGTCGATTTCCCTGCAGCTGAACCGCACCCTAAGCATAGCGCCGGCCTTGCAACGATCGTTGCAACTGCTGCAGATGAACGCGCTGGAATTCGAGCAGGAGATCAGCCAGGCCCTGGACAGCAACCCTCTCCTGGAGATGGAGGAAGGCAGCGACGGCGCCGATCCGGTCGAAGCCGCCGACGCACCTCCTGGCGATGCCGAAGAGATCCAGGCTGCCGGGGACGACCTCGAGTATCTCGACTCTGCCGTGACGGACAGCTACGACGAAATCGCCGGCGACGAACTGGTCGCCAGCTACGACGACATCGACCTGGGCGTCCAGGCCGACTCGGCCTCCGTCATGGACTCGGACGCAGGCTCCGAGGTCGCGGCCGAGCACAGCGAAGCGGCGGGCGAGGAATTCAACGAACACCTCTCCGACTGGAGCACCAGCAGCAAGTCCGGCACCGGCGAAGGCCTTTCCGCGCTGGACATGGCACCGGCCCATGGCTCGCTGCGGGACCACCTGCTGCAGCAACTCGGTAGCCTGCGACTCAGCGACGTCGACCAGCACCTGTGCATGCTGATCATCGACAGCCTGGATCCGGCGGGCTACCTGCGTGAAGACCTGGAGGAGCTTGCCGAGCTCAGCACCCAATTCGTCGAAGGGAGCAGCCGCGGCAAGCCGGCGATCGGCGTCGACGACATGAAGATCGCGCTGCGCCGCGTGCAAAGCTTCGATCCGGCGGGCGTGGCGGCACGGACGATCGACGAATGCCTGACGCTGCAGTTACGCAGCGTGCCGGACGGAACGCCGGGACGGGCTGTCGCGATGGAAATCGTCAAGAGCCACCTGCAACTGCTGGCGCACAACGATTTCCGCGGCATCACCGCCGCCACCGGGGCGAGCGAAGCCGATCTGTCGGCCGCCACCCGGCTGATCCGCTCCCTCGATCCCAAGCCGGGGCTGGGCTTCGGCAAGGACCGGGTGGTATTCGCCGTCCCGGAAGTGATCGTCAAGAAGGTCAAGGGCGTCTGGACCGCCGCCCTGCATCCGGCGGCGACGCCGCGGATCCGGCTGAACGCCCAGTACGCCAGCATCGTGTCGCGCAACGAGGGCGGTCAGTGCAACGGCCTGACGGCCCAGCTCCAGGAAGCGAAGTGGCTGATGCGCAGCATCGAGCAGCGCGCCAACACCATCGAGAAGACGGCCGCGGCCATCGTTGCCCGCCAGCAGGCGTTCTTCGAGCACGGCGACATCGGCCTCCAACCGCTCAAGCTGGCCGACATCGCAGCCGACGTCGGCATCCATGAGTCGACCGTATCGCGGGTCGTGAACAGCAAGTACCTGCAGTGTCCAGCCGGCCTGATCCCGATGCGCAAGTTCTTCACCAGCCACGTCGAGACCTCCGCCGGCGATGCCTGCTCGGCAACCGCCGTCAAGGCGATGATCCGGCAGCTGGTGGAAAGCGAGGCGGCGGGCGAACCACTGTCGGATCACCGGCTGGCGAAGATGCTGGCGCAGAGGGGCATCCGCATCGCCCGCAGGACCGTCACCAAGTACCGCGACGCACTCGGCATCGAAGCGGCCGACCTGCGCCGCCAGCTCAATCAGCCGGCCGAAGGTGCGAGCGTGCCTCGCAAGTCCGCGAAGATGTCCGCGCCAGGCCGTCGTCGCGCCACCCATGCAGCGCAGTCGCTGCACGCCTGACGCGCAGGAGGTAGCACATGGAAACCCAGGGACAATCCGACAGGAACAGGATGGGGCAAGGCTCCGGTGGCGGCGCCGCGGCGGGCGGTCGATCGCTCCAGCATCTTTACGCCACCTCGCTCGATGATTCCGAGGACCGCTTCCATCGCCGCAACGGCGTCTTCTATCCTTCGGGCTACGCGCTGCTGGCGCTGCCCGAGGACCGGGTCGCCGGTGCCGTCGAGCTGGTCACGCAGCAAGGCCTCCCCGAACAGGAGGTGACCTTGCTGCGGCCGGAGCAGATGCACCAGCTGACCGACAAGTCGCAACATGATGCCGGGCTGTTGGCGCGCATCGTCTCGGCGGAGCTCAAGCAGATGACGGTGCTCGAGCAGCTTGCCGAAACCGGCCACCACTTCATGCTCCTGCGGAGCACCGACGAGAATGCCGGGCTGCTGCAGACCATCGGTACCCGGGCCGGGGTCAGCAAGGGATTGCTGTTTCACGCGTTGGCCGTCGAGGAGCTTCCGGTCGACAAGGAAACGATACCCGGCACCAGCCCGTTCGGCGCCAACGAAGTGATCCGGACGCAGGACTCGGATGCCGACTTCGACAGCGGCCATCGGCCGCCGGATGGAGGATCGCCTCGCTGAACCGAAGCTCTGCAGCAGGCAGGCATAGCCGTTGCCTTGTCGGCTTGCACCAACCATAACTCAGGAGAATTCTCATGCTGTACTGGGCTGCAGTATTTCTGATCATCGGTCTGGTCGCCATGCTGTTCGGCGCGGGCGGCATCGCGGGCGTTTCGATGAACATCGCCTGGATCCTGTTCGTCGTGGGCATCGTGATGGCCATCGTGTTCTTCGTACTGGGACGTCGTCCGAAGCTCTAGACGCGCCCGCCGCAGGGAGTCCTCGAGGGCGCTGTCGGCGATGCCGGCGGCGCCCTCTCTGCGTCAGGGGCCTGCTTGCGGCACGGGCCATCCGAGCGCCGCGAACCTGTCCCTCCCTGCCCGGGGCTTGCCCCGACCTTGCCGCACCTTGCGACTGGCTGTGCCACCCGGATGACCTGCCGTGCCGATTCGCGCTTCGCTGACCATTCTTGCCATCGCCGCGTCGATCTGGATCCTCGATCGCGGCAAGGAATTCTTCGTGCCGGTGATCGTCGCCGGCCTGCTGGCCTTCACGCTGATGCCGCTGGTGCGGCTGGGCCAGCGCTTCCGGCTGCCGGCTGCAGCGGTCGCCACGATGATCCTGGTGGCGGTCGGTGTCGGCGGCGGCGCGCTGGTCTCGCGCAATGCGGACGATGCGGCCCGCCTGATCGCGCAGATGCCGGAACTGACCCAGTTCATGGTGACCAAGGTGCGGCGCCTGCTGCTCGTTTCCTACGACGACCAGCCGTTGCTGGCGCAGCGCGCGCCGCAGCAGGCAACGCATCCTGAAGCGCCGGGGAACCGTCCGCTGGCGGACGGTGGCGGGCCCGGGGGAGCGACCCGCGCCGATGTCGATGGCGTCGCGCCACTCGGCATCCTCGCCAACGGCAGGGCCGATGCGGGCCCCACCATCGAGACCATCGCGGACCCCGTCAGCGTACGTGACCTCGCCACCAAGGCCGCGGCGGGCCTCGCCACCGGTGCCGGCAAGGCGTTCGTGATCGCGCTGCTCACCTTCTTCCTGCTCATCTCCGCCGACAGCATGAAGACCAAGCTCTTCAACCTGGCGGGCAACCGGCTGTCGCAGAAGAAGAACGTGCTGCGCGCCCTTGAGGAATCCGGCCGGCAGATCCAGCTCTACCTGCTGATCACCATCACTGCGAATCTCATCATCGCGCTGTTGTCCTGGCTCCTGCTCTACACCATCGGCGTCCAATCGGCGGCATCGTGGGCGATCGCGCTCGGCATCGCGCACACCATCCCCTATCTCGGCGCGATCGCCGGGACGCTGCTGATCGCCACCGCTGCCGTGTTCCAGTTCGAAAGCTGGCAGGTCGGATTACAGGTCCTCTGCGGCCTCGGCGTGATCTGCGCGGTGGTCGGTACCTTGATCATGACGCTGATGCAGGGCCGGGCGGCCAAGATGGACCCGGCGGTGCTGTTTATCGGTCTGCTGCTGTTCACCTGGCTGTGGGGTGGCTGGGGTCTGCTGCTTGGCGCCCCCATCCTCGCCGTCGCGAAGACCATCATGAGCTATGCCGGCGCCGACCGCATCAACGACGTGCTCGAGGGGTAGACGACGCGCCGGTCTCAGGCATGGACCTTGCGTTCCGCGGGCATGACCGCGGCATTCGCCGCCTGCCCGGCCGCTACCGGCGCCTGGCTCAACCTGCTCGAGGGACGCCATGAATCCTGCCACCGACTCCACCCCGCGCGCGACGCCACGCCACCTGCGCGCGACGATGATTGCCGCCTCGCTGCTCGGGGCGATGCTGGTCGCCGGCTGCAATCGCGCGGAAGCGCCGGCGACGCCTCCGGCGGCACCCGCTTCTTCGGCGCCGGCATCTTCGGCCCCCGCCAGTTCCGCACCTGCGTCGCCGGCGGCATCCCCCGGCGCCGGGCCAGGCACGGCCGCTCCGGCATCGGGTGCGAACGCCACCTCGCAGCCAGCGCCCTCATCGGGCGCGGACGCCTCGACCCCGGCTGGCGGCTCGCCCGCTTCGGCGGCACCGGCACCGGCCGGGAACGCGGCGCCATCGTCGTCTGCCGCCACGCCCGGAACGCCTGACGGCGCACGAGCGACCTTGCCCCCCAGCGAGGCGGTGACCGGCTCCAAGCCGGCCGAGGGCACATCCGCGGACGCAAAGGAGACGGACCCGAAAGGCGACCTGACCAAGAAGGAAGAGTCGCAGGGCATGCCCGAGGCCCTGCAGGCCGGCAACAATCATTCGAGCCCGGCGCTCGATACCGAGCCCAAGAAGCCCTGAGCGTCCTGAGCGCGCGCCTCCTGCGGCTGCGCCGACGCGCCTCGAACCCTGCTCACGCTGCCCGTCCCGGGGCGGCTGAGCATGCCTCGATCTCCTTTTTCATTGGAACAAGAACAATGACCGTGATTCGATCCGGCCACTGGCGGCGCCTGGCGACCGCCGGAATGGCCGCGGCCCTGCTGGCCGGCTGCGGCCTCAACGATGACGACGACGAGGCGGCGACTCCCCCGCCGGTCGCCACTCCGGCGCCCGTCCCGGCACCGCCGGCGCAAGACGGATCGAACCTGAAGGCGGCTGCGGATGTCGGCGCGCCGCTGTCCACGGTGCAGCTCGATGCCGCCGTCGCCGCCACCACCGCTGCCTCCTTCGCCGGCGCGTCGCGCTGCGACGTGCAGATGGTGGACATCACCTATGCGACCGTCGCGCCGGACGGCGTCACGCCGGTCGACGTCTCGGGAGTCGTCATGCTGCCCGGCGGCGCAGCGTGTCCCGGGCCATTCCCGCTCGTGGCGTATTCGCGCGGCACCGACCTCGAGAAGGCCCGCGCGATGGCCACGCCCGGCGACGAGGAAGCGCAACTGGTCGCGGCGATGCTCGCTGCGCAAGGTTTCGTCGTCGCCGCAACCGACTACCTCGGCTATGCGCGTTCCACCTGGCCCGATCATCCCTACCTGCACGCCGACAGCGAGGCGAGCGCCAACGTCGACGCGCTGCGCGCCGCCCGCGCCCTCGCCGGTCAGCGCAACATCGGGCTCAACGGCAAGGTCTTCGTCACCGGCTATTCGCAGGGCGGCCATGCGTCGATGGCGACGCAGAAGGCGATCGAGTCGAAACTCGCCGCCGAGTTTTCACTCGCCGGCGCCGGACACATGTCCGGGCCCTACGACCTGGTCGGCAGCGTGCAGGAAGCGCTGGCCAAGCTGCCCCTGGGCGATCTCGGCTCCACCTACTACATTCCGTTCGCCGTCACCTCGCTGCAGAAGGTCTATGGCAACCTCTACGGCACGCCCTCCGAGTTCTTCCGGCCGCCCTATGACGCGACCATCGAGACTCTGTTCCCGGCCCCATCGGATGTCTCGCTGCAGGACCTGATCGCTGAGGACAAGATGCCGCTGCTGCTCGGCAGCCTGGTGACCGAAGACTTCATCAGGGCGGCGCTCGACCCGGCCAGCGGCCTGCATGTGGCGCTGTCGCGCAACTCGCCGACCGGCTATGCGCCGCGTGCGCCAACCCTGCTGTGCGGCGGCTCGCGCGACCCGGTCGTCTCGTTCTCGAACGCCGAGAAGGCGGCAGCTGCATTCCAGGCAGCGGGCGCGACCTCGGTGGCGGTCTACGACGTGGAAGACGAGCCGTCGTATGCCGCGCTGCTGCGCGACGACCTGGTCCCGGTCGACATCCACGCCGGCTACCACGCCTCGCAAGTGCCGCCGCTGTGCCTCTTGCAGGTCAGGAACCTCTTCCTGACCCTCTAGGCTCCAGTCGTCTCAGCTCCAGGCGCCTCAGCTGTCCGAGCCGTCCGCGACGCCGGAGCGCCTGGTCGGCGCGTCCGGCGGCGCCTTGCCGCGCTGCTCGTCCCTGCCGTCCTGGTCCGTGTCCTTCCGGCCGCTGCGGACGTCGTCGAACGCGCGCCGGCCGACCCCGCGCACTTCGTCTCCCTCGGTCGGCATGGCATGGGGTTGCGGCTGCTCTTCCGGTGCCAGGGGTTCCGGATCCGACAGTGGATCCGCTCCCGGTTTGCTTCTCGTCGCCATGTGCAGTCTCTCCATCTGGGATGCAGTCACTGTAGCAGCCGCCGCGCCCGCACGACCGCAGGGACCGCGACGATGGCAGTGAAATCCCGCCGCGGCAGCGACGCCTCGGCGATAGGCATATCGCTTGCATATCGCCGGCGTGCGAAGCCGGGACGGCGTCGCGTTCAGACGGGGACCAACATGAGCCAACAAACTATGCCGCTGGAGGCGGCGGGTGAGCGCAGCGAGGTGGAAGCGGACAAGGACAGCAACAATCCGCGCACGCGCAGTCCATCGGACCAGGTGAAAGTCTGGGAGGAGGAAGGCGGCAGCCCGCCGGCGCAAATCGGCGCCACCGCATCGATCAAGCCGCGGCGCGGCTCGAAGGCCGGATCGATGGGCGGCGCGCGCAGCTGAGCCTATCGGGCGCGCGCGACGGCGCGTTGCTCAGCCTGCTGCCGCATCCCACAGCAACTTGACGCCGGTCGCCGCCAGCGACAGGTTGATGAAGCTGTAGAACGGCTTCTCGGGAATCCAGCGGGTGAAGCGCCAGCCGATCCAGTAGCCCACCGGGATCGCCGGCGCGAGCAGCAGCGACGTGGCGAGGTTCGCGGTCTCGAGCAGGCCGAGCCAGGCATACGGCACCAGCTTGATGTAGTTGACGACGCTGAAGAAGTAGACCGTGGTTGCCACCAGCAGCATCTTCGGCAGCTTGAGGGGCAGCAGGTATTGCAGGATCGGCGGACCGCCCGCATGGGCCAGCGTGCTGGTGAAGCCGGACAGCGCCGACCAGAAGCCGGCGCGCCAACGATCCGGCGTTGCCGCGGCCGACGACTCGAAGTGACGGCTGCCGGCAATCCGGTGCAGCGCGAACACCAGGCATTCCGCGCCGAGCAGGCCTTTCACCCAGCGCACGTCCACCGCCTTGAAGACCAGCGCGCCGATGACGATGCCGATCACGGCACCGGGCACCAGCGTGCGCAGCAGCCGCAGGTCGAACCGGCCGCGCCAGGCCCACAGGCCCAGCAGGTCGAGCGCGCACAGGATCGGCAGCATGATGGCGGCGGCGTGCTGGGGCGCGATCGCGATCGACATCAGCGGCACCGCCATCAGGCCCACGCCGCCGGCCGCCGATGCCTTGGAGAAGCCGGCCAGCAGCACGGCCAGGACGGCCAGCGCGTAGAACAGCGACGGGTCGGCGAGCTGCGCGACGTTCACGCAGGCCTGGTCATGCTCGACGATCCGTCGTGGAGCCAACCCTCGCTCGCGCTGCCCGGCAGCCGCCGGGGCGCATCGCTTCGCATGACACGCTCGGCCTCAGCTCGCGTCAGAGGATCTTGCAGGCCTCGTCGAACGACAGCCGCGGCAGGCGGCCCATCACCTTGGACGGGTCGCCGACGCCGATGTTGCACAGGAAGTTGGACTTGACGCTGCCATCCGGGAAGAACTCGCGGTCGACGGCGGCATTGTCGAAGCCGGACATCGGACCTGCGCCCAGGCCGACGGCGCGGATCGCCATGATCAGATAGGCGCCGCCGAGGGTGCCGTTGCGAAAGGCAAAGGTCTGCCGCTTGGCGAGGTTGGCATCGCCGTCGAAGCCGTTCTTCGTCTCGGGCTTGTGCGGGAACACCTGCGGCAGCTTCTCGTGGAAGTTCAGGTCATGGGCGACGATGGCCACCACCGGCGCCGCCATCGTCTTGTCGAGGTTGCCCGGCGACAGCGCCGGACGCAGGCGCTCCTTCGCTTCCCGGCTGCGCAGGAACAGGAATCGGGCGGGCTGCGAGTTGGCCGACGTCGGCCCCATGCGCGCGATGTCGTAGATGGTGCGCAACTGCTCGTCGCTGACGTCGCCCGACAGCCAGCCGTTCTGGGTGCGCGCCTCGAGGAACAGGTCATTTATTGCCTGCCTGTCGATCATGTGTTGCTCCTGTGCGGGCGGAACCCGCGTGAGAATGGTTCGCCGGGCGTCCCGAGGCCGCCCGGCGCCGTGGTGTCGGGCCCGGCGTGGTCGGTTCCGCCGGGCGTCCGGTCAGACGCGCTCGATGAGGGTGGCGATGCCCTGGCCGACCCCGATGCACATCGTGGCAACGGCGTAGCGGCCGCCACTGCGCTGCAACTGGTTGACGGCCGTGAGGACCAGCCTGGCGCCGGACATGCCCAGCGGATGCCCCAGCGCGATGGCGCCGCCGTTGGGGTTGACGATGGGCGAGTCGTCCGGCACGCCGAGCTCACGCAGCACCGCCAGGCCCTGCGAGGCGAAGGCCTCGTTGAGTTCGATCAGGTCGATCGCGCCGATGGCGATGCCGGTCTTCTCCAGCAGCCGCTTGGTGGCGGGCGCCGGCCCGATACCCATGATGCGCGGCGGCACGCCGGCGGTGGTCATGGCCACCAGCCGTGCCCGCGGCGTGAGCCCATGGCGCTTGACCGCCTTCTCGGAGGCGAGGATCAGCGCCGCGGCGCCGTCGTTGACACCCGAGGCGTTGCCCGCGGTGACGGTGCCGTCGGCGCGCACGATCGGCTTGAGCCTGCCGAGCGCCTCCAGGGTGGTCTCGCGCGGATGCTCGTCCTGCCCGACCACCAGCGGCTCGCCCTTGCGCTGCGGAATTTCCACCGGCACGATCTCGTCGCCGAAGAAACCGGATTTCTGCGCCGCGGCGGCACGCTGCTGGCTGCGCAGCGCGAACGCATCCTGGTCCGCGCGGCTGACCTTGAAGTCCACCGCCACGTTCTCTGCCGTCTCCGGCATCTGGTCGACGCCGAACTTCGACTTCATCTGCGGATTGACGAAGCGCCAACCGATGGTGGTGTCGAAGACGCTGGTGGTGCGCGAGAAGGCGCTTTCCGCCTTGGGCATCACGAACGGTGCGCGCGACATGCTCTCGACGCCGCCGGCGATGCCGAGTTCGATCTCGCCGCAGCGGATGGCCCGCGCGACCGTGCCCACGGCATCCATGCCCGAGCCGCACAGCCGGTTGATGGTGGCACCCGGGACCTCCTGCGGCAGTCCGGCCAGCAGCAGCGCCATGCGGGCGACGTTGCGATTGTCCTCGCCGGCCTGGTTGGCGCAGCCGTACAGGACTTCCTCGATGGCCGCCGGATCGAGCTTGGGATTGCGGGCCAGCAGCGCGCGCAGCGGGATGGCGCCGAGATCGTCGGTGCGTACCGACGACAGCGCGCCGCCATAGCGGCCGATGGGCGTGCGCACCGCATCGCAGATGAAGGCTTCGGTCATGTCAGGTCTCCAAATGGGTTCAGGCCGGGCGGCGCAACGGTGCGCCGACCAGGCCGGACAGTTCCTCGAAACTCAGGCCCTGCACCCACTCGAGCGCCACCAGGCCCTCCGGCGTCACGTCGATCACCGCATGGTCGGTGTAGATCCGGCTGACGCAACCGATGCCGGTGAGCGGATAGGTGCAACGCTCGACGATCTTCGGCTCGTTCTGCCGCGTCAGCAGTTCCATCATCA
>JAEZQX010000195.1 GCA_023441105.1 Pseudomonadota bacterium | reverse complement strand
CCACTTCAACACGATGGACGTCGGCATTCAGGAGGAGCCGCGACCACGCGAGATTCTTTTCGCCCTGGTCATGGCGACCGGGGGACGGCTGCACTCGCGCCTGGGCGGCCTGCTGAAGGAGCAGGTGTCGGTCAACGACGGCCAGCGCTGAGTCGGTCGCCGTGATTGCCTTCGCGCTGGCGCCAGGCAATCGCGCCAGCGTCGGCGCGGACGGTGCTAGAGCTCGTCGGCGTCGAAAGTCAGCTCCACCTTGATGCCCACCGGATCGCGAAAGAACACCTGGTGCAACGGGAACCCCGGCACCGGTGCTTCGCGGCTGGCGATGCCGAGCGCCTCCAGGTGCCGGCGGAATTCGTGCAGCCCGGTGCTGCGAAACGAGATGTGGTCGAGCTTGCCGGTGGCGTGCTCGCCGGCCGGCAGGGCCCGCGCCGTGATGGCGGCGAGATGGACCAGCGGGCCGCCGGTGGGCGGATACAGCCAGTAGCCGCCAAAGTCGAAATCCGGTCGCGGACCGGGCTGCAGCCCCAGCACCTGGCAGTAGAAGTCGCGCAGCTGCTCGACCTCCTCCGGCTGGGCGACGATGGTGAAGTGGTCGATGCGCTCGATCTGCATGCTGCCTCCGGAAGACCGGTCCCAGGCGTCGATGTACGACGATATTAAACCGCTCGGCCACGCGGCGGGAGGTCGTATCATCCGCGTGACTTGCCACAGGGGGAGACGGATGGCCAGGGAACGGATGGCTGATCAAGGCCTGCGCGCGGATGCCGGTCGCGTCGCGCGGCTGCTGGATTTCTATCGCGGGATGCTGCGCATCCGGTACTTCGAGGAAGCCGCCATCCAGGGCCTCAAGGAGCAGCTGGTGCTGGGTGCGATCCATCCGTCCATCGGCCAGGAAGCGGTAGCGGTCGGCGTTTGCGCCAACCTCCTGCCGGACGACATCGTGCTGTCGACCCATCGCGGCCACGGTCATACCCTGGCCAAGGGGGCGCAACTGCAGCCGATGATGCGTGAGCTGTTCGGCAAGGAAGGCGGCTTCTGCAAGGGCAAGGGCGGCTCGATGCACATCGCCGATTTCTCGGTCGGGATGCTTGGCGCCAACGGCGTGGTCGGCGCCAACATCGTCATCGCCGCCGGCGCTGCCCATGCGATCAAGCTGCGTGGCTCAAGCCGGGTGGTGGTCTGCTTCTTCGGCGATGGCGCAGCCAACCGGGGTCCGTTCCTCGAAGGGCTCAACTGGGCGGCAGTGAACTCGCTGCCGATCCTGTTCGTGTGCGAGAACAACGGCTTTGCGGCCACGACGCGCAGCAGCGCCATGACGGCCGGGGAAGGACCGGCCGCTCGTGCGCGCGGCCTCGGGATCGTGGCCGCCGAGATCGACGGCAACGACGTCGGCGAGGTCGACGAGACGGCCAGGACGCTGCTTCGCGAGGTGCGTGGCGGCCGCGGACCGCGTTTCCTGCATGCGCGCACCTATCGTCTGACCGGCCACACGGCAGCCGATCCGGCGCCGTACCGTCCGCAGGAGGAGGTCGAGGAGCGCTCCCGGCAGGAGCCGGTCGGCCGCCTGCGGCAACGGCTGCTAGCCGAATGCGGGGTTCCCGCCGCGACCCTGGACGAGGAGGCACGAGTCATCCGCGCCGAGGTCGCGGCCGCGTATGCCGAGGCGCGCGATGCCCCCTGGCCGGCGCCTGGCCGCGCATTCGAGGACGTGCAGGACATCGGCGATCCGCGCCAGGAGGCCTACTGATGGCGGTGATGACCTACATGGAGGCCTCGCGGCAGGCGCTGATCGAGGAGATGCGCCGCGACCCGGACGTCTGGGCTCTCGGTGAGGATCTCGGCCGTGGCGGCGTGTTCGGCCAGTACCGCGGGCTGCTGGAGGAATTCGGCGCCCAGCGGGTCGCGGATGCGCCGATTTCGGAAGCCTGCATCATGGGGGCGGCAACCGGCGCGGCCATGATGGGCTCGCGGCCGGTGGTGGAGATGCGGTTCTCCGATTTCGCCTTGTGTGCCATCGACGAACTCGTGAACCAGGCCGCCAAGGCCCGCTACATGTTCGGCGGGCAGAAGCGGGTGCCGCTGGTCGTGCGCCAGCCGATCGGCATGTGGCGCTCCTCCGCCGCGCAGCATTCCCAGTCGCTGGAAGCCTGGTATGCGCACATCCCGGGCCTGGTCGTCGTCTGCCCGGCCACGCCGGAGGACAACAAGGGGCTGCTGAAGAGCGCCATCCGCTGCGACGATCCGGTGGTCTACATGGAGCACAAGGGCTTGTGGCCGCTCGAGGGCGAGGTACCCGACGGCGAGGATCGGTTGGTGCCGATCGGCAAGGCGCGGGTAGCGCGATCGGGAAGCGACATGACCGTGGTCACCTGGTCGGCGACGGTGCACGTGGCGATGAAGGCGGCGGTGCAACTCGCCGCCGGCGGTGTCGACGTCGAGGTCATCGACCTGCGCACTCTCTGGCCATGGGACAAGTCGACGGTGCTCGAAAGCGTCGCCCGCACCCGCCGATTGCTGGTCGCGCACGAGGCGGTCGCGGTGGCCGGCTTCGGTGCCGAGATCGTGGCCGCCGTCTGCGAGAACCTCTACGGATCGATGCTTTCCGCGCCGGTGCGGGTGGCGGCGCCGCGCATACCGATCGGCTACGCGCCGAGCCTCGAGGACCAGGTTCGCGTGACGCCGGAACGGCTGGTCGCCGCAGCTACCCGCCTGATGCAACCCACCATGGAAGAGATCCGATGAAAGACGACATGCGTCCGGTGGAAGTCACCGGCGGCGAGGCGCTGGTCCGCATGCTGCTCGCGCACGGCTCGGGGCCGGTCTTCGGCATGGGCGGCTTCCAGCTGCTGCCCTTCTACGATGCCGCGCGGCGGCTTGGGCTCGATCACCACCTGATCAACGACGAGCGCGCCGGCGTCTTCGCCGCCGATGCCTACGCCAAGGTCAGCGGCCGGGTCGGCCTGGTCGATGCGACGCTCGGGCCGGGCGCGACCAACCTGGTGACCGGCCTGGTGGAGGCGCTCAACTCCGGGACGCCGCTGATCGCCATCGTCGGCGACAGCCACCGCGACCATTCGTGGAAGAACATGACCCAGGAGTGCCGGCAACTCGAGATCCTGCGTCCGGCAGTGAAGGAGGTCATCCGCATCGAGACGGTGGCGCGGATACCGGAGCTGGTCAGGCGCGCCTTCGCCGTCGCCACCTCGGGCCGCCCGGGGCCGGTGGTGCTCGACGTGCCGGAGGACATCGCGCACGGCGTCCATGCATTCACGCCCGATGCCTGGCAGGCGGACGAGCTGCATGCATCGATTCCCGCGCTGCGCTGCCGGCCGGATGCCGCCTCTCTGCGGCGCGCGGCGGACCTGCTCGCCGGCGCGCAACGTCCACTGATCCTCGCCGGCGGCGGGATCCACCTGTCGGGTGCGGCCGACGCGCTCGCCGCCTTCGCGCGGTCGCTCAACATTCCGGTCGCACATACGATGACCGGCAAGGGCGCGATACCTTGCGTCGATCCGCTCAGCGCCGGCCTCTTCGGCCGCTACGATCGCATCGCCAACGGCTTCATCAGCCAGTCGGACCTGCTGCTGGTCATCGGCTGCAAGCTCGGGGAGATCGCGACCAAACGCTACACCGTGCCGCCACCCGGGGTCCGCATCATCCATCTCGACATCAGCGCGGAGGAGTTCGACCGCACCCTGCATCCGACGCTGCGGCTGTGGGGCGATGCCCGCGAGGGAATCCGCGACCTCGAAGAAGCCCTGGAGTCGCAAGCGCCGGCGATCCGGGCGAGGTTGCAGCCGCACGCCGACGCGGTAGCCGCCGCCATGGCCGAGTGGCGCCGGAGCGTCGCGCCGCGGCTGGAGTCCGACGAAACGCCGGTGTCGATGGCGCGGATGCTGAACGAGATCAACCGGGCGCTGCCGGAGGACGGCTTCCTGGTTGCCGACGGCGGCTTCGCCGCGCACTGGGGCGGATTGCTCTTCGATACCCGGCGGACCGGGCGCAGCTTCGTGCCCGATCGCGGCTTTGCATCGATCGGCTATGGGCTGCCGGGTGCCATGGGCGTGGCCGCTGCCCATCCCGGTCGCACGGTGTTCGGCCTGACCGGAGATGGCGGCTTCAACATGATGATCGGCGAACTCGAGACGGCCCGGCGGATGGCTCTCGACCTGGCGGTGATCGTGGTCAACAACGCCGCATCCGGCTACGTCAAGGCGCTGCAGCACCTGATGTATGGCGCCGATGCCTACCAGTCGAGCGACCTGGCGGAAACCAACTATGCCAAGGCGGCGGAAGCGCTGGGCTGCGTCGGCATCCGGGTCGAGCGACCGGCGGAACTGGCGCCGGCGCTGGCGCGCGCCAAGGAGGCCAGGGGCCCGGTGGTCATCGACGTGGTGGTGACGCGCGACCCGGCGAAGATGCTGCCGGGCGTCGACAATCGAACCGCCAAGGTGAAGCAGGGTGACCGCGTCGCATGAGCCCGCTTTCGATGCCCCGGCGGATGGGGCGCCGGATGGGCCGCCGGATGGGGCGGAGAACGCGGCGGAGAATGCGGCAAGCGCCCTGGTGCAGGTCGCGACGCTGCATTCGATCACCCGCCTGGCGCCGGAGCATGCCGGCCAGGTCGTGGTCGCCGCGTCGCATGGCGGTGTCTACGCCGGCTTCTGCGCGGCGCAGGGGCGTGTGCGGGCGGTGATCTTCAACGATGCGGGCGTCGGCAGGGAGGGCGCCGGCATCGGCTCGCTCGCCTGGCTCGACCGGCTCGGCATCGCCGCTGCCACTGCCGACAGCCTGAGCTGCCGCATCGGCGATGGCGACGACATGTTCGCCGGCGGCATCGTGTCCTTCGTCAACGACACTGCCGCGGCGCTCGGCTGCGCGGCTGGCCAGACGGTGGCACGATGCAGCGCGCTGCTGCGTTCGGCCGCCTGGTCGGCGCGCCCGGTGCCGCCGCTCGCGGAATCCCGCCATGTCGTACGTGCCGCCGGCAAGGAGCCGGCCGTGGTGGTGCTGGATTCGGTCTCGCTGGTCGGGCCGGCGGATGCCGGCGCGATCGTCGTTACCGCGTCGCACGGTGGCCTGCTCGGCGGCGATCCGGCCAGCGCCATCAAGGTGGCGGCACTCGCGGCAGTCTATTGCGACGCCGGCTTCGGCAAGGACGGCGCCGGCGTCAGTCGCTTGCCAGCCTTGGATCGCCGCGCAATCGCGGCGGCGACGGTATCGGCGCGAAGCGCGCGCATCGGCGACGGCCGCTCGGTGTTCGCCGACGGCATCGTGTCCTGCGTCAACGCGACGGCGGCCAATGCCGGCGTCGAGGTGGGCGATCGCGTCCGGGACTTCGTCGACAAGATCACCGCGGCGGGCCACCAGCGGATTGACGCGAGGTGAGGCGCGCGCGGAGACAGCCCGATCGCCGGCGCGCCGACAAGATCAATAGCCGAGCGCGCGCGGCAGCCAGAGCGACGTTTCCGGCACGGCGACCAGCACCGCCAGGATCAGCATCATGGTGAACACGAACCACATCACCCAGGGCACGGTGCTCTCGATGCGCACGCCTGCCATGCGGCAGGAAACCATCAGGTTGACCGCCATCGGCGGCGTGAACTGGCCGATCGCCACCATGAACGTGAGGAGCACGCCGAACCAGACGGGATCCCAGGCGAAGGTCCGCATCAACGGGGCGAGCAGCGGCACAAAGATCAGGAAGATGGAGACGCCGTCGAGGACCATGCCGACGAACAGCAGCACGATCATCACGATGGCCAGCGCGCCGAGCGAGCCGATGCCGCTGTCGCCGACGGCGCGCGCCACCGGATCGACGATGCCCAGCGTGCTGACGGCATAGGCGAAGATGCTGGCAAGGCCGATGATGATCAGGATCACGCCGGAGGTTTCCGCGGCGTCGATCAGGATGTCCCACAACTGCCGCCAGCCGATGGTGCGATAGACCACCATGCCGACGAACAGGCCGTAGGCCACCGCCACCACCGCTGCCTCGGTGGGCGTGAACCAGCCGAGTCGCATGCCGCCGAGGATCAGCACCGGTGCGAACAGGCCCCAGCTGGCATCCTTGAGCGCCTTGAGGAACGGCGGCCGCGGCAGGTGGGCGTCGTTGCCGCCCATGCGATGCCGGCGGGCCAGCCAGACCGCCGGCACCATCAGGCCCAGGCCGGCAAGGATGCCGGGAACCACCCCGGCCGCGAACAGCGCCGGCACCGATGCGCCGGGCACCAGCACGGAATAGACGATGAAGGCGATCGACGGCGGGATGAGGATGTCCAGGGCCGCAGCCGCGCCGATGACCGAGGCGGAATAGGTGGGCGGATAACCGGCGCGCGCCATCGACACCAGCATCACCGCGCCGACCGCCGCTGCGGTTGCCGGCCCGGAGCCGGAGATGCCGCCCATGAACATCGCCACGGCGATGGCCACCAGCGGCAGCATGCCGCGGCCGCGGCCGACGATGGCAACCGCGAAGTCGACCAGCCGGGCGGCGACGCCGGACCGTTCGAACAGGGTGCCGACCAGCACGAACATCGGCAATGCGAGCAGCGGGTACTTGGCGATGCCGGCGTAGAAGTTGTTGGGGATCGACAGCCAGCCCAGCTCGGCGAAGCCGATGCCCACCGCGCCGCCCAGCATCAGCGCGACGCCGATCGGCACGCCGGCCAGCATCAGCAACACGAAGACCACGAAGATGCCGATGCTTAACATCGACGGCGCCAGATCCTGACCAGCCGCTGCATGGCGCGGAAAGCGACGACGGCGGCGAGCACCGGCAGCCAGACGGTGTACCACCATTGCGGCACGCCGATTCCCGGCGAGGTCACCTCGTACTGATAGTCGTCCCAGGCCAGGCGCGTGCTCAACGACGCCAGGATCAGGAAGGCTGCGACCGTCGCCAGGGCCGACAGCATCGCGAAGCGGCGCCGGCGCTCGACCGGGCCGGCGTCGAACAGCATCTCGATGCGGATGTGGCGGTCGCGGATCACCGCGGCGCTGCCTGCCACCAGCGTCAGGATGACCATCAACGACACCGAGATTTCCTCGCTCCAGGCGAAGGATTCGTTGGTGAGGTAGCGCACCACCACGTTGGCGAAGGTGATCA
The DNA here is from genome assembly GCA_023441105.1 of Pseudomonadota bacterium. The sequence continues at coordinate 10,833 of JAEZQX010000195.1, read as the reverse complement.
GCGCCAGCAGCGCCATCGCCAGCGCGCCGAGATGGTCCTCGATGCGCAACCGGTTGTCGCCGAACAGCGCCGGCGGCGGAGCGGCCGCCGCGGCGACGGTCTGCGCCTCCGCCGATTCGGCCACGGCGGCAGCCGAGGCCTCGGGTACGGGAGCGCCTGCGGCGGGTGGAACAGCGTCGGGCATCAAGAGCGTGGCATCCCGGCGCGGGCGGCGGCGGCGCCGCCCGCGGGAGCCGGGGTTTGCGATCGGACGGTCAGGCCTTGCCGCGGGAGGCCGCTACCGCGGCTTCGGCGCGCTTGACCAGGTCGGGGCCGATCTGCTTGGCCCACTTGTCGTAGACCGGCTGCACCACCTTCTGGAAGGCCTGCTTCTCGCTGGCCGACAGCTCGGTGACCTTGACGCCAAGCCCCTCGACTTCCTTGATCATTGCCATGTCGCCGGCCGTCAGTCCCTTGCGGGTGAGCGCGATTTCCTGCTTGCCGGCTTCGACGGCGGCCTCGCGAACGATCTTGCGGTCCTGCTCGCTCCACGAGTTCCAGACGTCGCGGTTGGCGGCGAAGATCAGCGGATCCGCGACATAGCCCCAGCGCGTTACGAACTTCTGCGACAACGTGTGCAGCTTCGCGGCGGTGAAGATGTGCATCGGATTCTCCTGCCCCTCGACGGCGCCCGAGGCCAGGGCCGGCTGCGCATCGGCCCAGCTCATCTGGGTGGGATTGGCGCCGAATGCGCTGAAGGTGTCGTTGAAGATCGGCGAGCCGACCACGCGGAACTTGAGCCCCTTCATGTCGGCAGGGGTGCGGATCTCGCGCCTCGAATTGGTGACTTCACGAAAGCCGTTCTCGCCCCATCCGAGCGGCACCACGCCCGCCTTCTCCACCGTCTTCATGATGTGCTCGCCGATCTCGCCCTGCGTGAGCGCGTCGAGCCCGGCATGGTCCCTGGCGAGGAACGGCAGGGAGAACAGATTCAGTTCCCTGATCTGCGGCGACCAGTTGATGGTCGAGCCGACCGCCAGGTCGATCACTCCCTGGCGCATGGCGCTGAACTCGCGCGTCTGGTCGCCGTTGATCAGCGAAACGCCGGGATAGAGCTTCATGTTGATGCGGCCCTGCGTGCGCTCCTTCACCAGGTTGATCCAGATGTCGGCGCCCTTGCCCCAGGGAAAAGCGGTGCCGACGACGGTGGAGACCTTGTATTCGTTGCGATAGGACTGGGCGTGGGCGGCGCGCGTGACGACCAGGGGAGCGGCCAGTGCGGCAGAGCCGAGCGCACCGGCTTTCAGCAGGGAGCGGCGATTCATGCGGATGTCTCCTCGATGATGCAATCGGGATTGCTGTTTTCGGGCCGCGCCGACTCCTGGTTCAGGGCTCCGGGCGGTGCGCGGCCGGCGCCCATTGTAGCTTCTGGATTGTCCGGCTCCATGAGGGTTTCCGCCGGGAGACCGCTGCGCCTCAGCGCATGAAGGACATGTTCGGGTACGGCTGGCCGGCGACCGCCGCCGGGTCGAAGAGCCGCTGCAGCTCGCTGGCCTCCGCATCGGACAATTCGATTGCGGCGGCAGCGAGGTTCTGGTCGAGGGTCCGGATTCGCCGCGTGCCGGGGATCGGGATCACGTGCGGCCCCTGGCGCAACACCCAGGCCAGCGCCACCTGGGCGGGCTCGAGTTGGCGGCGCGCGGCGATTGCCTGGAGGGCGGCGACCAGGCGGGCATTGGCGGCCATCGCATCGTCGGCGAAACGCGGCAGGTTGCGCCGGAAATCGTCCGCCGCCAGGTCCTGGCGCTGCAGCGAGCCGGTCAGCATGCCGCGGCCAAGGGGGGAGTAGGGCACATAGGCCACCCCCATCTCGGCGAGCGCCGGCAGCAGCGCATCCTGGTCGCTGCGGGTGAACAGCGAGAACTCGTTCTGCACGGCGCGGATCGGGTGGATGGCGTGGGCCGCCCGCACCGTCGCCAGCGTCACGTTGGACAGGCCGATGCCGCCGATCTTGCCGTCGCGCAGCAGCCGGGCGAGGGCGGCGATGGACTCTTCCAGCGGCGTCGCCGGATCGATGCGATGCAGGTAGTAGAGGTCGACGTGGTCGGTTCCGAGCCGCTGCAGCGATTGCTCGCAACGCCGGACCAGGTAGGCCGGGGAGTTGTCGACGCCGCGCAAGGCCGGATCGGACTGGCTGCGGACGATGCCGGCCTTGGTGGCCACGACGACGCGATCGCGCTTGCCGCGGATGAAGCGGCCGAGCAGCGATTCGTTGTGGCCGAAGCCGTAGATGTCGGCGGTATCGAAGAGCGTGACGCCGCGGGCCAAGGCATGCTCGAGGGTTGCCAGCGACTGCTCGTCATCGGTGGCGCCGTAGAACTCGGACATGCCCATGCAGCCGAAGCCGATGGCCCCCACCAGCGGGCCGTCGCCCAGTTTGCGTTGCTCCATGGTGCTTCATCTCCAAGAGGCTGACCGCGGGCGGCTCGGGAGTCGGATTGTAAGGCCGCCGGGAGCAGCGGCCGGCGCGCTCCCTGCAGTGCTTCTCCTAGTCGGCCTTCATTCCGCCATTGACCATCCATGGGGTGCCGAAGCGGTCGGTCGCCATGCCGAAGGCTTCCGCCCAGAACGTCTTGCCGAGCGGCATCGTCACCTGCCCGCCTTCGGACAGGGCGTCGAAGACATCGCGGGCTGCCTCCGGCGTCGGGAAGGTCAAGGCAACGCCGAAATTCTTCATGCCTTCATAGGGCTGGCCCGGCATCGTGTCCGATGCCATCAGGAGTGCGCCGTCGAGCACCAGGCAGGCATGGGCGATCCGGTCGCCGCTGCCGGCGGGCATCTCGGCGCAGGGCTCGGGCATCTCGGAAAACTTCAGCATCGACTCGAGCTTGCCGCCGATGACGCGTTCGTAGAACCGCATGGCTTCGGCGCAGTTGCCGTCGAACATCAGGTAGGGTTGGAATTGCATGATGAGCTCCTCGCAGATCTTGGGGGTTGCGGTCGTCAGGGTTGCACTGCTTGGCGCGCGATGCTCGTTGCGTCCCGGACATTGCGGCACGGCGAACGGCTGTATGTGTACACCGTCCACAAATCCTATCAGCTAAAATGGACGCTGTCCACATTGGGAGGCTCGATGGCTGCAGCTGCCGGCGCAGGCAGGGATTCGCGGGTCCGCGGCACCTATCGTCACGGCGACTTGCGCCGCGCGTTGCTAGACGCCGGCCTCGAACTGGCGCGCGCCGGCGGTCCCGAGGCGGTGGTGCTGCGCGAAGCCACCCGGCGGGCCGGGGTCGTGCCCAACGCTGCGTATCGCCATTTCACCGGGCGCGAAGACCTGCTGGAGGCAGTCCGGGCAGCGGCGCTGGCTGCGCTGGCGGTGGCCATGGAGGCGGAACTGGCGCGGCTGCGGCAGGAGCAGCAGCCGGCGGATCAGGCGCGTGCGAGCCTGCAGGCGGTGGGCCGCGGCTACCTGCAGTTCGCGCTGGCCGAAACCGGGCTCTTCCGGACAGCGTTCTCCAAGCCGGGCGCGGTGGAGGGCGATCGCGATCCCGCCAAGGCCGGCAGCAGCGGGCTCAATCCTTTCGAGCTGCTCGGCGCGGCGCTCGATCGCCTGGTCCAGGCCGGCGTGCTGCCGTCGTCGCGCCGCCCGGGCGCCGAATACCTGGCGTGGTCGGCAGTGCATGGCCTGGCGCTGCTGCTGATCGACGGTCCGCTGCAGGGCCTGCCGAGGAAACAGGTGGGCGCGCTGGCGCAGCGCCTGCTCGACATGGTGGAGAAGGGGCTGTAAGCGCGCCCCGCGGCCGCTGCTGCTCGCGCCGCGTCAGCCGCCGGCGATGGCCGGGCCGGCGGCGGGATTGCCTGCGACCGGCCGTCGCAGCTTGCGCGACAACAGCCCGCCGGCCATCTTCAGCTGCAGCCGCAGGCTCGGCTTGTGCCCCCAGGTGCTGGTGACATCCGCGCGCAGCGGCTGCCAGCCGTCGGGATCGATCTCGTTGCTGCCGGCACCGATCTCGAAATCGAAGCCGGATGGCGTGGCGCCGTAGAAGGAGAAGGTACCGTCCGGATCCGGATGCTGGCCGAGTCCCAGGCTCGGCGGCACGCCGAGGCGTCGCGCCCGTTCGAACGCGGCGCCGACCGCACGCAGCTCGTTCGCCTGCAGCATGAAGTGGTGCAGCCGCTTGCGGATCGGCAGGTCGAACAGCGCGATCGAATGGTGGCGGCGGTTGCAGTGCAGGAACGTGCCTCGCATGTCGAGTGGTCCGGTTCGAAGCGCCAGACGTTCGGTCACGCCGAAGCCAAGCGCTTCCGCGTAGAACCGTTCCATCTCTTCCCGTCGTGGCGTATTGAGCACCACGTGGCCGATGCCCAGCTCGCCAGTCCTGAATCCTCCCGGGAAGGCCGATGATTGGAAGGGCGTGGCGGCGAGCTCGGGCTCGACATGAAGCTCGATGATGTTGCCGGCCGGATCGGCGAGCCGGTGCAGGCGCCGCACTCGGCGCTGACGACGTTCCTCCTCCACGGCCCGGCGCGCCGGGAAGCCGGCGCCATCGGCGCGGGCCAGCAGCCGGTCGAGCGCGTCGTCGTCGCTGCATTCGATGCCGATGGCCAGGAGATCGTCGGCCTTGCCCTCGCTGACGATGAGCCTCTGGCTGGCCTCGTCGAGCCGGTAGCCGCTGCTGCCGTCGCCGTTGATGACCGGCATCGGCAGGCCGAGCATGGCGGTGCAGAAGCGGTGCCAGCGCAACGGCCTGCGCGCTTCCAGAACGAGATAGCCCAACTTGATGCCGCCGGTCATGGAGGTTCTCCTGGGGTAGGATAGGGGGCGTCCAATAATGGACGACCTGTAGAAAATTGGATTGTATCTACAAAAATGGACCCGATGTCAATAGATCTGCGGCCGCGGAGCCAGCTCGTGTCGCTGCGCGACCTGCCGGTCGAGCTTGTCGCAGCCATGCAGCAGGACACTGCCCGCTTGCCCAAGCGCGAGCGCACCCGCCGGCAGTTGCTGGCTGCTGCCGCTTCGGTCTTCTCGGCTCGCGGGGTTGCCGGCGCGACGATGCAGGAGATCGGCGCGACGGCAGAGATGTCCACGGCCACCGTCTACAACCACTTCAGCACGCGCGACGACGTGGTGCACGCGCTCGCCGCCTGGCTGGCGGAGACGATGTGCACCGCCATTGCGACCAGCTATGACCACATCGGACAGGCTGCCGAGCGCATGTCCATCGGCAACCGGCGCTACATCTGGCTGGCGGAGGAGAGCCCGTCGTGGGCGTTGCTGCTGCTCGACGTCATGGATGCCGCCCCCGAGCAGTTGCTGCGCATCCTCGAGTACCCGCTCGGCGACCTGCGGCTGGGCCTGCAGCAGAAGTCGTTCCGGATCGCCAGTGAAGCGGCGGCGATGAACCTGATCGGTGGCACGGTCTCGCAAGCCATGCGCAGCGTCGCACTGGGGGTGGCGCCCCCGGGTCACGGAGTCGCAGTCGCCACCACCGTGCTGCGCGGACTGGGCGTGCCGTTCGAAAAGGCCGCGCAGACCGCGGCGCGCCCGCTCCCCGCGCTGCGTCCCAGCGCCGGTTGAATCCCTCCGGCGCGAGCGCCACTGCCGACCGGCCGCTGTGGCCCGCGTCCGGGAGCTCGGTCATACTCGCCCCCGAATGCGGCGCGGCTGCCGCCAGCACAACCTGGAGATGCATCGATGAGCGACACTGTTGTCTTCGCGCCCGGCGGCTATCGCTACCTGCCTGCCGTTTTCCAGTATTCCGGCGGCGTGGCGGCCGAGGAAGGTTTCGAGCTGGAGCGCGCGCGGTTCATGAAGCCGGTGCCCTTGATGGAGGCGTTCGCGGCGGTCGAGTCGCACCTCGCCGCCCTCGGTCGCCCCACCACCGCGTTCGCGCAATGCGAGCTGCGCTCGCCGGCGCCGTTCACCGACCAGGGTTTCATCGACTTCAACAAGCGCTACGTGACGACGCTCGAGCGCTGGGGCATCTACAAGGACGGCGTCAATCCGGTGGCGCGCACCAACGTCTGCCCGATGTATGACCTGCCGGACGAGCCCTCGATGCTCGCCTTCACCTATACCGTGCCGGCCGCGGGACGGCGGCGCAAGACCTTCATGCTGTCGGGCGGCGGCGACGCCCGGGAGGGTTCGCAACCCTACATCGAAAGAGTGGTCCGATACGGCGACACTTCTCCGGAGGGACTGCGGGAGAAGGTGGTCTTCGTGATCCAGGAAATGGAGCGCCGCATGAAGGGGCTGGGATTCGGCTGGCAGGATGCGGTCAGCACCCAGGTCTATACGGTCCAGAACATCGGTCACCTGGTGGGCGAGGAGCTGGGCCGCCGCGGCGCGGCTGCCGGCGGCGTCGTCTGGTACTACACGCGGCCGCCGGTGATCGGCCTCGAGTACGAGATGGACGTCCGCGGCGTCGCGCGCGAACTGATCCTCTGACCGCAGCGCCCGGCATGGGCGGTCGACATGGTCCGCCCGGACTGGCAGGTGCGGCGCGATCAGGCATAATAATTAGAACGATTCGCATTTGATCGCGGTTTTCATCTGCCGATGGCTGCCGGCGCCGGCAGCGGAGGAGCGCGGTCGCTGCCGCTGCGCCTATCCTCCACGAGCCCACCATGCCCATCAGCAGGCCCATTCCACTTCCCTTGGTCGCCACCGGCACGGCCGGCGCGTTCGCCCTCATCGGCTGGCTGCCGGTCGCACAGGCGCAGGCCGACGCCGGCTCGCCGCCCCCCGACACCACGCTGTCGACCATCGTGGTCAATGCCAACGCCGACGCGTCCGCCGAGGGCCTGACGCCGCCCTATGCCGGGGGCCAGGTCGCCCGCGGCGGGCGGATCGGCATCCTCGGCAACCAGGACGTGCAGGACACGCCGTTCAACGTCAACAGCTATACGCAGGAGCTCATCCAGAACCAGCAGGCGGCGAGCGTGGCCGACGTGCTGCAGAACGATCCGTCGGTGCGGGTCGCGCGCGGCTTCGGCAACTTCCAGCAGGTCTACATCGTCCGCGGCTTCCCGGTCTATTCGGACGACATCGGCTACAACGGACTGTTCGGACTGCTGCCGCGCCAGTACCTCGCGGCGGAGCTGATCGAGCGGGTGGAGGTGCTGCGCGGAGCCAACACCTTCCTCAATGGCGCTGCCCCGGGCGGCAGCGGCGTCGGCGGCGCGATCAACATCGTGCCCAAGCGCGCCGCCAATGCGGACCTGACCCAGGCGACGGTCGGCCTCGAAAGCGGACTGCAGGGACTTGCTGCGGTGGACCTGTCGCGCCGCTTCGGACCGGACCGCAGCACTGGCATCCGGCTCAACGCCGTGCGGCGGGATGGCGACACCGCGATCGACGACGAAAGCCGCGAGCTCAGTGTGCTGGCGGTCGGCATCGACCACCGGCAGGCGCGGCTGCGACTATCCGCCGACCTTGGCTACCAGGACCACCGCCTTTCCGGCACGCGGCCCAGCGTGACGCCCATGGTCATCCCGTCGGCGCCGGATTCATCGAGCAACTACGGCCAGCCGTGGACCTTCTCCAACGAGCGCGACACCTTCGGCACGCTGCGCGGCGAGTACGATTTCTCCGACCGGCTCACCGGCTGGATCGCCGCCGGCTCGCGAAACGGTCGCGAAAGCAACGACCTCAATGGCCTGACGGTACTGGATGCGGCGGGAACCACCGCCGGCACGCGCTTCGTCGGAGCCCGCAAGGACACGGTGGCCACCGGCGAGATCGGCGTTCGCGGGCGTTTCGTCACCGGCACCGTCAAGCACGTCGCCAGCGCCTCGGCTTCTGCCTACCAGATGCGTTCGCGCAACGCCTACGGCTTCTCGGACTTCAGCGGCTTCCCCGGCAACCTGTTCGCGCCGGCGAGGGTGGCGGCACCGCCGGCGGACTTCCTGACCGGCGGCGTGTTGAGCGATCCGCTCATCACCAGTCGCACCAAGCTGTCCAGCTTCGCCGTGGCGGACACGATGGCGCTGGCCAGCGATCGCGTGCTCCTGACCCTGGGCGCGCGTCATCAGACCATCCAGGACTATGCCTACGACTACGACACCGGCATCCAGACGTCGGGCTACGACAAGAGTCGCGTGACGCCGGTGGCCGGCATCGTCTTCAGGCTGCGCGACGACCTGTCGCTTTACGCGAACTACATCGAGGGCCTGACCAAGGGGCCGACCGCGCCGAACAACAGCTCGACGGTGAACATCTCGAACCCGGGCGAGGTCTTCGAGCCGTACAGGGCGAGACAGGCCGAGATCGGCGCGAAGTACGACGGCGGCCGCATCGGCGGCGGCATCGCACTGTTCCAGACCGCGCAGCCGGTTGGCGGCGTCTACAACGGGCGGTTCGCGATCGACGGCGAGCAGCGCAACCGCGGCGTCGAGTTCTCGGTCTACGGCGAGGCCAGGCGGGGCCTGCGCGTCCTCGGCGGGCTGACGCTGCTCGATACCGAGCAGCGCAACACCGGCCTCGCGGCCACCGAAGGTCGGCAGGCCATCGGCGTGCCCGAGACGCAGCTCAACCTGGGCGCGGAGTGGGACGTCCCGGGCATGCCGGGACTCACCGTCTCCGGCCGGGTGGTGCATACCTCGACCCAGTTCGCCGATGCGGCCAACCTGCTCGAGCTTCCGTCATGGACCCGCTTCGACGTCGGCGCCCGCTATCTGACCAGCTTCGGCAACCAGGGCGTCACGATCCGCTTTGCGGTGAGCAACCTCACCGACCGCAACTACTGGGCGTCTGCCGGCGGCTTCCCCGGCTCCGGCTACCTCGTCCAGGGTGATCCTCGCACCGTCATGCTGTCGGCCAGCATCGACTTCTGATCCCCGCAGCCACCCGTCGTCCGATGCTCGAAGCCCGCGCCGTCCGCCGCTGGTCCTGGATCCACAAGTGGAGCAGCCTCGTCTGCACGGTGTTCATGCTCCTCCTGTGCATCACCGGCCTGCCGCTGATCTTCCACCATGAAATCGGGCACCTGCTGGGAACCGAGGTCGAGGCGCCCGAGCTGCCGGCTCAAACGCCGGCGGCATCCCTCGACCGGGTGATCGAGGTCGCCAAGAGCCGCCACCCCGGCAAGAATCCGATGTTCGTGTCGCGTGAGCCGGACGACGACCGGATCTGGTATGTGACGCTGTCCGACACGCCCACCTCCGAAACCGGGCTGAAGCAGGTCGCCGTCGACGCTCGCAGCGGTGAGGCCCTTGCCGAACCCAAGCTCGACGAAGGCTTCATCTACGTGATGTTCAAGCTGCACGTCGATCTCTTCGCGGGTCTGCCGGGGACGCTGTTCCTTGGTTTCATGGGGCTGTTGCTGCTGGTGGCGATCATCTCGGGGGTCGTGCTCTATGGCCCCTTCACCCGCAAGCTGGCGTTCGGCACGGTGCGGCGGCAGAACTCGCGGTGGACGAAGTGGCTCGACCTGCACAACCTGCTGGGCATCGTCACCGTCGTATGGGCGGTGGTGGTCGGGTTCACCGGCTCGATCAACACGCTGGCCGATCCGCTGATCAAGCTCTGGCAGTTCGACCAGGTGGCGCAGATGACCGCTCCCTACAAGGGCTTGCCGCCGCCGGACCGCTTTGCCTCGGTGGAGGATTCGCTGCAGGCGGCGGTCAGGCGGGAGCCGGACATGAAGATCGGCTTCATCGCCTTTCCCGGCACGACGTTCTCGAGTCCCCATCACTACACCGTTTTCATGCGCGGCGACACCCCGCTGACCTCGCGGACCTTGAAGCCGGTGCTGGTGGATGCCCGCAGCGCCGAGGTCACCGACAGCCGCGAGATGCCGTGGTACGTGACCACCTTGCTCATCTCGCAGCCGCTGCATTTCGGTGACTACGGCGGGATGCCGATGCAGATCATCTGGGCCCTGCTCGACGTGATCACCATCGTCGTGCTCGGCAGCGGCCTCTACCTCTGGCTCGCCCGGCGGCGTTCGCCGGCCGGCGTCGTGGCAGGGCGGTCGCGCGCTGCAGTCGACGGCATGAAGGCAGCGCGATGAAGGCAATGCGATGAAGGGCGCCGACGGCGTCCGTATCTGGCCCATTCCCATTGCGCTGGCGATCCTGAGCTGCGTCGGCCTGGTCGCGGCGTTGGTGGCCGACGGCGTCTGGGATGCGGTTTCGTGGATCGGGCTCGGCACGCCGGTCGCGGTAGTGCTGTGGTTCGCCTGGCCGGCACGGCGGCGCGGTATCCGCCGGTAGGCGCTCAACCCAGCAACGTCACCGCGGCCAGCCCGCCATACGAAGCGAGCGCGATCATCAGCAGAACGCCGACGATCATTTCCCTTGGTTTCATCGTTGATACCCCCTGCGGTTGAGTCGCCGACGATGGCGGCGCGGTTCATGCCGCGCCTCGACGCTGAGGGGGATGTGCGGCTGCGAACGCAGCGAATAAACCGGCGGTCACGGCCGACTCTGTTGCTGGGCCTGCAACAATCGCCTCGTACCCAGCCCCGGGTCAAGATCGACGCCCGCCCATCGAGGCGCTAGCGGGCTTGATAGTTGCAAACGCTTCGCGAGCAACTCGAGGAGAAGCGAAACATGAACGAAACCTGGATCGACCGCCTTCGGCGGGCTGATGAGCAGCGGCCGAGCTTTCCTGGCGAGCATTGGCTGGTGGCCACCGCAGGCATGTGGTTGCTGAGGCGCAGGGGCCTGTTGAGCAAGGCGGCCGGCGCCGCGATGCTGTACCGCGCCGCGAGCGGCCGCGACGGCCTGCGCCGGCTGCTGGGAGGAGACGGCGCCGGCATTGCGCGCGGGTCGGCGCCGCGTCGGCGGCTGTCGGGCGGGGGCGGCGGCGGCTTCCGGGTTGACGGCATGGTCGGACCGGCGGCCCGG
>JAEZQX010000535.1 GCA_023441105.1 Pseudomonadota bacterium | reverse complement strand
AGGATCGGATCGATCGCCATCAGCGGGTCGCCCGGGAAGTACATCTGCGTCACCAGCCGGCTGGCGAAGTACTCGCCGAAGAGCGAGAAGTGGATGTGGTTCGGCCGCCAGGCGTTGGGATGGTTGCCCCAGGGATAGGCGCCGGGCTTGATGGTCAGGAAGCGGTAGCGGCCGTCCTTGTCGGTGATGCAGCGGCCGGCGCCGAGGAAGTTGGGATCCAGCGGCGCATGATGCCGGTCGGCTCGATGGACATAGCGACCGGCGGCATTGCATTGCCACAGCTCGACCAGCGTGTTGCGCACCGGCCGGCCGCGTTCGTCCAGCACCCTGCCGGCGACCACGATGCGCTCGCCGAGCGGCTCGCCATTGACCTGGGCGTTCTTGGTGAGGTCGTGGTCCAGCTCGCCGATGCGGTCGTGGCCGTAGACCGGCTGCGCCAGCTCCGACAGCGTGTGCGCCAGCGGCACCAGCTTCTTCTTCGGCCCGCGCAGCGGCGTGGACCGGTAGCCTGGACTGATGTAGGGCGGCTGGGTCGACCAGTCCCGTCCCGCGATCGCGATGGGTGTCTTTGCCATGTCAGCTTTTCTTTGGAAGGTGTGGCGGCGCCTGTCCGCTGCCACGGATGATGGATGCCGCCAATGATAAGCGAGCCGCCCGCGGCCCCCGGAAACCGCCGCGGGGGCCGGCCAGGATGACAGGACGGCAGTGGCCGGACGGCGCCTGGCGCCTAGGCTCCCGGCGGATGGAGGACCAGGTCGGCGCCCTTCTCGCCGATCATGATGGCGGCCGCATTGGTGTTGGCCGAGATCATCGTCGGCATCACCGACGCGTCGATCACCCGCAACCGCTCGATGCCGTGGACGCGCAGTTGCGAATCGACCACCGCCTCGGCGCCCTCGCCCATGCGGCAGGTGCCCACCGGATGGAACACGGTGCCGCCCTTGGTGCGGGCGAATTCATACAGATCCGCGTCACTGGCCGCGGCGTCACCCGGCACCACCTCCTGGTCCCACAGCTCGCGAAACGCCGGCTGCCGGTAGATCTCGCGCAGCATCCGCAGCCCCGCGACGATCACCTTGCGGTCGTGCTCCTCGGCAAAGTAATTGGGAGCGATGCGGGGCGGCGCCAGCGGATCCGCCGACACGATCTCGATGCTGCCTCGCGAAAGCGGCCGGCACTGGCAGGCGGAGGCGGTGAAGCCGGAGTAGGTATGCAGCGGGTCGCCCGGCTTGTCGACCGACACCGGCATGACGTTGAACTGCATGTCGGCGCGCTCGTCGCGCGCATGCTCGGTGCGCGCGAAGCCGCCTACTTGTCCGGCGCCCACGGTCAGCGGCCCGCGATTCTGCAGCAGCCACTGCAGGCCCATCCTGCCGAGGGCGAGCGGGTTGCGCACCTGGTCGTTGAGCGACATCCGCTTGCGCAGCCGGATGATGGTGCGCGCCTGGTAATGATCCTGCAGGTTGGCGCCGACCGCAGGCCGGTCGAGCACCACCTCGACGCCCGCTTGTTCGAGCACGCGCGCCGGACCGATGCCCGAGAGCTGCAGCAGCTGCGGCGACTGGATGGTGCCGGCGCTGAGGATCACCTCGCGCTCGCAGCGGGCGCTGCGAAGCTCTCCCTGCTCGAGCCATTCGACGCCGACGGCGCGCGTGCCCTGCAGCAGCAGGCGGGTCGCATGAGCGTTGGTCAGCAGCTTCAGATTCGGCCGCTCCAGCACCGGATGCAGGAAGCAGCGCGAGGCCGACGAGCGAAGGCCGTTGCGGATGCTCAGCTGGTAGGCGCCGACGCCGTAGTCGGTCTCGGCGTTGAAGTCGCGGTTGAACGGCAGGCCGAACTGCTGCCCCGCCTGCACCCAGGCGCCGCAGTAGGGATGGTCGTTCCTGAGGTCGGAAACACCCAGCTCGCCGGAGGCGCCGTGCCAGGTCGATTCGCCCCCTTCGTAGCGCTCGCTGCGCTTGAAGAACGGCAGCACCGAGGCATAGTCCCAGCCGCGGGCACCGAGCCCAGCCCAGTCGTCGTAGTCCTGGTGCTGGCCGCGGATGTAGATCAGGCCGTTGATGGATGACGAGCCGCCGAGGATGCGGCCGCGCGGCCAGACCACGTTGCGCCCGGCAGTGCCTTCGGCCGGCACGGTGTCGAAGAGCCGCGAGAAGCGCGTGTCGTAGATGGTGCGGAAATAGCCGACCGGCAGGCGCAGCCAGAAGCTGGTATCGCGCCCCCCCGCCTCGAGCAGCAGGACCCGCGTCTGCGGATCGGCCGACAGCCGGTTGGCGAGCAGGCAGCCCGCCGAACCGGCGCCGACGATGATGTAGTCGAAGCCGGCGCCGGTCATGGCGCGCGCACCGGACTCATGCCTGCGACCTGGCGTCGCCCGCCTTCCCGCCGCGCGGACACGTCACGCCTTGATCGTATCGAGGTAGAGCTTCGGCACGAAGTACTTCGCGGCCGGCACCGGGTTCTGGATGCCGCCGGCATTCACGAAGAAGTCGGTCACCTGTTGCAGCCAGCGGGTAGCCGTGCCGTCGGCATAGAGCTTGCGCCATTCGGCCGAGGTGAAGTACTTGGATGCCTTGAACTGCTCGGCAAACGCCGCCGGCTCCACGTTCTGGTAGCGCTTGCCCTGCAGGGCGGCGATCGCCTTGTCCTGGTTGGCGAGCAGGTAGTCGTTGGCTTCCGCCCAGCCCTTGATGATGCTGACCAGCGTGGCCTGGTTCTTCTCGACGTATTCGTTGCGCGCGACCCAGCCGCCGACGATCGCGGCTTCCGGGTAGTACTTGGAGGCATCAACCAGCTTCTTCGCGTTCTGGACCTTCTCCCTGACGGTCACGTCGAACGGCACCCACAGGGCCACCGCCGGCACGGCGCCGGAGACGAACGACGTCACCGCTTCGGCCATGCGCTGGTTGATGATCTCGACATCCTTCTTCGGGTCGAGTCCGTTGGCCTTCAACGCGGTCTCCAGGAACACGTGGGCGGTGGTGCCGGTGGTGGTCGAGATGCGCCTGCCCTTGAGGTCGGCGAAGCTCTTGATGCCCTGGTCCTCGCGCACCCACAGTTGCGCGGTGGCGAACTCGACGTTGTTGAGCAGGAAGGCGAGACCCTGGCCGCGGGCCGGGAAGTTGGACATCACCGCGCCGGTTGCCAGCATGTCGAGGCTGCCGCCGATCATCGCCTGGAACAGCTCGAGCCCGGTGGTGAACTGGATGGTCTCGAACTCGATGCCCTGCTTCTCGAAGGTGCCGTTGTCGATGCCGATCCAGATCTGCCCGTCGACCGCCGGCGTGTGCAGGTAGCCCAGCTTGACCTTGGTCTTGGCCTGGGCGCGCACCAGGTTGAATTGCCCGATCCCGGCCATGGCGCCCGTTCCGGCGCCCGCTGCCATCCCCATCCTGACGCCCGTCGCCAGGAAATCACGTCGCTTCATTCCCATGCCTGCTCCTCCTGAGTTGGCAGCTTCGGCAACGGCCCGGAACGGACCGCCGCGGCTGCTAGTCCGTCACCGCGAACCCTTGCCGCGCCTGCGCGGCGTATTCCTGCATGACCAGGTCGCGCACATGCGCGCGCATCTCGGCAAACCGCGCCTGCTCGTGCAGGCCGCTTTCCCGCGGGTAGGCGAACGGCACCTCGATGATTTCGCGGATCCGGGCGGGTCGCGCCGTCACCACGATGATCTTCGACGACAGGTAGATCGCCTCCTCCACCGAGTGGGTGATCAGCATCACCGTCTTGCGCTCGGCCGCCAGCACCTGCAGAAGCAGGTCCTGCATCGCCGAGCGGGTCTGCGCATCCAAGGCCCCGAACGGCTCGTCCATCAGCAGGAACTGCGGACTGACCGCATAGGCGCGGGCGATGGCCAGCCGCTGGCGCATGCCGCCCGACAAGGTCTTGGGATAGGCGTGGGCGAAGTCGCTGAGGCCCATGAGGCGCATGTAACGCTGGCAGATCTCCTTGCGCCGGGCCGGATCGGTGCGGTTGGCCGCCAGCGTCAGGCCGAAGCCGATGTTGTCCTCGACCGTGAGCCAGGGAAAGACGCCGTACTCCTGGAAGATGACGCCGCGCTCCGGGCCGGGCCCGGCGATCGGCTTGCCGTCGAGGAGCACGCTGCCGCTGTTGGGCTGCACGAAGCCGGCGACGATGTTCATCATGGTCGTCTTGCCGCAGCCGGACGGCCCGATGATCGAGACGAACTCGCGATCGGCGACGGTGAAGGAGACGTCGTCGACCACCCGCAGCGGACCGCGGGCGGTGGGGAACTCGACCGTCACGCGATCGAAGCTGATGCGGGTGGCGCCGCCTTCGGGCGGCCGGGCGGCGGCGGTGAATGGACTACCCTCTGGACGCTGCGCGCCCATCTCCCCGGGGGAGAACGCGCCGCCTTCGGGCGGCCGTGCGGCGGCGCTCATGCGATCCGGTCCTGCCAGGCGACCAGCCGCCGGCTGGCGGCGCGCAGGATCAGGTCCATCACCAGCGCGATCAGGCCGATGCAGATGATGCCGACGTAGATGATGTCGAGTTGGAAGAAGCTGGAGGCGTTCTGGATCAGCGCGCCGAGGCCCTGCTGCGCGGCGATCAGCTCGGAGGCCACCAGCGTCGCCCAGGCGACGCCGAGCGCCACCCGCAGGGCGGTGAGGATGTGCGGCACGGCCAGCGGCAGGACCACCTTGCGGAACACCTCGCCGTCGCTGGCGCCGAGCGTCCTCGCCACCCGGATGAAGATCGGGCTGATCTGGGCCACCCCCTCGTACATCACGATCACGCCGGCGAAGAAGGAGGCGTAGAACAGGATCACGATCTTGGCCGATTCGCCGATGCCGAAGTAGACGATGACCAGCGGGATCAGCGCGATCGGCGGCAGCGCCCGGAAGAAGTTGATCAGCGGGTCGATGTAGCGCCGGATCTCCCGGTACCAGCCAAGCACGAAGCCGACCGGCACCGCCACCACGATGCCGCTGGCCACGCCAAGAAATACTCGCTGGGTCGACATCCACATGTCGGACAGCAGGCGCCCCTGCGTCAGCAACTCCCAGAAGCGGCTCGCCACCGCATGGGGCGTGGGAACCAGGCCGGGGTTGATCAGGCCGGAATAGGCGATCGCATACCAGGCGAGCACGATGATGGTCCAGGGTACGGCGATCATCGCGGCGCGCCGCAGGAACAGCCATGCCGGGCTGCCGCCGGCCCCTGGTCCGGTCAGGCCACCAGCGGGCGCGGCCGTGACCGCCGGCGTCGCCTGCGGCAGGGCGCCAGCCGGCAATCGGGCGGCCGGCGTGGCATTCGGCGCGGGAGGATTCGGCATCCGGCAACGGTCTCCTGTGTCTGGTCGTGCTCGTCCGGGGGGCGCTGGCTCCGGCCACGCCGGCCCACCCGGCGGCGGCGCGCGGCCGGCATTGTCCGGCGACTGGGCTGATCGTACTATAGATGGGATGTCTATTCGACAGTTTCTCCCGACACCACCTGCTGCTCCGTGCGCATGAGCCCTCCGCACGGCCGCCCGAAGGAGGGCTCGCTCCCGCTCGGCGGGAAGGCGCGCAGCGCCAAGGGTGCACCAGAAATCCCTGGCGCCAAGCCGCTGTTCGGGCACAGCCCCTTGCCCCGCTATGCACAGCTGGCCGATCTGCTGCGGGGGCGGATCGAACGGGGCGTCTGGGGGCCGGGCAGCCGGCTGCCGTCGCTCGAGCAGCTGATCGAGGAATTCTCGCTGGCCCGGGTGACGGTGCGGCAGGCGATCGAGCTGCTGCACCGGGAAGGGCTGGTGTCGCCGCAACAGGGTCGCGGCACCTTCGTCACCGCCCGGCCCGCCCGCGCGCCATCAAGATGCAGACCACGCTGCGCGAGCTGGCGCAGGTGTACCGGCACGACAAGCCCAAGCTCACCCTGCTGG
>JAEZQX010000182.1 GCA_023441105.1 Pseudomonadota bacterium | reverse complement strand
CTGCTGCCGCGACTGCCGCCGCCACCCGAGCCATAGCGCGAGCCGGCGCCGGCCGGCCACGGCGTGTCGCGCGAGTCGCCGGCCCCCTGCCGGCACCGTGCGACGGCGTGGCGTGAAGGCCACATCGGCGCGACGGTCCGGACTACCTGACTGCCGGATCGCACGCATAGCCGATTCTGCGCCGCTGCGGTGACGCGCCGACGAACGGATGGCGCGGGCGGGACAGGCGATTGGTCATTCGCTGCGCATGGAGTGAAAATGGTGGTTTGCTCGCCAGCCCCAGCCGCCGTCCCCGATATGCTCAATCGCGTCAACGTCGAGAACTTCCGCTTCGACCCGGTCAACCAGAACGATCCGGAATCGCTGCGCCACTACGTCGCCAACCGCCTGCTCTACTCGGTGGGCAAGGATCCGGCCACGGCAACCCAGGCGGACTGGTTCACCGCGCTGGCCCAGGTCGCCCGCGACCGGCTGGTCGAACGCTGGATGGAGACGACCCGCAAGCAGTACGAGCAGAAGTCCAAGCGGGTCTACTACCTGTCGATGGAATTCCTGATCGGCCGCACGCTCACCAACGCGCTGATGTCGATCGGGCTCTACGACGACCTCGGCAAGACCCTGATGGAATCAGGGCTTGACATCGACGAAGCGCGCGACCAGGAGCCGGATCCCGGCCTGGGCAACGGCGGCCTCGGCCGGCTCGCCGCCTGCTTCCTCGATTCGATGGCGACGCTGGCGCTGCCGAGCTTCGGCTACGGCATCCGCTACGACTACGGCATGTTCGCGCAGCACATCCACAACGGCTACCAGGTCGAGCAGCCCGACGACTGGCTGAAGAACGGCAACCCCTGGGAGTTCCCGCGCCCGCAGGTGACCTTCCCGATCCACTTCGGCGGCATCGTGCAGCACGACGGCGACGACGGGGCGCGCTGGATCGACACCGAGCAGGTGCTGGCGATGGCCTACGACATGATCATCCCGGGCCACGGCACCAAGGCGGTGAACACGCTGCGGCTGTGGCACGCCAAGGCTTCGCAAAGCCTCGACCTGGCGATGTTCAACCAGGGCGACTACATGCGGGCGGTGGCCAGCAAGAACCAGTCGGAGAACGTCACCCGCGTCCTCTATCCCGACGACTCGAGCCACCAGGGCCGGGAGCTGCGCCTGCGCCAGGAGTACTTCTTCGTCAGCGCGTCGCTGCAGGACATCCTGCGGCGCTACATGCACAACCATGCGCGCTTCAACGAGCTGTCCGAGCAGGTGGCGATCCACCTCAACGACACCCACCCGGCGATCGCGGTGCCGGAGCTGATGCGGCTGCTGGTGGACGTCCATCGCATCCCGTGGGACGACGCGTGGCAGCAATCCACCCAGGTCTTCTCGTACACCAACCATACGCTGATGCCGGAAGCGCTGGAGACCTGGCCGGTGGGCATGATGCGCAGCGTGCTGCCGCGGCACATGGAGATCATCCTCGAGATCAACCGCCGCTTCCTCGACGACGTGCGGGCGCGCTTCGGCGAAGATCCCGACCTGCTGCGCCGGGTGTCGCTGATCGACGAGACCGGCGAGCGCCGGGTGCGCATGGCCTATCTCAGCGTGGTCGCGAGCCACAAGGTCAACGGCGTGTCGCAGCTGCACAGCAACCTGCTGGTCGAGACGATCTTCGCCGACTTCGCGCGCATCTTCCCCGGCCGCTTCTGCAACATGACCAACGGCATCACGCCGCGGCGCTGGCTCGCCAATGCGAACCGCGACCTGTCGGCGCTGATCGATGCCCGCATCGGACCCGACTGGCGGATCGAGCTCGATCGCCTGGCGGGCTTGCGCAAGCACGTCGACGACCCGTCCTTCATCCGCGCCTTCGCCGACGCCAAGATGCGCAACAAGCTGCGGTTCGCGGAATGGGTGCACGAGCGCGGCGGCGTCCGCATCGACCCCAGCTCGATGTTCGACGTGCAGGTCAAGCGCTTCCATGAGTACAAGCGCCAGCTGCTGAACCTGCTGCACATCGTGCATCGCTACAACGCGATGATCGCCAGGCCGGATCACGACTGGACACCGCGCACCTTCATCTTCTCCGGCAAGGCGGCATCCGCTTACCGCATGGCCAAGCTGATCATCAAGCTGATCAACGACGTCGCGGCCAAGGTCAACCACGACCCGCGGCTCAACGGCCGGCTGAAGGTGGTGTTCGTGCCGAACTACAGCGTGACCGCCGCCGAGATCATCATGCCGGCGGCCAACCTGTCCGAGCAGATCTCCACCGCCGGCACCGAAGCTTCGGGCACCGGCAACATGAAGCTGGCGCTGAACGGCGCGCTGACCATCGGCACCATGGATGGCGCCAACATCGAGATCCACGACAACGTCGGCGCCGAGAACATCTTCATCTTCGGTCATCGCACGCCGGAAGTCGCCCGGATCAAGGCCAACGGCTACGATCCGATGCGCCACTACGAGGAGAATGCCGAACTGCGCCAGGTGATCGACCAGATCGGCAACGGCTTCTTCTCGCCGGACGACAGCGGCCGCTTCCGGCCGATCGTCGACTCGCTGCTGCGGCAGGACACCTACCTGCTGCTGGCCGACTTCGCCGACTATGTCGCCACCCATGCCAGGGTCGACACGCTGTACGACCGGCCGGATGCCTGGAACCGCTGCGCCGCCCTCAACGTCGCCGGCATGGGCCCGTTCTCCAGCGATCGCACGATCCGCGAGTACGCCGAGCAGATCTGGAACGTGAAGCCGCTGGCGATATGATGGTCGCCACCGCACGGCCGCCGCAGCGCGGCCCCCGCGACCGGAGGGCGGTCCGGTGACGCCGCTGCCGCACGCGCCGGAGTTGCTCCTGTCGGAGGGTGCCGAAGCGCTCGAACCGGGTTCTCCCCATCCCCTCGGCGCCACCTGCACCGACCGCGGCGTGAATTTTGCGGTCTTCTCGGAGAATGCCCGCCGCGTCCTCCTGTTCACC
>JAEZQX010000167.1 GCA_023441105.1 Pseudomonadota bacterium | reverse complement strand
TCGCGATGCTGTCGAACCACTACGGCATGCTCTACCAGGCGAAGCACAACTGGCTGGTGCTGGTGCTGCTGATGCTGGCCGGCGTGCTGATCCGGCAGTTCTTCCTGCTGCGCCACAAGGGCGTGATCCGCTGGGGCTGGTGGGCCGGCGGCATCGCCGTCATCCTGGCGCTGGTCGCCTGGCTGGCGCCGCAGCAGGTTCCGACCGCCGCCGGCCCGGCAGGCATGGCGATCGGCACTGCGGGCGACAGCAAGGCGAGCGGCGCATCGTCAGCCGACGCGGCGGCCGACGGCAGCGCGACCTTTGCGCAGGTCAAGGCGATCATCGACCAGCGCTGCGTGCTCTGCCACAACGCCAGCATCGCGCAAAAGAACGTGCGCGTCGACACTCAGCAGGCGATCGCCAGGCAGGCGCAGCAGATCTATCAGCAGGTCGTGCTGATGCGGCTGATGCCGCTCGGCAATGCCACCCAGATCACCGAGGAGGAGCGAGCGCTGATCGGCCGCTGGTTCAACGCCGGCGCCCACGTCCCGTCAGGCAACTGAGCCGCAACCACCGGAGCCGGCAACACCTGCCGGCACGTCGCGCCAGATCCCGATTCACCCAGCTACGCCAGCTTGCCTTCCGGCCGCAATGCGAGTAGAAACTTGACTGTGTACTCGTCCGGCGCGCCCCGATTCCCGGAGCCGGAGCGGGAGAGCACGGCAAGCCACGCACGCAACCTGACTCGTGCGTCCTTGACCGGCCCACCAGGCAATCGCCGGTCGTTTCTTCCCTCCGGGCGTGCAACGGAGAACTCGATGAACGGCAAGTCGATCCTGGTCGGAATGGCCGGCGCACTCTGCATCCTGCTCGCCGGTTGTGCCGGCACTCCGGCGGCGCCCGCGGCGGGCGTAGATCCCGGCAAGGCGGTCATCACGGTGTTGTACGACGCCTTCGGCAACACGCCGCGTCTGCAGAAGGATTGGGGCTATGCGGCGCTGGTCGAGGCCGGCGGCAAGCGCATCCTGTTCGACACCGGCAACGACGGCGCCATCCTGGCCGACAATGCGAAGGCGCTGGGGGTCGATCTGACAAGGCTCGACTTCGTGGTCATGTCGCACCGGCACGGCGACCACATGGGCGGCCTGAGCCGCCTGCTCCAAATCAACCCGAAGGTCAAGATCTATGCGCCGAAGGAAGGCTTCGGAGTCTACGGCGCCGACCTGCCGGGCAGCTTCTATCGCCGGGACGCATCGCTGCCCGCGATGCAGCAGTACTACGGTGGCGCACCGCCCGACGTGATGCATTTCGGCAGTGCCTGGCCACAGGCCGACATCACCCTGATCGACAGGACCACCGAAATCGCGCCGGGCATGCACCTGATCTCCCTCGTATCCGACAAGCCGGGGACCCTCGAGCTGCGGGAACTGTCGCTGGCCATCCAGACGCCCGATGGGATGGTCGTCGTGGTCGGCTGCTCCCACCCTGGGATCGATCGGATCCTGCAGGCCGTGGCTGCCATCGACGCCAGGATCCTCCTGGTTGCCGGCGGCCTGCACCTGGTGGTCGCGAAGGATCCCGAGATCGCCAGCGTCATCTCGATGATGCGCGACACCTACCGGGTCCGCCAGGTCGCGCCGGGTCACTGCACCGGCGAGCCGACCTTCACCGAGCTCAGGAAGGTGTTCGGCGAACGCTATCTCTATGCCGGCGTGGGAACCAGGATCGAAGCCGGGTCGACTTCTCGCACCCTGCAGGGCACCGGTCCGGTCATGCGACCAGCGGGAGTCCCCGGCTAGCGCGGGCCGAGGTTCCGGGCGAGCCGGCGCTAGAATGATCGGCATGATCATCACGCCTCCCGGGTTCCTGCCCGACCATCACGGCGACGTCGAAGGCGACGCGATTGCCCATGTCTTCATCGGTGACCGGCTGGTCCAGCTCGCCGACTCGCCGTCGCTGCTGCCGTGGGAGGCGTACGAGGAAGCGGGACTGGTCGCGGCTCGGCGCCACGTGATCGGCCGTCACAATGGCGTGACCCACCTCGCCATTGCCGTGGCGGAGGGCTCCGAGCCAACCTCCCTGCCGGCGGGGTGGCGCGCAGGTGGGCTGCGCAGCTGGTTCGGCGTACTGCAGGACGCGCACCTCGCGATCGCAATGCGCGGCGTGCAGCTGCTGGAGTGGGAACGCACGCATCGTTTCTGTGGCGCCTGCGGCACGCCTACCGAGCGGGTTCCGGGCGAGCGCGCCCTGCGTTGCAGCGGCTGCGGCCTGTCCGTCTATCCCCGCATCTGCCCGGCGATGATGGTGCTGATCCATCGCGGACGCCAGCTGCTGCTCGCGCGCGGCGTGAGCTTTCCGCCCGGCCGCTACAGCGCCCTTGCCGGCTTCCTGGAGGCCGGCGAGTCGATCGAGGATGCCATCCATCGCGAGGTGCGCGAGGAAGTCGGCGTCGAGGTGCACGACCTGCGCTATTTCGGCAGCCAGAGCTGGCCGTTTCCGAACTCGCTGATGATCGCGTTCACCGCCCGCTGGAAAGCCGGCGATATCGCCGCCGATCCGGCCGAGATCGCCGATGCGCAGTGGTTCGACATCGACGACCTGCCCGGGATGCCGCCACCGCGGATCAGCATCTCGCGGGCGCTGATCGATGCGACGGTCGAGCGGCTGCGCAGCGGGCAGGAGTGACTAGGCCCTTCGCACCTTCGCCCAGAACTCCTCCGCGGCCTTGCCAAGCAGCGGAGCATCCCGATACAGCCTGATCTGCAGGGGGATGTCTGGAATGTCCCAGTCCCCGCCTGCAGCAGCGACAACCCGCCCATCGATGATGTCCTCCTCCACCAGGGTGCGGGGCAGCCAGGCGACACCTCTCCCATCGAGCGCCATGGTCCGCAACACGGAGGCAAGATGCGCAGTGAGGACGGTCTTCATCGGGAGAAGCGCCAGCCTGCGGCCGGCAACGGCTTGCATGATGCGTCCGAGCCCCGATTCACCGGTGTACTTGAGCACCGCAACGGGGGAATCGGCTTTCCGGGAAAGTCGATGAAGTGGCTTGCCGTCCTTGCCGGGAGCAGACACTGCGATCAGGACGTCTTCGCCAACGGTTGTCGAACTGAACGGCATGCGATCCAGCGCTCCGCGGGCGTCAGGATGCGAGTGACTCAGAACGAACTGCACCTTGCCCTGTAGCATCAGCGCCTCGCAGCGCTGAAGCACGTCGGACATCAGCTCCACCGGCCCTAGATCCATGATCGATTCGAGTCCCCGCAGCCAGCGCGGCAGGAACGTGAACGAGAGCACGTGCGTGGAAGCGATGCGCAAGGTGTGAGAATTCGCCTGGGCGACCGTTCTTGCGTCTCCCGGAACCCGGGCTACCCGTGCGATCAGCTCCTGTGCCACGCCCATGAACCACTCGCCAACCTCGGTCAACCGAGCCGGCTGAGAACTGCGATCGAACAGCTCGGCGCCGATCCACTCCTCCAAGGCGCGAATCCGTCGGCTGAACGCAGGCTGCGAACTGTGGCGCTCCTCCGCCGCGCGCGAGAAATTGCCCGTGGCGGCAAGTGCAAGGAAATCTTCGAGCCAGACCAGATTCATGGGCGGTTCGTCCAGTGCATCAAACAAGCCGAAAGGAGCATTGGCCTAAAGAAGCGGCGAAGCCGACCATCCAGCTTCTCACCCAGGCACCGAGGAGCACGCCATGAAGATCGTCGAAATCCGCGAAAAGACTTTCGCCATAAGTTCGCCCATCCGAAACGCCTACATCGACTTCAGCAAGATGACGTTGAGCCTGGTGGCTGTCATCACCGACGTCATTCGTGACGGCAAGCCGGTGGTCGGCTATGGGTTCAATTCCAATGGCCGATATGGCCAGGGCAAGCTGATGCGTGAGCGCTTCATCCCTCGGATCATTGAAGCAAACCCGGCTTCCCTCGTCAACGACACCGGCGACAACCTGGATCCCCACAGGATCTGGAACGCGATGTTCACCAACGAGAAGCCTGGCGGCCACGGTGAGCGGTCGGTGGCGATCGGAACCATCGACATGGCGGTCTGGGACGCTGTCGCCAAGATCGCGGGCAAGCCGCTGTTCCAGTTCCTCGCGGACCGCTACGGGGACGGCAAGCCCAACCGCAAGATCTTCGTCTACGCGGCAGGCGGCTACTACTACCCTGGGCAGGACCACGGCAAGCTGAAGGATGAGATGCGCAGCTACATCGACCGCGGCTACACGGTCGTCAAGAAGAAAATTGGCGGCGCCTCACTCGACGAAGACCTCCGCCGGATCGACTCCATCATGGAAGTGCTGCAAGACGGGCAGAAGCTCTGCGTGGACGCCAACGGTCGCTTCGACCTCGACACCGCGGTCACCTATGCCAAGGCACTGTCGCAGTACGACCTGTTCTGGTATGAGGAGCCGGGCGATCCCCTTGACTTCGAGTTGCAGGCAACGCTCCGCAACTACTACAAGAATCCGATGGCCACCGGAGAGGACCTCTTCTCGATGCAGGACGCGCGCAACTTGATCCGCTACGGGGGCATGCGCCCGGACCGTGACTGGCTGCAATTCGACTGCGCGCTGAGCTACGGCCTGGTCGAATACCTGCGCACACTCGACATGCTGAAGGAGCACGGCTGGTCGGCCAGCCGCTGCATCCCGCATGGCGGCCATCAGATGTCGCTGAACATCGCGGCCGGCCTGGGACTGGGCGGCAACGAGTCATACCCCGACCTGTTCCAGCCGTTTGGCGGCTTCCCCGATGGCGTGAGGGTCGAGAACAGCCATGTCACCATGCCCGACCTGCCCGGGATCGGCTTCGAGGGAAAGGCCGACCTGTACCGCCAAATGCAAGCCCTGTCGGCCTGACCCCGACAGGCAGCGGCCGCCGGCGGCAGGCTTGTTGCTGAGCCACTTCGCGCTGCGCGCCGTTCCCCGCTCGCCGTCCGCGGCGTTTCGACCGCGTCTGCGGCGGCGTCTACGACATCCTGTGCTCGCGGCTGCAGCGCAGGGCGAAGTCGGCGAGGTCGGCGGCGACCCGCGCCGGTTCCTCCCAGTGCAGTGCATGCCCGGCATCGGCGTATTCGACGAGGCGCGAGCCGGCGATCCCGGCGAGCAGCCGCTGCTGATCCGCGTGCTGGCAGAACGCATCATGCCGGCCCCACAGCAGCAGGGTCGGCGCGGTGACCGCGGCCAGTTGCTCGACGAAGCTGTCCCCGAACATGCCGGCGAATGCATCGCGCCAGACCCTTGCCGGACACTTCAGGCATTCCGCCATCACGACCTCAAAGAACGCCGGCGGCACGGGCTGGGCGAGCGTGCTGGCCTGGAAGTCGCGCGCGAAGGCGAAACCGACCGGGTCGGCGAGCTTGACGAGGTCGTTCTGCCAGAAGGCCTTGAGCTCGGCGTTGTCGCGAAAGCCGGCGAAGGCGCCGAGCAGTCCCAAACCTGCCACTCGCTGCGGGTGGTCGATTGCCAGCCGCAGCGCGTTGGCCGAGCCCATCGAATGGCCCACGATGATCGCGCGCTCGAGCCGCTGCGCGTCGAGGAAGGCGATGACGTCGTCGGCGAAGTCCGCCAACGTATAGCCCGATGCGGGCGCCTCGCTGTCACCGTGCCCGCGCTGGCTCAAGGCGAAGACGCGCAGCGTGCCGGGCAGGTGCGGCAGGACCGGTTCGAACGATCGCCAGGAGTCGGTCACGCCGTGCAGCGCGACGACCGGCACACCGTCGCTCGGACCGTGCTCGACGTACTGCATCGTCAGGCGACCGGGTAGCCGTACCTCCCGGACTGCGTATGGCGACCGGCGGTCGAGGGGAAGCGCGGCGCCGACGAGGCGCTCGCGATCAGCTGTTTCGGCGGTGCTCATTTCCGTACCTCCTGCGACACATCGCGCAGCAACAGCATGTCCACGATCTGCGACGAGGCGCCGTCCCAGAAACCGGTCGCATGCTCATAGCCGGCCGGGTTGCGGAACGTGCCGAACAGCAGGTCGAGGAACGGCAGGTCCGCGTAGTTGTAGCGGTGGATGCCGCGGGCGTGATGCACCACATGCATCTCGGGGCGCTGCACCAGATAGCCGAGCCAGCGCGGGGTGCGGACGTTGGCATGCTGGAACATGGCCAGGAAGGCGACCGTCAGCAGCGTAATCGTCGCGGCCTGGGCCGGCACGCCGATTATCGTCAGGATCAGGCTCGGCAGCAGCGTCCAGGTGACCATGTCGAGCGGGCTGAACCAGTAGGCGCTGACGACGTCGAGGCGCTCCGAGCTGTGATGCATCTGGTGCAGCAGGCGCCACAGCGGCGTGAAGCGGTGCATCGAGCGATGCCATGCGTAGGCGCCGGCCTCGTAGAAGAGCAGTCCAACGCCGGCTGCGGCCCAGGTCGGCCATGCCGAGAGATCGAACCACTGCAGGGGCGCCAGCGTTTCGGCCCAGAGTAGCGGCAGGTACGACGAGAGCAGGAAGTAGACGAGAAACGAAATCAGCGCACGGGCCGTCCAGCCGCGCACCCGCGGCAGCTCGCGGCCCGGTGCGAGCGCTTCCCAGGCGGCCAGCCCGGCGAACATCGCCAGCAGGATCCAAGTGAGCGGGTCGAGCAGCAGATCGATGGGGGTCGGCATGATGTCCTCCGGACGTTGCAGGAGGACATCGACGCCGCCCTCCGAGTCAGCGGAAGTCTGCGCGGCGAATGTATTGCGCCGGTATTCGGCTCGACCGGATTCGTTGCGGTGTTGTAGCGCGCGCTTCGTGCCTACGGTCGGGCGCGCACCACGCGCGCCTCGCCATTCAGCGACAACGCCGCTGCCGCGATCAGACCCTCCTGCCGCAGCTGCTCGGCGAAGGCCGCACCCGCTGCCAGCGCCTGCGCAACCTCCACCTGCGACAACCTCCCCACCGCCACCGTCACCAGCAGCTCACCCAGATCGGTGTCGTCCTTCAGCTGGTTGGCAGGACGGCGTGTGACTGCCGGGCTGGCGACATCGACCCGGTTGGCCACCAGCGTGGCGGCAGCGGCGGCGGCGGCCCCGGTCGCCGCCAGCACGGTGACCGCATCGGCGATGCCGAGCGAGAAGCTCCTGCCCCGCCAGCCCGAGGTCGCGACGCCCCGCACCGGCGCCGCCGCATCGATGCTGAAGCGGCCGTCGATGGCCGGTGCCTCCAGCCGCGTCACGACGCCCAGCTCGTAGCGTTCGCCGGGCACGAGATGCAGCGCGATGTCGCCGCCGTTGTTGACATAGGCGCGACGGATGCCGTCGCGGGCAAAGCAGGTGGCGATCTCGTCGGCAACCGCACCGGCGACGGCCGCCATCGGCGTGATGAACAGCCGGTGACGTTCGGCGAAGGGCCGGCAGGCCGCGACCATGCGCGCGGCGATCGGCGTCGCGGCGGCATCCGGCGTCCAGCTCGGCGGCGCGGTCACCGGGCTGCGCAACTGCGCCAGCACCGGCACCAGTTCGGCAAGCACGCCGGCGAAGCGCCGCCAGGCATCGTCGATCGCCTCGCGGCACGTCGCGGCATCGCCGTCGCAGCCGATCACCAGGTCGATCGGCCCGTGCTGGAACAGCCAGCGGTTGTCATCCAGCGGCCGTCGGCTGGGGCCGCCGGCAGCCGGCGGCCTCAGGCCAGGCGCTCCAGCGGCCAGGGGTTGCTTCCGTCCCACGGGATGACCCGGTGCGGCTCCTGGCCGACGATGTCGTCGAGGTTCCGGATGCGCTCCATGTGGCCGCCGAGGGCGCGATAGTCCTCGCGACGCATGCTGAATTCGATCGGCGCGACGATGGCCGGCGTCGGCACCGAACCGAAGGACAGGTCGGGCATGCGGGCGACATCCACCATGACGGTGATGCCGCCGCCGGGCCAGATGTAGGCCGGCGCTCCGCCGCAGGTGACCCGGGTGAGCAGGCTCTTGATGGAACGGGTCAGCAGGATCGGGTTCTCGGTGACGCCGGCGCGCAGGCTGCCGCCGGCGCCGCCGACGAACAGCACGGTGGCCAGCGCCGGCTCGCAGTTCTCGCCGATGCGCTCGACCACCTTGCGCACGCCTTCGGGCATCGGCGCCTTGCGCGGCACCAGCTGCTCGTCGAGCACGAAGTATTCGGCATCCTCGCCGGTGGTGGAGACCATCAGCAGGCGCAGGCCCGCTCTCGCCGTCTTCGGATCCCAGCCTTCGACGATCGACAACGGATCGCTGATGTTGGTGCCGCCCCAGCCGGTGCCGGGCTCGGCGACCTGGAAGTAGCGCCCGGGCGTCGACTTGCGCCCGCGCATGCGGATGCCCGATGCCGGCATGTCGAGGCAGCGCCCCGCCTGGTGCTCGGTCAGCACGCCGGTGATGTGGTCGTCCACCACCACCACCTCGTCCACCTGGTCGAACCATTGCTGCGCGAAGATGCCGATGGTGGCCGAGCCGCAGCCGACCCGCATCCGCCGCTCCTCGACGCCATTGATCACCGGCGGGCGATCGGCCTGCACGCTGAGCACGGCACCGCCTTCGATCTCGAGCTCGACCGCCTGCTTGTTGCCGAGGTTCATCATCAGCTCGCAGGTGACCCGTCCCTCCTTCTTCGAGCCACCGGTGAGATGGTGCACGCCGCCGAGCGACAGGAACTGCGAGCCGTATTCCATCGTGCCGACATGGCCGACCGCCTCGCCCTTGTGGCGCACCGTCGCCTGCTCCGGCCCGAGGTAGCGATCGGTGTCGATCTTCACCTTGAAGCTGCAATAGCTGAAGATGCCTTCGGTGACCACCGTCACCATGTCGACGCCGCGATGCCGGCTGGCGACGATGAAGGGCGCCGGCTTGTAGTCCGGATAGGTGGTGCCGCTGGCGACGCCAGAGACGAACAGCCCGCCGGCGGCCGCGTTCGCTTGCGGCGGCGCCGAGATCAGCCCGCCCTCGCCTGCCTGCGTCGCCACCACGTCGATGTCGCCGCGCTGCATCAGCACCACCGGATCGGTGCGGGTCAGGCGGCCGGCGACGTTGCCCCAGCGATCGCACGCGCCCAGCCGGCCTTCGCTGATCTGGCACAGCACCGGGCAGGCGTCGCACTGGATCTTGTTCTGCGCCATCCGCTCCGGCGGCCTGGCGGCGACCACGGTCGGCTGCGCCGCCGCCCCCGGCTGCGCCGCCCCAGCCGTGCGG
>JAEZQX010000162.1 GCA_023441105.1 Pseudomonadota bacterium | reverse complement strand
TGGCTGGGCTGCATTCCTGGGGGCCTCGGGGAAGGCGCCCGGTGCCACCAGGCCCACCGGCGCACTGCACGATACCACCGCCGGCTGCCGCAGCTGCGATAGCATCGGCCCGTTCCAGGGAGGCGCGGTATTGGAAGCGAAGCGCATCATCATCTCGGGGGTTTCGAGCAGCGGCAAGACGACGGTCGCGCAGGCGCTCGCCGGTCGCATCGGCGCGCGCTTCCTCGACGCCGACGATTTCCACCCCCAGGCCAACGTCGACAAGATGGCGCGCGGCGTGCCGCTCGAGGACGCCGACCGCTGGCCATGGCTGGACCGCCTCAACCAGACGCTGCAGGAGGCGGCGGCGCAGGACGCGGCGGTGGTGCTTGCCTGCTCCGCGCTCAAGCGAAGCTACCGGCGCCGGCTGACGGCCGGCGTCGCCGGCGTACAGCTGGTGCTGCTCACGGGCAGCCGGCAGCTGCTTGCCGCGCGCGCCGCCGCGCGCCAGCACCGCTACATGCCGCCGTCGCTGCTGGACAGCCAGCTCGCCACTCTCGAGCCGCTCGAGCCGGGGAGCGGCTGGGAGATCGACGTGACGCCGCCGGTGGCGGAAATCGTGGCGGAGCTGGTGCGGCGCTTCGATGCGGGCGCCGCCGTCATTCACCGGCCAGCTTGAGCGACTCCGACCAGGCGCCGCCCGACCGGAAGGCGAGCGACGTCGCCTCGGGCGGACCGTAGCTGCCGGCGGGATAGGCGAGCGGACGCACCCCCCTATCCTGCAGCTCGTGACGCAGCTGGTCGATGAAGGCCCATTGCGCAGCGACCTCGTCGCGGCGCAGGAACAGCAACAAGCGGCCGCGCAGGATGTCCGTCAGCAGCCGCTCGTAGGCGTCGCGCACCGGGATCCGCCAGGCGTCGGAGAAGTCCAGGTTGAGTGCCACCGGCTGCAGGCAATCGCGCTGGCCCGGCGTCTTGGCGAGCAGGTGAAGCTGCAGGCTGTCCTCCGGCTGCAGGCTGACGACCAGCCGGTTGCCCGACCAGGTTCCGCCGAGCGGCGTGTACAGCTGCACCGGGACTTCGCGAAACTGCACCACGATTTCCGCCAACCGTGACGGCATGCGCTTGCCGGTGCGCAGCAGGAACGGCACGCCGGCCCAGCGCCAGTTGTTCACCTCGGTCTTCAGTGCCACGAACGATTCGGTCAGCGAGCGCGGCGGCACGCCTTCTTCCTGCTGGTAGCCGGGCACCGGGCGGCCGTTCATATGGCCGGCAACGTACTGGCCGATGACGATGTCGGAATCGCGCCCGCCCGCCCGCGGCACCTTGAGCGCGCGCAGCACCTTGAGCTTTTCGTCGCGCAGCGCGTCGGCATCGAGGCTGATCGGCGGATCCATCGCCAGGGTGGCAAGCAATTGCAGCATGTGGCTCTGGACCATGTCGCGCAGCGCGCCGCTCTGCTCGTAGAAATCGGCGCGATCCTCGACGCCGAGGTCCTCGGCGATGGTGATCTGCACCTGCGCGACATGCTCGCGATTGAGCAGCGGCTCGAAGATCAGGTTGCCCAGGCGCAGGGCCACCAGGTTCTGCACCGCCTGCTTGCCGAGGTAGTGATCGATCCGGTAGACCTGGGATTCATCGAGGTGCTGCGCCACCACGTCCTCGATGCGCTGCGAATCCTCGCCGGAACGGCCGAGCGGCTTTTCCAGCACGACGCGCAGCCGCCCCGGATCACGCGGTCCGTCGATCAACGCCATCAGGTCGACGAAGCGCGAGGCCGGCAGGGCGGCGTAGTGCACCACCGGCTCCGGCTTGCCCGCCACCGCCCGGTCGAGGCTCGCCTTGGCGTCGGGTCCGCCGAGCGACAGCGACACCGTGTCGAGGTGTGGCTTCAAGGCCGGCAGCGACTTGCGCGCGGCTTCCTCGCCGATGTCTGCCAGGAACTGGTCCTCCTGCGCGAGCGCCTCCTCGGGGGAGACCGGCTGGCGCTGCGCCAGGATGATCCGGCTTTCGGGCCTGAAGTAGCCCTCCGCCGCGAGATGGGCGAGCGCCGGAAGGATCTTGCGGCGGCTGAGGTCGCCGGAGGAGCCGTGCAGCACGAAGGTGAACGGCTCCACCGGGTCGACCGGTCGCGGGGTGTTCTCGGTCATCTCGGGTCCGTGAGCGGGATGCCGGGCGGGAGGCGGCGGCAATGCAATAAGATTAACAGGCGGAGGATTTGATGAAGCCCGAAACACCCTCGGCCTGGCTGGTCGCGCCGGTGCTGCCGGTCGTCGTGGTCGACGACCCGGAGGCCGCCTTGTTCGTCGCCGGTGCGTTCCAGGAAGCCGGCCTGCAGCAGATCGAGATCACGCTGCGCACGCCTGCGTCGCTGAAGGCACTGGAGACGGTGGCCGCGCGCTTTCCCGCCATGAAGGTGGCTGCCGGCACGGTGCTCGAGCCGGCGCAGGTGGCGGTGGTTCGCGATGCCGGCGCCACGATGTGCGTCTCGCCCGGCTTCACGGAGGCGCTGGCGCAGGCCATGCACGAGCAGGCCATGCCGTGGGTGCCCGGCGTGGCGACGGCCGGCGAAGTGATGCGTGCCTGCCAGGCCGGGTACAACCTGTTGAAGTTCTTCCCGGCCATGGCGGCGGGGGGACCGCCGGCGCTGCAGGCGATCGCGAGCGCCTTGCGGCCCGCCCGCAACGGCGATCTCGACTTCATACCCACCGGGGGCGTGACCCTCGCCAACATGGTCAGCTGGAAGGCGCTCGGCTGCGTGGCCGCGGTTGGCGGCACCTGGCTCGCCAGGGATTCGCTGGTCGTCAGTCGCGCCCGTGCCGACATCGTGGCCGCCACCCGTGAAGCGCTGGCCTGCTGGAACACACCGGCCTGAGCTCGCGCCAGCCGACGCTGCCGCCTGCCCCGGGGTGCGCGTGGTGTCCGCGAGCGCCAGCGAGCTCGGCGAGAGCCCGGTGTGGGATCCGACGAGCGCCGCGCTGCTGTGGGTGGACATCGCCGGCCGCAAGCTGCATTGCCTGCACGTTGCCAGCGGGGAGCAGCGCGACTGGCCGTTGCCGGAGGAGCCCGGCTGCATCGGACTGGTGGCTGACGACGCGCTCGCCGCCGAGCGCCAGCCTGCGTCGGGCGACGGCCCCGCGCCGGCAGGCAGGCCGATGTCGCCCGCGAGCCGTCCGGCCGATGGCACGCCGGCGCCGGTCTGGCCCCGCAGCGTCGTCATGGCGTTGCGCAGCGGCTTTCACCGCTTCCATCTCGACGGCGCGCGGCTCGAACGATTGAGCGCGCCCCTTTTCGATCCGAGTTGCTATCGCTTCAACGACGGCACGGTGGATCCGCGCGGCCGCTTCTGGGCCGGCACCCTCTATGAGCCCAAGGGCGAGGCGAGCGCCGGCCTTTACTGCCTGGCGCGCGGACGGGCACGGGCGGTCACCGGCCCCGGCGTGTTGGTGCCACCTTGGCGCGACTGGGGCGTGACCACGTCGAACGGCCTTGCCGTCTCGCCGGATGGCCGGGTCCTGTATCAGAGCGACACGCCGGCGCATGTGGTGTACGCGCACGACTACGACCTTGGCGACGGCTCCATCAGCAACCGGCGGATCTGGTGGCAGGCCGATGCCGACCGCCAGGCATCCGACTACGGCGGCCGGCCGGACGGCGCGGCGATCGATCGCGATGGCTGCTACTGGAGCGCGCAATACGAAGGCGGCCGCGTCCTGCAGCTGTCGCCGGACGGACGAATCGTGCGGGTCCTGTCGCTGCCGGTGCGTTGCCCGACGATGGTCGCCTTCGGCGGGCCCGACCTGCGCACGCTCTTCATCACCAGCGCCCGCGAGGGGCGACCGGCCGCGGAGCTGCGGGCGCGGCCGTTGAGCGGCCATGTGCTGGCACTGGAGGTCGAGGCGCAGGGCCTGCCGGCGAGCCGCTACCGACCGTGAGCAAGGCAGACGACCAGGAGGCAAGCGAAGTGACGACCACAGATCGATACCGGCAGGCACGCGATGCGTTCCGCTGGCAGGTGCCGGCGCGCTTCAACATCGGCGTCGACGCCTGCGACCGCTGGGCGCGCGGCGACAGCCGGCTGGCGCTGATCTTCGAAGGCGCCGACGGCGCGGTGCGGCGGTTGTCGTTCGACGAGCTCAAGCAGCTTTCGAACCGGCTCGCCAACGGCTGGCGCCGCGCCGGCCTCGCCGTCGGCGACCGGGTGGCGATCCTGTTGCCGCAGGCGCCAGAGACCGGCATCGCCCACCTTGCGGCCTACAAGTCGGGCGCCATCGCGGTACCGCTGTTCACCCTGTTCGGTCCCGAGGCGCTGCAGTATCGGCTGGCCGATTCCGGCGCCAGGATCCTGGTCACCGATGCCGGCGGCCTGCCGAAGGTGCTGCCGCTGGTCGACCAGTTGCCGAACCTCGAGCGGATCTATTGTGTCGAGCAGCCGGCCGTTGCCGCAGCGGCGCGAGGTGCCGCCGCCGACGATCCGGCTGCGGCAAGTGCGGCAAGTGCGGCAAGGGCCGCCATCCTGCCGCTCGAGGCCGCCATGGCCGGCGAATCGGTGGCATTCGAAGCGGTGGACACCGCCGCCGAAGACCCGGCGCTGATCATCTACACCTCCGGCACCACCGGCAAGCCGAAGGGCGTGCTGCATGCGCATCGCGTCCTGCTCGGCCACCTGCCGGGCGTCGAGATGTCGCACGGCAGCTTTCCGCAGGAAGGCGATGTCATCTGGACGCCGGCGGACTGGGCGTGGATCGGCGGCCTGCTGGACGTGCTGCTGCCCGCCTGGCACCACGGCGTCCCGGTGCTCGCGCGCCGCTTCGCCAAGTTCGATGCGGAAGCCGGCTTCGACCTGATGTCGCGCCACCGGGTCACCTGCACCTTCCTGCCACCGACCGCGTTGCGGATGCTGCGGCTGGTGCCGTCGCCGCGCACGCGTTGGCCGCTGGCGTTGCGTTCGATCGCCAGCGGTGGCGAGCCGCTCGGCAAGGAGCTGCTCGACTGGGGCCGTCGCGAGCTCGGCCTGACGCTGCACGAGTTCTACGGCCAGACCGAATGCAACATGATCGTGTCCGCCTGCTCTCCGCTGTTCGACACGCCCCCCGGCTGGATCGGCAAGCCGGCACTCGGGCACCAGGTGGAGGTCATCGGCGACGACGGACGGCTGCTGCCGTCAGGCGAGCTCGGCCACATCGCCGTGCGCTCGCCGGATCCAGTCATGTTCCTTCGCTACTGGAACAATCCGCAGGCGACCAGCGAGAAGTTCATCGGCAAGCACCTGGTCACCGGCGATTCCGGCGTGATGGACGAGGACGGCTTCGTGCGTTTCGTCGGCCGCATGGACGACGTCATCACCAGCGCCGGCTACCGCATCGGCCCCGGACCGATCGAGGACTGCCTGATCAGCCATCCCGCCGTCCGCGAGGCTGCCGTGGTCGGCGTGCCGGACGCGGAGCGCACCGAGATCGTCAAGGCGTTCATCGTCCTGCGCGAAGGTCATGACCCGAGCGACGAGCTGGTCCGCAGCATCCAGGACCATGTGCGCAACCGCCTCTCGGCGTACGAATATCCGCGAGCGGTGGAGTTCATCGACGCGTTGCCGGTGACGGCGACCGGGAAGGTGATACGCAAGGACCTGGCGCGTCGGTGACCTCCGGGCTGGTTTCTTTTGCGGCACGCCCGCGGGGCGAGGCAGGACGCCCGGCTCATACGCTTGCGCCGGCGCTGCGCGCCGGTTCCCTCGGCGAAGCGCGTCATCGGCGGCCGGTGCCCCGCGCGGCCGCTTCGCGGGCTTG
>JAEZQX010000129.1 GCA_023441105.1 Pseudomonadota bacterium | reverse complement strand
CGGGGTGACCGGGGTGGCGGCCACCGCGGGCGCGGCACGCGAGGCAGCGATCCTGAAGACCGCCATCATCCGGGCCAGGTCGGACGACTGGCGCTGCATGCTGTCGGCCGCGGCCGCCGCTTCCTCGACCAGCGCGGCGTTCTGCTGCGTGACCTGGTCCATCTGCGTGATCGCCTGGTTGACCTGCTCGATGCCGGCCGATTGCTCGGCCGAGGCTGCCGTGATCTCGCCCATGATGTCGGTCACCCGGCGAACCCGCGCCACCACCTCGTCCATGGTGGTGCCGGCCTCCGCCACCAGCGCGCCCCCGGCGGCGACCTTCTCGACCGAATCGTCGATCAGGGTCTTGATCTCCTTGGCGGCCGCGGCGCTGCGTTGGGCCAGACTGCGCACTTCGGCGGCGACGACCGCGAAGCCGCGGCCCTGTTCGCCGGCGCGTGCCGCTTCCACCGCGGCGTTCAACGCCAGGATGTTGGTCTGGAAGGCGATGCCGTCGATCACGCTGATGATGTCGACGATCCTCCTGGAGCTTTCGCTGATCGAACCCATCGTGGCGACGACTTCCCCGACGACCGCCCCGCCCTTGACGGCCACGTCCGACGCGGCGGCGGCCAGCTGATTCGCCTGGCGGGCATTGTTGGCGTTCTGCTTGACGGTGGCGGTGAGCTCCTCCATGGAGGAGGCGGTCTCCTCTAGCGAGCTCGCCTGTTCCTCGGTGCGCGACGACAGGTCGACGTTGCCGGCGGCGATCTGCGTGGAGGCGGTGGCGATGGTCTGGGTGCCTGCCCGGACTGCGCCGACCATGTCGGCGAGACCGGTCCGCATCGCCTCGAGGTCGCGCGTGATGACGCCGATCTCGTCGCGACGGTCCGATGCCAGCGGCGTCGACAGGTCGCCGCTGCCGATGGCCTGGACGCTGGCGCTCAAGCGGCCGAGCGGACCCAGCATGCGCCGCACGAACACGACGAGGCCTGCGCCGAGGATCACCGCGGCAGTCGCGATGAAGGCGCCGATCAGGGCGAGCTCGCGATGGAGGCTGGCCATCGCCTCGCCCGCCGGCACTTCGGCCACCACCAGCCAGCCGGTGGCTTTGCTGCGCGTCACGGACGCATAGCGTCGCCCCGGCGCTCCGGGCTTCAGCACCGCCGGCGCGTCGTCCAGCCAGTTGCTGTCCGGGTGAGCCAGGCGCTGCAGCCATGCCTCCGGTTTCTCGCCCAGGACGTCCGACAGCTTGCGGCCGGCGGCAGTCGGATGGAACACCAGGCTGGCCGCCGCCGGATTCGCACCGGGATTGACCACGTAGAGACCGCCGTTGTCGAAGATCCTCGTCTCGGCCACGGAATCGGCCAGCGTCGCCTGTTGCTTGGAGATGTCGAGCCCGATGTAGAGGGCGGCGACGGTGCGCCCGGCGACGTCGCGCACCGGCTCATAGACGGTCATGAAGGGACGGCCGAACAGGACGGTGGCGCCGACGAAGGTCTTGCCTTCGCGCAGCGAGGCGTAGGCGGGGCTCTTGCGGTCCAGCAGCGTGTTCACCGCCCGGCTGCCGTCCTCGCGCTTGACCGATGTGGTGATCCGCCGGAAGTCCTCGCCCTGCGCGACGAACACCGTCGCGTTGCCGCCGGGATAACCCTGGGCAAAGTTGTCCACCCGGGAGACGTCGCCGTTGACGATGTTGCCGTCATCCACGATCAGGCCGGCTGCCGCGTCGGCGAGCTCCAGGGTCGCGCCGAACTGGTTGCGGAAAATGCCGTAGGCGTTCTCGGTGTTGATCCGGATCGTCTCGCTGAAGACGTCGAGGGAATGTGCGATTGCCTCTGCCTTCGCTGCGGAGAACTGCGCAACGTCCTGTTCCTCCTGCGCGGCGGCGATCAGGTAGAAGACGCCGAGGATCGTGGCGGTCGCCGCCACGACCGCGACGGTGCCCCGGAGCGCGATGGTGCGGGCGAGGGAGACGAACTGCTGCGGCGGGTGCTGGCCCGCCGGTTGCGCGCTGCGGCTGAAGGCGCTGCGCCAGCCGCGCAGCCCGTCCGCCAGGCGTTGCTTGCTGATGGGAGAGTGAATCGGAGAGTCCATGGAATGCCTGCTGCTGTCTACGGGTTGCTTTGGCGCCTCGGGCCGTGCTTCGGCGGTTGCGTCAGGCGGCCAGCCGGTCGGCGAGCCCCATGTCCGGGCTCGCCATTAGCCGCTCGATATCCATCAGGATGAGCATCCGTTCGTCCAGCGTGCCGAGGCCGATCACGTGGCCGGTGTCCAGTTGCGACGAGAATTCCGGCGCCGGCTTGATCTGGTCCTCCTGCAGCGAGGTCACGTCCGACACGCCGTCCACGACGATGCCGACGACCCGGCCATGGAGGTTGAGCACGATCACCACCGTGAAGTCGTTGTAGTCGACCTCGGGCAGGTTGAACTTGATGCGCAGGTCGACGATCGGCACGATGACGCCGCGCAGGTTGACGACGCCCTTGATGAAGGACGGCACGCCTGCCATCCGCGTCGGCTTCTCGTAGCAGCGGATCTCCTGGACCTTCAGGATGTCGATGCCGAACTCCTCGGTGCCGAGATTGAAGGCGAGGAATTCCCGTGTCTGGTGGCGTGTGGCGGCGGGCGCCACGGCGTCGGTGGTTCGCTGGGTTGATGCGGACGTCTGCATGTTGATACTTGACTGAGGTTGATGAGGCTCAGGCTGCCGCGCGGCCTGAGCGGGCGGTTGTGCGCGATCGTTCAGGATGGAACGAAGCGGGTCGTGGGATCCAAGGCGTCTAATGGCGTGAGCGTCGGACCAGCGAGTCGATGTCGAGGATCAGCGCGACCCGGCCGTCGCCGACGATGGTCGCCCCGGAGACGTTGTCCACCTTCCCGTAGTTCGATTCGAGGTTCTTGACCACCACCTGCTGTTGCCCGAGCAGCTCGTCGACCAGAAGGGCGAGGCGCTTGCCGTCGGCCTCCACGACGACCAGGACCGGCATCTCCGGCGCCGGCTTTTCGCGCGCGACGCCGAACACCTGGTCGAGCCTCACCACCGGCAGGTATTGCTCGCGCACCTGCACCACCTGCGTGTCGCCGCCGATGGTCCGGATCTTGTCGGCGGTGAACTGGAACGACTCGACGACCGACGACAGGGGCAGGATGTAGCATTCGGTATCGACCGCCACCGACATGCTGTCCATGATCGCGAGCGTCAGCGGCAGCCGTACGCGCACGCTCATGCCGGCTCCCTCGGTCGATTCGATTTCGACCCGTCCGCCAAGCGCGGCGATGTTCTTCTTCACCACGTCCATGCCCACGCCGCGACCCGAGACGTCGGACACCACTTCGGCGGTGGAGAAGCCCGGCGCGAAGATCAGGTCCCAGACTTCGGCATCGCTCATTCCGTCCGGCGCGTGAAGGCCGCGCTCGCGTGCCTTGCGCAGCAGCTTCTCGCGGCTCAGGCCCTTGCCGTCGTCGCGCACCTCGATGACGATGCTGCCCCCCTGGTGCGATGCAGAGAGCGTGATGTTGCCGGTCTCGGGCTTGCCGGCGGCCAGGCGTTGCGCCGGCGGCTCGATGCCGTGGTCGCAGCTGTTGCGCACCAGGTGGGTGAGCGGGTCCGTGATCTTCTCGATCAGGCCCTTGTCGAGCTCGGTCGCCTCTCCCTGGGTGATGAAGTCCACCTTCTTGCCCAGCTTCGCCGCCAGGTCCCGCAGCATCCGCGGAAAGCGGTTGAACACCGCCGACATCGGAATCATGCGGATCGACATCACCGATTCCTGCAGGTCGCGGGTGTTGCGTTCCAGGTCGGCAAGTCCGGTCGCCATCTGCCGGTAGAGCGACGGGTCGACGGCGGCGCTGGTCTGGGCCAGCATCGCCTGCGTGATCACCAGCTCGCCCACCAGGTTGATGAGCTGGTCGACCTTCTCGACGGAAACCCGCAGCGTAGCTGCTTCCGGCG
>JAEZQX010000036.1 GCA_023441105.1 Pseudomonadota bacterium | reverse complement strand
GTCGACGACGGCTTCCGGCGCAGCGCCTCGGCCATCTTCCCTGCGGGGTTCTCCTATGGCTTCTTCAACGGTGGCCATCCGGATCTGCAGGTTGCCGGCTGGTTGCGGGGCGACGAAGAGATCGAACTGGTGAATCTGGCAGAGGAAGGACTCATTTCCTTCGGGCTGCCTGGGGCGGCACCACGCGTCACCATCTCGCGGCGCCGCATCCACGCTGCTTCCGCCGCCGCGACCACTGTCATGGATACCGCGATGGTGGCCATGCGGCTCGACACCCTGGTGATCGTGCCCGAGCACCGCTCGCTGTACGAGGTGTTCAGGGGGGCAGTCGAGCTATCTTCCGTCGACAGCCTCGAAATCGAGCGCATCCGCGTCGGGACGTCCGATGCAAGGAGTAGTTGACATGCAACCGGCAAGCACGCCCTCTTCGACAGTCGATCCCGTATCGGCAGGTGCGCCGGCGCCCGCCGCCGCGCCGCCCGAGCGCGAGATCGAGCTCACCATCCCCCAGGCCCTCGACGCCGCGCGCGAGCTCCTGCGCCAGGGCCATCTCGAGGCCGCCGAGCGCGTCTACGCCAGCCTGCTGGCGCACGATCCGAAGCAGCCCGACGCGATGCACTACCTTGGCGTCCTCCGACACCGTTGCGGCCGCCACGAGGAAGGGCTGCAGATGGTCCGCAACTCCCTCGTCCTCGCACCCGGCCACGCCTGGATGTGGAACAACCTCGGCAATGTTCTCGTCGAGCAGCAGCAGGGCGACGAAGCGCTGCAGGCCTACGAGGAATGCGTGACCCTGGATCCGTCGGCGGCGGATGCGTGGAGCAACCTCGGCGCGCTGCACCGCAAGGCCGGGCGGCTGGAAGAGGCTGAGAACTCCTGTCGGCGCGCGGTCTCCTTGAAGCCCGACTTCGCGCTGGCCTGGTTCAACCTCGCGCAGGTGCTGATCGAGCAGGGAATGGTCCACGAAGGCCTGGTTGCCAACAGCAAGGCGATCCTGCTCGCGCCGAAGCATCAGACGGGACGGCAGCAGGTGGCCCGGGCACTGGTGACGCTGGGCGAGGTCGGTCGGGCGGCCGAGGTCTATCGGGAATGGCTCGCCGAGGAGCCGGGCAACCCGGTGGTGCTGCATCATCTCGCCGCCTGCGAAGGCGACGATCGCCATCATCGGGCGCCCGACGAGTACGTGGAGGCGGTCTTCGATGGTTTTGCCGCGAGCTTCGACGCCAAGCTTGCCAGCCTGGGCTACCGGGCACCGCAGCTGATCGCCTCGCTGGCTTCGAAGCGGCTGCCGCCGCCCGCGCGCGAGTTGCTGGTCGGCGACGCGGGCTGCGGCACCGGGCTTTGCGGCCCGTTGCTGCGGGATTGGGCGGCCTCCCTCGTCGGCTTCGACCTGTCGGCGGGCATGCTTGCGCTGGCGGAACAGCGGGGCGTCTACGACGGACTGTACAAGACGGAGCTGGTCGGTCACCTGAGCCGCAGTCCGGCGGCATTCGACCTGCTGGTCTCCGCCGACACCTTGTGCTACTTCGGCGACCTGGCCGGATTCGCCGCTGCCGCCCAATCGGCGCTGCGGCCTGGCGGACGGCTGATCTTCACGCTCGAGGCCATGGTCCATCCGGACAGCGAGCCGTTCCGTCTCCAGCCGCATGGACGCTATGCCCATTCCCGCGCCTATGTCGAACAGGTTCTCGGCGGTGCCGGCTTGCAGGTCGAGGATCTGGCCCAGGAGGTGCTGCGGCGCGAGGCGGGGCTGGCGGTCCAGGGCTGGCTGGTCTGCGCGGTCAAGGCAGCGGCGGCATCGGCAGGCAGCGGAGAATGAACGCAAGTCGCAGGTAGCGCGACATACCGGCAGTTCCGGTCGGGACACGGGGATTGTCGGCTGCGATCCCGCGGCATACATTCAAGCTGCGGTCTCGACGGATTGGCTTGGCAGGACGGCTGGCATGGGCGAGCCGGGGCATCGATAACTGCCGCGGGCGGTTGCCTGCGGGTTCCCTTCCCTGAACTCAATCTCGAGGAGCGGTGGTCATGGCGAGTGTCGACTATTTCCTGAAGATCGACGGCATCAAGGGCGAATCCAACGACAGCAAGCACAAGGACGAGATCGACGTGCTGAGCTGGAGCTGGGGCGAGACGCAGCAGGGCGCGAGCGCGTCCGGCGGCGGCGGCGGCGCAGGCAAGGTCGTGATGCAGGACTTCCACTTCACCAAGCGGGTGGACAAGGCGTCGGCGCCGCTGCTGCTGGCATGCGCGAGCGGGCAGCACATCAAGACCGTGGACCTGGTTTGCCGCAAGGCCGGCAAGGACCAGCAGGAATACCTGAAGATCAAGCTCTCGGACGTGCTGATCAGCAGCTACCAGACCGGCGGCTCGCAGGGCGACGTGCTGCCCATGGACCAGGTGTCGATGAACTTCGCCAAGATCGAGATGGAGTACAAGGCCCAGAAGCCGGATGGCACGCTGGATGCGCCGACCAAGGCGGGCTGGGACCTGAAGGGCAACGTCAAGATCTGACCGATGCCATGGCAACGACGATTCTGCAGCAGGGATCATCCGGTCCCGCGGTGAAGGCCCTGCAGGAGAAGCTCAATGCGACGCTGGTGCCAAACCCGATGCTGGTGCCGGATGGCCAGTACGGCAACCTGACCCGATCGGCGGTGATCCGCTTCCAGCAATCGAAGTGGCTGGTGGCGGACGGCATTGCCGGGCAGTGCACGCAGAACGCCTTGTTCGGCAAGGAGACCTATGCGCCGATCCTGCATACGGTCGACTTCATCTGCCAGCCCACCAACTCCACCTGCTGGGCAGCGAGCACGGCGATGATGACGCACTCGACGGTGCCGACGGTGATCGCCGCGACGCCGCCGGACCTGATCCTGCCGGACGGTTCGTTGCGCAACGATTCGGAGACCGACGATGCGGTGACCAACTCGCGCCGCTATGCCGCCGCCCATCACCTGCGCCCCGAGCCGCCGATGTCATGGATGGTCTCGCGCCTGCGCTCGGCCCTCGGCTACGGTCCCCTGATGTTCGACATGCTGTGGGATGTCGGCGAATACACCGCCGGCCGCGCCAGTCCGGGTCACATGATCGTGGTTGTCGGCATCCGCGGGGACGACGACGAGTCCGGGATCGGGACGACGCTGCGCATCCACGACCCGTGGCCGCCGCTCAAGGGTGACCGGTACTCGGTGGGCTACCTGCGCTGGATGCGAGAGGTGCCGACGCGCACCTATCGGGTGTTCCACCGCGCGTGAAGGCAGTCCTCAGCTGGTGCCGAGCTCCGCCAGCGGAAAGTCGGGCACGCCGGTCGGCGAGATGGTGACCGGCGTCTGGCGCCCCTGGGTCAGCTTGCGGACCTCCTCCGACACATAGAAGTCGAGGCCCTTGAAGGTGACCCGTCCGGTTCGGGTGAGGTCGGCCTTGCCTTCGAGACCGGCAAGCACGGCCTTGGTGAACGCCCCGTTGCCCCATTCGTCATGCTCTTCCGACAGCTGCCTGCCGGAGCTCGAGGCGAAGACCACCACGCCGTTCTCGGTCGCCGACAGGTTGTTGGCCATGCGGGCGATCTCGCTGCTGCCTGCGCGGCTGAGGGCGGAGCCCCCGAAGCAGGTGTCGACGAACAGGAGGGCCTTCCCGCGCATGCGCGCCAGCGCCTTGCGGATCTCCTCTTCGGGCACGGCCGTCTGCGCCAGCCTTTCATGGTCGGCATCGTGCGGCAGGAAGTAGTACTGCTGGTCGACGGCATTGAGCCCGTGGCCGGCGAAGAACATGATGCCGACATCGCGGGGCCCGACGCTGTCGCTGAGCCATCGCAGGCTTTGCAGCACCGCCTCGCGCGTGGCCTCGCCGTCGGTGAGCGCACGTACCGACACATCGTTGTAGAGACGTCCGGTCTGCCTCGCCATCGCATGCGAGAAGTCGCGCGCATCCTTGGCCGCGAGGCCGAGGCGGTACTCGGCCTTCCGATACTGGCTGATGCCGATCGCCAGCACGAAGAGGCGGGCGACCTTGCCGGTGGCGGGCGGGCGCAGAGGAACGCTGGCGTCAGGCGGGGGCGGAGGGGCGCCGACGGCTGCAGCCGGCGGCTGCAGTGGCTGCATTGGTGCGGGTCGCAGCGGCGGGCTCGGGGTCAGGATCATGACCCCGGTCTCGGGCAGGGCGAGCGCGCTGCCGGCCGGCGTCGGTGGCGGGATCGGCTGCGCCAACGCCAGCGCCGCCGGCATGTCCTTCTCGAGCAGGAACTGCAGC
This sequence comes from Pseudomonadota bacterium, assembly GCA_023441105.1. The sequence continues at coordinate 5,723 of JAEZQX010000036.1, read as the reverse complement.
GGCTCCGAGGAGCCGTTGGCATCGTGGGCGACGACCTGCACCAGCGAGCCCGGGGAAACATCCGAGAGGCGCGCTTCACCGGTCACCTCGCCCTTGGCATCGACCTGCGCGGTGACGGCAGCGTCCGGTGCCGGACGTCCGTCGATGCGGACTTCGACAGACACTGCGCCGGGACTGCCCGGCGTGACGGCGTAGGGAATCGCCAGCTCCTTCCTATCGGCGCGCAGCGGCAACTGCTCGCCGGCATTCACGACCGGCGGCAGGTTCAGGGTCCTCGGCACGGCCACCGGCTGCAGGTTGGCGAGCACCCGGTCCACGAGGTCCGGACGGTTGAAGCGTCCCCGAAACCGGTTGAGGGAGAAGAAATCCGCCGCCGGCTCGGCCGGGCGGTTGACTGCCCAACCGGCGAGCCGGTCGGCCCCGGGGCTGGCATCGAAGTAGCCGCTTTCGGTCCAGGCGACCCACTGGCCTTGCGGCGTCGCCAGCAGCGAGAGCAGGAGCACCCCATCCGACGTCCGCCACCAGCGCAAGGTGCCGTCGGACATGGCCGTGACGGCGACCCGCTCGTCGGCACTGGTGCGGATGGCACGGACTTCGGCGGCCGTGCGCACCTCCCACTGTATCCGGGCGCGCTCCTTCAGGCGGATGAGACGTTGCGATGTGCCAAGCAGCGCCTGCTGTCCGCGGGACAGGTAGGCATGCGAGCGCGAGACCTCATCGGCCGCCAGCGTGATCCGCGAGCCGAGCGTCTCGATCGTCCGTACGCCCGTCCATTGCGTGTTCTCCAGCGCGATGGTGGCGAGCGAGCCGAGGCGGGGACCGGCGTTCGCGGTGAGGGTGCGGGTGTCGAAGTCGAAGAAAGCTTCATGCCGGCCGCCGTCGAACGACCATTGCACCTGGCGGGCCCCCGGGCTGATGAGGAGCCGCTCCGGCGCGGCGGGCGCCTCTACCCGCACGCTGCTCGCCTCCTGCGAGAAGATGCCCCACGACCCGTCGAAACTGGCAAACGCGAACTGCCCTTCGGGCAGGCCTTCGAGGTCCAGGATCGTGTCGCTCGCCAGCGGCTGGCGGCCGAGAAAGCGAAGGTCTGATGCGTCGAAGAAGAAGGCTTCGTGACGCCGATCGAAGTCCCGTGCGGTGCCGGCGGCGACGATGAGGCGTCGATCCGGGGACCAGGCAACGCTCATGAAGTTGCCGATCCGGACCGGGGGGACCGCGAGAAAGCCCAGGGAGGCTCCACGGATGGCATCGAATACCTGCGGTGGTTGCGCCTGTTCGTGGAAGCCGACGAGCAGGCGCGAACCATCGGGGGAGAAGCTCACCGACACCGGGCTCGCACCCTTGGTCCGAAGCTTGCGCGAAGCCGTCACTCGCCCTTCGCCTGCCTCCAGGAGGATCGCGGTGCCATCCATCACGGTGGCCGCCACCCGGCCGTTGCCCGCCACGGCAAGCCCATACGATGGTGCGGGCAGCCGCTGCTCGAATACCAGATCGCCTTCGGCGGTAAAGGCGCGGATCGCATGCTCACCCGAATAGGTCGCGAACAGCAGGCGACCGTCCGGCGTCCAGGCCAGGTGCTTGATGTCGCCGCCGCGCGCATCGAGCGCGCGCAGCAGCCGGCCGGTCGTGGTGGAGAAGAGCAGGATGCGGTGATCCGAGCCGGCGGATCCGGTCGTTCCGCCGACTGCAACCAGGGGCTCGTTGGGGTGGAGGGCGGCACCGTAGAGCCTGCCGATCTCCCCGCTGCCGACACCCGGCCGCAGGACATGCCGTAACTGGCCGGTCTTCGCATCCCAGATCCGGGCGGTCTTGTCATCCGAAGCAGTGACGGCCAAGCCCTTGCCCGGTTGGACCGATAGTCGCCGGACCGGTGCCGAGTGGACACCGACGTCGATCTGCAGCCGTGCCCGCTGCTCCTCCGTGGCGGTGGCCGGCGACGAGACTGTTGCCGTGGCTGCGCCGGCGCCCAGCAGCAGGGCGCCGATCCAGGCGAGGAGGAAGGCGGGCCACCGGTACGCTGCGGCGGCGAGGCGGACCCGGGTGCTCAGGCTGACGCAAAGCATCACGATCTCTCCGTTCGGACCGGACGCGGAGGCATGTGGCCATGCGCGATGGCAGGCCGTCAAGCATACGCCTGGGGGTGCAGACGAACGGGGTCCGGCCAAAGTGTCACAAGATTCGACGTTGACGCGCTGCGGCCTCCCTTCTTATCGTGGGCGGTCGTGAACGGCACCAGGCGGCGGGGATGCCTGCTGGGGAGCGGCAGCGGCATCTTCGTGGGAGGTTCCAATGAAACTGCGCTTGGCGTTTGCCGTCGTGCTCGCAAGCACCTTGGCAGGATGCGGGGGAGGCGACGGCGATCGGGACACGAAATGCGTGACCCGGCCCGAGCCCGTGCTTTCCGGCACCCTCTTCATGAACACCGGCCTTCACAGCGGCGACAACGCCGGACCTGGCGAGGGTGGTGGCAATGGCGACGGGGCGGGCAGCCTCGGCCAGTTCCGCAACACCGTGGTCATCGTTCGCGACAAGAATCTCGACGAGATCGGGCGCGCCGTGACCGACCACGACAACGGCGCGGTCACCATCATGCTGGGCGACTGCCGCGAACCGATCGAGGTGGAATACAGCGGCGGCGAAGGGTCCACCTACTTCGACGAGGCAACTGGACAATTCGAGCCATTCCCTACCGGCGAGCGCCTGCGCGCGCGTTTTCCCTTGCCGCCGCGGCGCTTCGGTGTCACGCCTTACACGGAAGCGGCGGTCAGGCTGATGGACGCGGGCCCGGGTGGGCCGATGAAGGTGCTCGACGCCGAAGCTATCCAGCGCGTCAACCTGCGCATCTCAGAGCTTCTGACCGACCAGGTGGCCGGCGCCTTCCGCAGCGAACCCGGCACCTTCGGCCTGATCGACATCACGCGACAGCCGGTGGTCCTCAACGACCAGAACTTCAAGATGCCCGGTACGCTGACCGACACCCCGGACGGACGTTATGGGGCGATCATCGCCGGGTTCATGCGTGCGGCCGGTACGTTCAGCGGTGCGGGTCGTGGTGGGACTCAGGGGACAGCTGGCGTGCGGGCTGCAGCGGTGAAGCAGACTAGTCCGGCGCTGCGCGCGGCGTCACAGCTGATCGACGATCTCTCGGATGGGCAACTTGACCTCCAGGGGCCGCAGGGACCGGTGGTGGCTGCCGGAGAGGCACCGGCCTATACCTATGAGACGCTGTGGCGCGCCGGCACGATCGCGGCGGCGATCACCACGGCGGAGGCCGGTGACGCTTCCTTGCAGCAGTCGACGAAGGCGGCCAAGGTGGCGGAGTACGCATTCGCGCTGGCGAAGGACTACCAGACGGAGCTGTGTCTCGGAACCGGCTGTGCGCCGTATGACGCCCGCAGCACCGCCGGTCAGACGGTCCGGCTCTACGGCGACGGGCGCCTGACCAGCCAGCGTGGCGTCTCCGCCGCCTTTGGCGCCAGTCGCAGCACCTACACTGCGCAGACCGTGCCGGCGGAGCAGGACGTCGTGTCCATCGATCCCGCCAGTGGCGAGCGGGTGCCATTCGTCGACGTCAAGGTCGGCTCGCGCGGCCAGGTAATTGCCTTGCAGCAGGACCGGCGCGGCTTCTTGCATCTGGCGCCGATGACCCCCTACATCGTGCGCGGCGACGAGGCCGTCGGTCAGCCGGCCGACAACTACCGGCAGTTGCTGATTCCAACCCTGGCGGTCAGCCAGACCCGGGTCGAGATCGGCGGCAATGGAACGCTGCGCGTGGTCAGCTTCACCGCGAGCCCTGCGCCTGAGGACCGCAGCTATCCCAGCGGAATCGCGCCGGACTTCGTCTATGTACTTTCGGACGGTTCGCTCTGGGGCGTGGCCATGACGCAGCCGAACCAGCCGTTCTCCATCCCGCAGCCGGAGCCGCTGCAAAGCGTGGTCTATGACCAGTTCGTCCCGCCGGCGTTCGATCCGGCCTACGGGCGGCGGCCCACCCAGTCGCAGCAGCTGCCGTGGACCGGACCACGGCGGCTCTTCGGCCTGACGCGCGGTGGCGAGGTGCGTACCTGGCTCGAAGGCGAAGCTGCGGCCGGCGTACGCCTCGCGATACCGGGCGCCGTGGTGCTGCTCGCGGCGGAAGCGAAGACCGGCGTCTACGCGTTGACCGGCGACGGCAGGATCTTCTGGGTCAATGCCGACCAGGCGCTTATCGCCGAGAGCGGCGCGACGGTGATGCCGCTACCCGACCTGGCGCAGCATGCCCGCCGCTTCCCGCTGCATCACGTCGAGCAGGCCAAGGGCGTCGACCAGCCGATCTGCTGGATTGCCCGCACCGAAGCGATCGCCTGCAAGACAGGCGACCTCTACCGCTGGACCGAGGAGCTTGCGCGCCTCCAGTACAGCGGGCCGGACGGCAGCAGGCGCGCCACCTACGTACCGGTCGGTGCCCGGGTACAGGCGACCAAGGAAGCCGGCATGCCGCCCATCTGGCGGATCAGCGCGGTCGACGAATTCTTCCGCGCCAGCTCGCCGGGCGAGTCGCTCAACGTCGCCGGGCTGCGCTTCATCAAGGTGGACGGCACCACCACCACCCTCGAAGAGGAACGTGGTCAGCGTAACCTGGTGTCGACGCTGCGCACCTTCCCGGCCGCCGGCGGCGAGCCCGCCGGCGATTACCAATACCTGACTGGCCAGCAGATGCGGACGGCGCTGGCGAGCCTGTTCAACGCGCAGGCGCCGACAAACATCGAGCGCGCCAGCACCACGCCGCCCGGACAGTACCGCCTGCGGTACAGCATCCAGCCGGTCGCACAGGACGCCTTCGATTTCCGCATCCTCGTCGATGACAGTCGCGATCCGCTGCAGCCGAACACGGACATGCGGGTCGAATTCCGTTCCTCCGCCACCGGCATCGAGCACTTCCAGTTCGCGAACCTGCACGTCGGCGATGGCAACACCTTCGCGTCGCGGGAGACGCGCCTGCCGTCGGACGTGCCGATCCGCGATTCGCTGGTGCTTCCCGATACGGCTTTCATCCGGGCCGACATCACCTTCCGCGCCTGGGATCTCTACTACTTCAACTCCGTCAGCCTGGAGAGCGACATCGCCAGGGTGCGGCTCATTCCCAACTTCATCCAGAGCCGCCCATATGAGTTCCGCCTGTGCTTCGCCGTCGAAGGCCAGCCGGCGGACGCTGCCGTGCGCTTCGCGCGCAACGGCTGCACCGTGCACGACAACTTCGGCAACTTCCTGCGCAAGATCACCGGGCTCGCCTCGTACACGAGCTTCGTCAACGGCGTTCGCCAGGGAGACACCACCAACATCGACTTCGGGCAGCTGTTCGAGGCCGATTGACGCGCGGGGTCGTGGCGCCCGCCTGCCACGGGGTGCGCGCAGCTCGCCGCCGCCGGGTGAAGGCGGCGGCAGTCGTGCGGCGGCCGGGTTGCCGGTGAGCCGATTTGGACTGATACTGTTCCTCACGATTGGCGTCGAGGGCACAACGGGCGTGACCGCCGACCCGGCGGCAGACGGCGAACGCCCTGTCGAGCGCCAGGAGCTGCTCGTTCAACAGGACGTTCATCGTGGCTTCAGCATCGGATGGCTCCGCAGTAGCCGGCGGCGCAGTGAAGCGTTCGCCTGGCGCGCCGGCAGGACGGGCGCTGTGCCTCGGGGTCATCGGCCTTTCGCTGGTCGCGCGCGCCGCGCCGGCCGGCGCGGCCGCAGAC
>JAEZQX010000003.1 GCA_023441105.1 Pseudomonadota bacterium | reverse complement strand
GCCTTCCCCTGCCCGTCGGCCGCCTCGATCGTGCCGATCACCGCACCCTTGGACACCTTGTCGCCGACCTTCACCTTGAGCGCCTGCAGCTTGCCGGCGACCGGGCTCGGAATCTCCATCGATGCCTTGTCGGACTCGACGGTGATGAGGCTTTGCTCGACGCCGATCTCGTCACCCGGTTTCACCAGGACCTCGATGATCTCGACGTCGGCAAAGTCGCCGATGTCCGGCACTTCAATATCGATCACGTTCATGAACCCACGCTTGATTCGTTGTTGTCGTTGCGGAAGAGCGGGCGGCGCCGGCTCGTCGGAGCCTGCGTCCGGCGGCTATCTGCCCCCGCTCATGCACGGGCCGGATTGGCCTTGTCGGGGTTGAGGCCGTAGCGCTTGATCGCCTCGCCGACCTTGGCGGCAGGCACCTTGCCCTCGTCTGCCAGCGCCTTCAACGCGGCCAGCACGATGAAGTGGCGGTTGACCTCGAAATGCTCGCGCAGCTTGGCACGGAAATCCGAGCGGCCATAGCCGTCGGTGCCCAGCGTGATGTAGGGTCGGCCCTGCGGAATGAAGGCACGGATCTGGTCGGAGAAGATCTTCATGTAGTCGGTGGAGGCGACCACCGGCCCGGGGTGCTTCTCGAGCTGCTGCGTGACGAACGGCACCTTCGGCTTCGCGCCGGGATGCAGCAGGTTCCAGCGGTCGCAATCGAGGCCTTCGCGCCGCAGCTCGGTGAAGCTCGGCACGCTCCAGACATCCGCCGCGACGTTCCAGTCCGACTTCAGCAGTTCGGCGGCGGCGAGCACCTCGCGCAGGATGACGCCGCAGCCCAGCAGCTGCACGCGGGCGCCGTCGCCGGCGTCTTTCGCTGCGCTGCCGGCCTTGCCGGCCTTCGCCGCCTTGCCGCCGCCGTCCGTGCCGGCCTGCGCCGCCGGCTGCAGGAGGTACATGCCCTTGATGATGTTCTCCTCATCGCCGGGCCGCAGGCCCGGATGGGCGTAGTTCTCGTTCATCACCGTGAGGTAATAGAACACGTTCTCCTGGTCCTGGACCATGCGCCGCAGGCCGTGATGGATGATCACCGCCAGCTCGTGCGCATAAGTCGGGTCGTAGGACACGCAGTTGGGGATGGTCGACGACAGCACGTGGCTGTGGCCATCCTCGTGCTGCAGGCCTTCGCCGTTGAGCGTCGTGCGCCCCGATGTCCCGCCCAGCAGGAAGCCGCGCGCCTGCATGTCCCCCGCCGCCCAGGCCAGGTCCCCTACCCGCTGGAAGCCGAACATCGAGTAGTAGATGTAGAACGGGACCATGACGCGGTCATTGGTGGAGTACGACGTGGCTGCCGCGATCCACGAGCTGAAGGCGCCAGCCTCGTTGATGCCTTCCTCGAGGATCTGGCCCTTGGCATCCTCCTTGTAGTACATCACCTGGTCCTTGTCGACCGGGGTGTACATCTGCCCGCCGGGCGCGTAGATGCCCAGTTGCCGGAACATGCCTTCCATGCCGAAGGTGCGCGCCTCGTCCGGGACGATCGGCACGACCCGCGGACCAAGCTCGCGGTCGCGGATCAGCAGCGTCAGCAGCCGCACGAAGGCCTGGGTGGTGGAAATCTCGCGACCCTCGGCGGTCGGCTCCAGCACCGGCCGGAACGCCTCGAGCTCCGGCACCTTGAGCGTCTCGCCGGCGGTGCGCCGGCGGCTCGGCAGGAATCCGCCCAGGGCCTTGCGGCGCTCGAGCATGTACTGCATCTCCGGCGAATCCGCCGGCGGCTTGTAGAACGGGATCTCCTCGAGCTTGTCGTCCGGAATCGGAATGTTGAAGCGGTCGCGGAACTCCTTGATGGCACCCGATTCGAGCTTCTTCAGCTGGTGGGTCGGATTCTTGGCCTCGCCGGCGCGACCCATCCCGTAACCCTTGACGGTCTTGGCGAGGATGACCGTCGGCTGGCCTTCGGTATGGGCCGCCGAATGGAAGGCCGCGTAGACCTTGTGCGGATCGTGCCCGCCACGATTGAGGCGCCAGACGTCGTCATCGGTCATGCGCGACACCATCTCCAGCAGCTTGGGGTGCTTGCCGAAGAAATGCTTCCTCACGTAGGCGCCGTCGTTCGCCTTGCAGGCCTGGTATTCGCCGTCCAGCGTCTCCTCCATGACTCGGCGCAGGATGCCTTCCGTGTCGCGGGCCAGCAGGGGATCCCAGTAGGAGCCCCAGATCAGCTTGATCACGTTCCAGCCGGCGCCGCGGAAATCGCCTTCGAGCTCCTGGATGATCTTGCCGTTGCCGCGCACCGGGCCGTCCAGCCGCTGCAGGTTGCAGTTGATGATGAAGATCAGGTTGTCGAGCTTCTCGCGGGCGGCGAGCCCGATGGCACCTTTCGACTCCGGCTCGTCCATCTCGCCGTCGCCGCAGAACACCCAGACCTTGCGGTTGCTGGTGTCGGCGATGCCGCGCGCATGCAGGTACTTGAGGAAGCGCGCCTGGTAGATGGCCATCAGCGGGCCGAGACCCATGGAGACGGTCGGGAACTGCCAGAAGTCCGGCATCAGCTTGGGATGCGGATATGAGGACAGGCCCTGGCCGTCCACTTCTTGGCGGAACTGGTTCAACTGGTCCTCGCTCAGCCGGCCTTCCAGGAAGGCCCGCCCGTAGAGGCCCGGCGAGCTGTGACCCTGGAAGTAGACCAGGTCGCCGCCATGACCTTCGTGCGGCGCCTGCCAGAAATGGTTCATGCCGGTGCCGATCATGGTGGCCAGCGACGCGAAGGAGGCGATATGGCCACCCAGGTCGCCGCCGTCCGGCGGACTGTGCTTGTTGGCGCGCACCACCATGGCCATCGCATTCCAGCGGATGTAGCTGCGGATGCGTTCCTCGTACTCCGGGTTGCCCGGCGACGGCACTTCCAGCTGCGTCGGAATGGTGTTGACGTAGCCGGTGGTGTTCGAGAAGGGAATATTGGCGCCCGAACGCCGGGACAGGTCGAGCATCTGCTCGAGGAGGAAATGCGCCCGCTCGGGACCTTCCCGCGCGATGACCGTTTCCAGGGCGTCCAGCCATTCACGGGTCTCGATCGGATCCGGATCGGCGGGATCGTTAGCAGCCGGCAGGCTCTGCGGGATGGCAGCCATGCGTGTCTTCCTCCAGGGCGATTTCAGGGCATTCTAGGAACCGTACCATCAAAAGACAAGAAAAATTTCCATCTGATGGGACGTATTTTCATTATCCGAAACGCAGAGCATTTCTCGGCTCCTGCCGCCGCTCGATCCCAGCGAATGGGTTCGTGAAGCGCGTCACGTTCGCTCAGCCGCCGCCGGGAGGCAGCGGCCGTCACAAGGGGGACAATCCCGAACAGACACGATAACCTGTGCCGTCGACAATCGGAGCCGCACCATCCCGCCATCCTTCATGTCCAAGCAAACAGCCTTTCGCTCTGCTGCCTCCGAGTGGCGCGTATGGCGGTTCCTGGGCCTTGCCCACCTGTCCGGGATCCTGATTTTCCTCGGTGTGATGGCCGGCTTCCTGTGGTACGTGGAGCGGGTGGAGAATCGCGAGCGGCAGGAAGCGCTGCATCGCGACATCGAATGGGCGCAGCAATCGTTACGCCTGCACCTGCGGGAGGTGCGCGACAACCTGGCGCGGTCGGCACCGGTGTGGGTGGCGGCCCCCGGCACCGAGGTGGTCGACCTCGGCGCGCCGCGGGATTTTCTCGCCAGCGATCCGCAGGCGCTCTACATGGCCTTCGCCGATCCCGGTCGCACCATCCATTGGGCCATCACCGCGCCCGGCTTCGCCCTGGCACGCGGCCGGCAGGCCAGCGCCCGCATCGAGGATTCGGCCGGCTACTTCGCCTTCGGCGCGGTGGTCTCGTCGCTGCAGTCGCAGTTCTCCACCCCGTTCGTCGGCGTCGACAACGAGGTGCTGGTCGAGCTGTACACGCCGGTGATCAAGGACCAGACGCTGGTGGGCCTGCTGATCACCGGCATCGGGCTGCATCGCTGGCTCACCAACGGCGTGTCCGAGAACATCCGCAAGAAGTACCTGATGAACGTGGTCGACGCCGGCGGCAACACGCTGGTCAGCACCTCGTCGCACCAGCTGATCGACACGCGCTTCTCCTACGGCCTGCCGTTGGAGCCGCCGGGCAGCGGCATCCGCCTGCAGGCGGTCGCCTTCGATGCCGGCCGCGGCCTCGGCGAGCGGCTGATGCTCGCCGGGCTGCTCGCGATGTCGCTCACCTCGCTGCTGTCCCTGGCACTGCTCTGGCGCAGCGGCCGGGACCGGATGCGGCTCGAGGCCGAGCGCGACCGCCTGTTCGTCCTGTCGCAGGACGTGCTGTGCGTGCTCACGCCCAACGGCACGGTGATCCGCGGCAATCCCGCCTTCGAGGAATACTTCGGCAGCGACTTCACCGACACGGTCCTCTACGACCGCATCCATCCGGACGAGCGCACGGCGGTCAAGAAGGCGCTTTCCGGGCGCTTCGACCGCATCGGGCCGCTCGAATTCCGGGTCCGCCAGCGCAACACCTGGCGCTGGCTCAGCTGGTCGATCAGCGTCGACCGCCGCGACCTCGAGCCGCGGCTCTACGCGGTGGCTCACGACATCACCCGCCGCAAGCAGACCGAGCACGCGCTGGCCGCCGAAACGGTATTCCGCCGCGCGATGGAGGACTCGATCAGCACCGGCATGCGCGTCATCGACCAGGACAGCCGCATCACCTACGTCAACCGCGCCTTCTGCCGCATGACCGGGTTCGAGGAATCCGAGCTGGTCGGCCGGGTACCGCCCTACCCCTACTGGCTGCCCGAGGACGAGGAGATCAACCGCAGCCACGTGCGCATGACCACCGAGGGCGAGGCGCCGGCGGGCGGCATCCAGAGCCGGGTGCGGCGCAAGGATGGCCGGGTGCTGGACGTGCGCA
>JAEZQX010000579.1 GCA_023441105.1 Pseudomonadota bacterium | reverse complement strand
TGTCCATGCGTCAATGCGGGCTTGGACAACCGGTGCCTCGACGAAGGCATCGGGTTGCAGACGCTCGCGCAGTCGATTCCTTGTCGGAGATCGAAGACATCCGTCCCGGCTACGTGCGCGGCAATCTTCCCGACGAGCGAGCGGCAGCTGCGCGCGCACGGGATCTCCTGGCGGTGCTGCAAAACGGCGCGCTTGCAGAGGTAAATCAAAGCCTTTCCTGAAGCGCCGGCGCGAGACCCGGACGGTCTGGTCGCAAGCGCCCTCGCCTTGACGGCGGAAAGCGTTGCGCGGCCTGGCAAGGATCCCGAGCCGGGCCACGACGTAACGATGCTTTCTTGTTGACAATCCTACATGAATCAACCGAACATGGCCCGTGACATCGGGACAGGCATGGCTAGGAGAGCGTTCGCATGAGTTGGAAACCGGAGGTCGACGAGATCGCGCTGCGTCGCGAGTTGGCACTGCAATTGGGCGGCGAGGAGGCAGTCGCCCGCCAGAAGGCGCAAGGAAGGCTGACGGCGCGTGAGCGCATCGACAAGCTGGTCGACCCCGGGAGCTGGTTCGAGATCGGCGCGCTCACGGGCAAGGCCAGCTACGACAAGGACTTCAAGCTCCAGCGGGTGCGCCCTGCCAATGCAATCGTCGGAACCGCGAAGCTGGGCGGGCGCAAGGTTTCGCTGGACATCGACGACTTCACCGTCCGCGGCGGATCGTCGGACGCGACGGTCTCGGAGAAGTGGATCTATGCCGAGAACTATGCGCTCGAGCACCGCCTGCCACTCGTGCGGCTGGTCGAGAGCGCCGGCGGCAGCGTCAAGCTGGTCGAGCAGATGGGCGGTACCAAGATCCCCGGCTATCCCAACTGGCTGATGGCCACGCAACTCGGCGTCATCCCCGTCATCGCGATCGCGATGGGTCCCTGCGCGGGCCTGGGTGCGGTCAAGGCCGCTTGCGCCCATTTCTCGATCATGGTCAAGGGCACGAGCCAGGTCATGGCCGGCGGCCCGCCGGTCGTGGAACGGGCCGGGATGGGTGATGAGCTGGACAAGGATGCCCTGGGTGGCTCGCACATCCATACCCGCTCCGGCGTGATCGACAACGAGGCGGAGTCCGAAGAACACGCCTTCGAACTCGCCAGGACCTTCCTGTCGTACGTACCGGACTCCGTCTATGAGCTGCCGAGGCGAGTTGCACCTGCCGACGATCCCGGGCGTCGGGAAGAAGCACTGCTCTCGATCATCCCCCGCGACCGCCGCCAGGTCTACAAGTCGCGCAAGATCCTCGACCTGGTGTTCGACAAGGGATCCGTGTTCGAGATCGCGCCCTACTACGGGCGCTCGATCGTGACGTGCCTTGCGCGGATCGACGGCTATCCGGTCGGGGTGATGATCAATGATCCGTACCACAACGGCGGCGGCCTCAATCGGCCGGCAGCGGAGAAGATGGAGACGTTCATCGACCTCTGCGACACCTTCCACCTGCCGATCGTCAACTTCGTCGATCAACCGGGAACAGTCGTCGGCGTGGAAGGCGAGAAGATGGGCAATGTGCGCGGCTCGGTCCGGGTGATATCCGCAATCGAGCAGTCCAAGGTTCCCTGGTGCGCGGTCGTGATCCGGCGCCTCTACGGCTTGGCCGGCAATGCCTATTCACGCATACAGGGGATCAACCTGCACTACGCCTGGCCCTCTGCGCGCTGGGGATCCATTCCGATCCAGGGCGGGATCGAGGCGGCCTACCGGGCCGAGTTGGAGGCGCTTGGGCCGGAAGAGCGCAAGGCGCGAATCGCGGAGCTCGAGAAGCGCTACGAACACCTCGAATCGCCCTTCCTGACGGCGGAAAAGTTCCGCGTGCCCGACATCATCGATCCCCGGGACACCCGGCTGGTCCTGTGCCATTGGATCGAGGATGCTTACCGGGTCCTGCCGGAGCAACTGGGGCCCCGGGGCCGGACGATGCGCAAGTAGCCGCTGCCAGCCCGTGGACAGCCTCTTCCTCGTCACCGGTCTCCTGCTGCTGATCCTGCTCGGGGCGCCGATCGCGCTGGCGATGATCCTGCTGCCGGTGGGCTACATACTCGCAACCGGCACGGTCCCGTTGCTGACGGTGCCGCACCAGATGTACGAGGCCGTCGCCAAGCCCGCCCTGGTGGCGGTGCCGTTCTTCATGCTCACCGGTGAGCTGATGAACAGCTCCAGCATCACCGACAGGATCCTCGAGCTTTCGCGGCGCATGGTGGGCCGCCTGCGCGGCGGCCTCGCCCAGGTGAACGTGGTGTCAAGCATGTTCTTCGCCGGCATGAACGGCTCGGCGGTGGCGGACACGGCCACCGTCGGTACGGTGTTGATCCCGGCGATGAAGCGCGCAGGATATTCAGCGCACTACGCGGCCGCCTTGACGGCCGTGACATCCACGATCGGGGGCATCATCCCGCCGTCGATCGCCATGATCATCCTGGCGAGCATGGCCAACCTGTCGGTCGGTGCGATGTTTGCCGGCGGCATCGTGCCTGGCATCCTGATCGGCCTGCTGATGATGGTCGCGACCTGGTTCATTGCGCGGCGGCGCAACTACGAACGTGGCGAGGAGGGCTTCCACTGGCTTGCCTTCCTGCGCGCCCTGGCGGGCGCAGCTGCCGCCCTGATGATTCCGGTCGTGCTCCTGGTCGGCTTGTTCGGCGGCTTCTTCAGTTCGGTCGAGGCCGGGGCCATCACCGCGATGGCAGCGCTGCTGGTTGGCATGGGCTACCGCAGCCTGTCGCTGCGCGACGTCGTGGGCGCCCTGCAGCGAACCGTCCGGCTGTCGGCGTCCGTCTTCATCGTCGTCGCAGCATCCGGGCCCTTTGGATGGCTGCTGGCGAAGGTGGGCACCATCCAGACCATCGAGGTCTTCCTGCTGTCGTATTCCGACAGCCCCGTCCTGTTCGCGCTTGCACTGGTCAGCTTCATCCTGCTGGTCGGGACCTTTCTCGATGCGCCTGCCAACATCATCGTCTTCGGCCCGATGCTGATCGCGGTTTCGGCGTCGGCGGGCTTCCCACCGGTCACCTCGGCTCTCGTGGTGGTGGTCGGCTTCCTGCTCGGCATGGTGACGCCGCCGGTCGGCGCATGCTGGTTTCTCGCCAACCAGATCGCCGGGGCGAAGCTGGAGCAGACGGCCGTCGAGATGGTCCCCTACATGCTGATCGAAGTCGCCGTACTGCTGATGATGCTGGCGCTGCCGGTGCTCACGCTGGGCCTTCCTCGCGCCCTGGGCCTGCTCTAGCCATGGTCCGGCTGGCCCGCGCCATCGACTGGGTGTTGCGCCAGGGACTGCCCCTCCTGTGCAGCGCCCTGCTCGTCCTGATGATCGCCTTCACCGGCTACACGGTGGTCATGCGCACGGTCTTCCAGGATCCGCCGTTCTGGGGGGACACGATGACGCTGTTTGCCAACATCTGGCTGGTCATGCTGGCCTTCGCACTGTCCATCCGGGAGCGCAGCTCGATCTCGATGCAGATGATCTACGACTACCTGCCGGCCCGCGTCGTGGCGGCGCTGGAGCTGCTGTGGGGCGCGCTCTTCGTCGCCACCGGCGTCTTCATCACGATCTACGGATACCAGGTTGCCAGCCGGATTCCCGGCGCCTACTGGGAGCTCGCCAACCTGCCGAAGTCGGTGCCGATGGCGATCCTCCCGATATCGGGCGTCCTGGTCACCTGCGCGGCCGTCTTGGTCCTGGTCGAAGACCTCAGGACGCTGGGCCGGCCGCGACCTGCTTCCCACGGTGGCTCGACCGAATCGGGCTGATCAATCCGGAGACAGCGATGAACGCAATGAGACTCTGCCGGGCAATTGCCGCAGTCGGGTTCGCAGCTGCCATGGGCGGCGCCATGGCACAGGAGAGAATCAAGCTCACGATCGGCACGCAGGCGGTCCCCTCGTGGTCCATCGGGCAGGTCATGACCAAGGTGCTCAAGCCAGGACTGGAGAAGCATTCGAACGGACGGATCGAGGTCGCGCTGCACGACGGCGGCTCGCTGTGCAGCGAGCAGGCCTGCGTCGAGCAGTTGCGCCTTGGCCAGATCGACATTGCAACCGTCTCGAGCGGCAATGTCGGCGCGTTCGGCACGACCTTCGACATCATCAACCTGCCCTACATCTTCAAGGACAACGAATCGGCCAACCGGATCCTCAATGGCTGGCTGGCCAAGGAGCTGGCGCAGCGGGCCGAGAAGGAGATGAAGGTGCACACCATCGCCATCATCCCGGTAGGCGGCTTTCGCAACGTCGTCAACAGCCAGCGCGAAGTCAGGGTGCCGAGCGACCTGAAGGGACTGAAAATCCGGGTGACCAAGAGTCCCACGGAGTTCAACCTGATCCGCGCCTGGGGGGCCGTATCGGTACCCTACGACTGGGCTCAGCTCTACGAGGGCCTGCAATCCGGCGTCGTCCAGGGCATGTACCTGCAGGACACCTTCACCGTCCAGGGGAAATTCACCGAAGTCGTCAAGCACATCACCGCGGTGTCGGCCGCGTACAGCGCCCATCCCATCCTGATGGACCTCGAAAGGTACAACAAGCTGCCCGGCTGGGCCAAGGAAGCCATCGCCAAGACGGGCGAGGACATGATGCGCGAAGCCCTCGCCTACGATGTCAAGTGGCAGGAACAGGCCGCCGCGGAGATGAAGGGCAAGGTCAAGGTCTATACGCCCAAGGACGAGGAGATCGCACAGTGGCACAAAGGCGCCAAGGAAGCGTGGGTCTCCGTCAGGAAGACCTATGACCCGGTGCTGGCGCGCCGCATCCTCGAGGAACAGGGGCAGCAGGACCTGATCAACGATCTCGTCAAGGCAAAGGCCCTTTGAAGGCACCCGGACATGGCCACCGAGATTGTCGACTCGCACCACCATCTCTGGGACCCGGGCTTGCATCACTACCCGATGCTGTCCGGGCCGATGCATGATCGCGGCTGGGGGGACTGGTCTGCGCTGCGCAGGAACTACCTCCCGCAGGACCTGCTTGCCGATGCGCAGGGCCAGCAGTTGGTCAAGTCGGTGCATGTCCAGGCAAACATCGACGCCGCGGACCCGGTGAAGGAAACGTCCTGGCTCGCAGCGCTGGCAGCGGACCCCCACTGCGGGGGCATCCCGACCGGTATCGTGGCGTACGTGAACTTCAGCTGGCCGGACGTGCGCGCCTGGCTGGACCGCCATGCCGCCTACCCGCAGATGCGCGGCATACGCCAGGTCCTGAACCGCCATGCCGACCCGGTGCTGAATCGCGCCGACCGCGACTACCTCGAGGATGAGGAATGGCGTCGAAACATCGGGCTCCTGCGGGAATACGGCTGGTCGTTCGATGTCCAGGTCTACTACCACCAGATGCCGGCGGTCGGCGCGCTCGCCCGGCGTTACCCGGACCTGCAATTCGTCCTGGATCATGCCGGCATGCCCGCAGAACGGAGTCCGCAGGCCATCGAGGGCTGGCGCCGGGAGATGAAGCGGCTGGCGGAGTGTCCCAATATCTGCGTCAAGCTCTCCGGCTACGGCATGATGGACCTGAATTGGACCGTGGAGTCCGTCAGGCCGTACGTCCTGCAGCCGATCGAATGGTTCGGCCCCGAGCGGGCGATGTTCGGGTCGAACTTCCCGGTCGACCGCCTGATGGCGACCTACGACCGGCTGTGGGGTGCCTATCGCGAGATCATCCGGGACTTCTCGCAGGATGAGCAGCGCGCGCTCCTGCGTGCGACAGCGGAACGGATCTATCGGATCTGACCGGCGGAGGCGGCGAGCAGCCCGGGTATCTCGTCGAGGGTTTCGGCAACCCTGACGCCCGACTCCCGCAGCAACCGCCGCTTGGCGGTGGCGCTGTCGTCGTGCCCCTGGATCATGGCGGCCACGTGGCCGAAGGAAGCGCCCTGCGGATAGGCCTCCTGGAAGGCACCCACGATCAGGGCAATCACCGGCTTGCGGATCTCGCCCTCGCGCACGGCCATGGCCACTTCGGCTTCGTGCGAGCCCCCCGGCTCGCCATAGATGACGCAGGCATCGGTCTGCGGATCGGCCTCGAACATTCTCAGGACCTCGACGACGCGCAGACCGACGATCGGATCGCCGCCCATCGAGACACATGTCGACGCACCCAGCCCTGCCTGCTTGAGGGTGAAGCAGATCTCCGCGGACATGCCGCCGGACCTGGAGCACACGCCAATGCGCCCGGGGGCGTAGATATCCTGTGGTCGGTCCCCGCCGATCCCACCCATCTTGCACTTGCCCGGCGAGATGAGGCCGTTGGTGTTGAAACCCACCAGACTGGCTCCGGCGCCGCGCACCGCGGCCACGGTCCGGGCGGCGTCGTGGCGGGGCACGTTTTCGGCAAGCGCCAGCAACATGCGCAGTCCCCCGTCCAGCGCCTCCGCGATCGCGTCCGGGACCGCCCTGGCAGGGACGTAGATGGCGGTGGCGTTGGCGCCCGTGCTACGAACGGCGGCGGCCACGGTGTTGAAGATGGGGACTCCCTCGACGACCTCGCCGCCGCGCCCGGGCGTCACCCCGGCGACGATGTTGGTGCCGTACTCGAGGCAGTAACGCATGTCGAACCGGGCCTGGTTGCCGGTGGCGCCTTGCACCAGGACACGGGTGCTCTCGTCGATCAGGATGCTCATCGTGCAGGCTCCTGCGCAGGCAGCGAGGCGACAGCCTGGACGATCTCGCGGCAGGCGTCGGCGAGGCTTGCTCCCCGCGGCAGGTAGCGGATGCCCGGAAACTGCGCCGCGAGCTGGCGCGCCTCCGCCTCCGCCGGCCCGAACAGCCGGATCACGATGGGGAATGTGCGCGGATCGATGCGGTTGTTCCGCAGCGAGATTGCCAGCGCCTCGATCATCAGGTCGCAACGCACCAGTTGCAGGAAATTGCAGCCGATCAGCAGGCCGCGGACCCTCGGATTGGCAAAGATCGTATCCAGCACCGCCACCTGCTTGTCCGGGGTGGGGGTCGGGCTGAAGTCGGTATGGTTGGCCGGACGGCCACCGAACTGAAGGATCAGGTCGTGCTGGTAGAGGCTGGCTCCGCCGCCCGAGACCAGGAGCCCGATGTCGCCATCCAGCTCGATGTAGCGGGTGGCGCCCCCGGGAAACCGTCGGTTCGCCTCCGCGACGGCACGCTCGCCTGGCGTCAGCGGCCGTCCACCGGGCCCGGCGCTTTCCTGCGCGGCCGACTCCCATGCCGGATGCCGGAAAAGCGCGTTGTCATCCACCTCCATCATGGTGCCGACCACCGACAGCCCGCCCTCGGTGGTCACGACGAGCGGATTGACCTCCAGCATCAATGCATCGCAGGCGCAGAAGGCGCCATACAAGCTCACCGTGATCTCGGCGAGCTTCGGCAGCAGGTGACCCGGAACCCCAGCCTCATCCCAGAGGGCAGCGGCTTGCCACGGCTTCAGGCCTGCTTGCGGGTCCACCTCGAACGTCACGATGGCCGCGGGATTGTCATGCGCGACCTGCTCGATATCGACACCGCCATGTCGCGACACGACCACGCGCGGCCGCAGGGGCCCGAAGACGAAGCTCAGGTAAAGCTCGGCGGCGATGCCGACGGCTTCCTCGACGTAAACCTTGCTGACACGCTGGCCGGCCACCTCCCTGCCCAGGATGCGCGATGCCGACGCTGCAGCAGCGCCAGCTTCGCAAAGCTCGACGGCGCCGGCCTTGCCGCGGCGTCCCGCGGCGACCAACGCCTTGACGGCCACCCGACCGCTCGCCGGCGCCAGGCTTGCGGCCGCCAGGCCGGCATCCGCCGCGCTGGTGGCCGCCATGCCGGCGGGAACCGCCAGGCCTCTCGACCGCAATGCTTCCTTCGCCGAGTCCTCGAGTAACCGCATGTCAGATTCCAGTATCGGGCACTGTCATGAATGCTCGCTCAGATTCGGATTGTTGACAAGAAGACATGCGACCCGGTCAGCGCAGCATTGCGTTGAGCAGCGACAGCGCGCCGCACGCCGCCAGCCCGAAAACGACGACGAACCGCACGTTGGCTCCGAACACGAGCTGTCGCACCGGCATGTCGAAGGCGGCCGCCGTGACGACCACGGGCAGCGTCCAGGCCGCGATCATTCCGCTCAGCGACCAGGCGAGGATGACCACATGGGCGAGCACCGGCGGCGCGATGGGCATGCCCATCGAGACCGTGACCGGTATCACCACGCCGGCAGTCACCAGCGGATGCAGACCGAGCACGCCGAGGAGCCCGATCAGGGACACTTCCAGCGTGATGATCAGCCAGGGATGGTCCACCAGCGCAGCAAGCCCTTGCGACACGCCGGCGGGTAACGACATGCCGGCCATCGCCCCGGAAAACACCAGCGAGACGGTCAGGATCAGGACTTCGTCCGTCATCCGACCGGCCCCCAGCGCCACCCGGGACAGCAAGACAGGCAGCCCCCGCACCGAATGCCAGCATGCGTACGAGATGCAGACCACCGGAATCATCACCACCACCGACTGCAGGACGTTCCAACCAGTGACTGAGCTGAGCACGACCACCGCCCCGACCAGCAGGGCAGTAGGCAGGAAGATCGGCAGCAGCCTGCGCAAGGCCCTGAGGAACGAGGCCATATCCAGCGCGCGGTTGAACATGACATGCGCCACCACCCCGCCCAGAACGGCCAGCCCGAGCCCGATTGCCACCGTCTGCCACACCCTGACGCCCGGCACGAGTTGGCCCGCGATCGCGGCGGCCACGAAGAACGGCGACCAGAGAACCGACAGACACAAACCGCGCACGCCGCATTCAGCCAATGACAGCCGCTCGCCAGGGTCGAGTCGCTCCGGCAACATCGGCCGCTGCACCGATACGAAGCCAAGCGTCAGGATGGACGCGAGCAGGTGCGCTCCGCCTGTCATCCAGGCTTTGCGCTCCGCATCCGACATGCGGGTGAGCCGCTCCCGGACCGCGCCGATCGCGGGACTCAGCTCGACGGTCGCGCGCAGCAGGACGATCACGGGCAGGAACGCCGCGACGGCTGCTGCCGAAGCAAGCCCGCGATCGACCGCGTGCCAATCGCCCGCCCGCCAGGCGATCAGGGCAGTGGAGCCGGCCAGGACCGCCGCCAGGAGCCGGATATGGATGCTTGCCCGCCAGCCGGCCTGCAGGATCAGCAATGCGAGGATCACCTCGCTCGCCCGCTTCAGGACAGGTGCCTGCAAACCCAGGTCGGCGACGACCAGGAGCCACAACACCATGAACAGCGCACCGCCTGCTACATGAGACCCGGAAGCCAGGTTGCGAGCCATGGAGCGGCCAGTATGATGAGCGCGTAGACCAGCCCGACCAGGATGAAGCCGGGAACCGCGACGAACGCCCGGTTCGGCGGCTCCCTGATGATCGAGGCAGCCGTATAGACCCCGACGCAGACCGGCGGCGTCAGCATGCCGAGCCCCACGAGGCCCGTCATGTAGACATAGAACTGCAAGGGGTCGATCTTGAGAAGCTGGCAGATCGGAAAGAAGACCGGAACCGTGAGGTAGAAGATCGGCACGACCTCGAGGAAGGTCCCCAGTATCAGGTACACCAGGCCCGCCAGCAGCATGAACGTCAGCGGACCGATGCTGTAGGCAACGAAGAAGTCGATGATCGCCTGCGGTGTCTTGGTGTAGGTGATGATGATGGAGAAATAGACCGCCATCGCGATGATGGCAAAGATGGCAGTGGTGGTCTGCGCGGTAGAGTACAGCGACTGCACGAGCCCCTTCCAGGTGAGCTCGCGGTAGACGAACAGCCCGAGGAGCAGAGCGTAGACGCTGGCGACCGAAGCCGACTCCGCGGGGGTCATCAGCCCGCGATACAGGCCGCCCAGTATCAGGACGGGCATCAGCAGCGACGGCAAGGCGGCCAGCAACGCCCTCCAGCGCTCGCGAAGCGGCGCCTTGGGCGGACGGGGCATGGCCCGGCAGTACCACATCGCGTAGGCCAGCAGCAACGTCATCAGCACCAGGCCGGGAAGCACACCGGCGGCGAAAGTCCTGGCGACGGGGACGTGCGTCAGTGCACTGTAGATGATCGCCGTATTGCTGGGCGGTATCAATGCGTCGATCAACGCGGCTGCCGCCGTGAGGACGACCACGAACGGCCGCGGATAGCCGTTGCGGACCATCGCCGGCATGAGTACCGAGCCGATCGCAACGATGGATGCGAGGATCGATCCCGAGATGGCACTGAAGACGCCAATCGACAGGATCAAGGCCAGCGCCATCCCCCCCGGCAGGTGTCCGACCGCGGCCATGCCGAAGGCCACGAGCCGATGGGCTGCGCCACCATGCAGCATCAGGGCGCCCGCGAATATGAAGATGGGTATCGCCACGAGGACCTGCTTGGTCATCGCGTCTAGCGAGACCTGCATCAGCGTGTGGCCGGGAAGCCCGAGCACGTCCAGCGCGATCGCGGCGGATCCGATCCCGAAGACCAGGAACAGCGGCACGGAGAGCAGCATCGCAGCAAGCGACAGCAGCACGTAGACCGTCACCAGGCGCTCCCGATCGATTGCCGGCGGCGACCGAGCACCTCGCCGATCAGACTCTCCAGGCAGAAGTTCGCGGCGAGCACAAAGCCGAAGGGGTACGCAACGTAGAGATACCAGACGGGGAATTCGATCTCGGTTGTCGTCAGCTGCCCCAGCGTGGCGAAGAACGCCGTGGTGCGCGCGCCGAAGATCGCCATCGCGATGGTGGCGAGGATGCAGATCGCGAAAACGACCGCGCGCAACAGGACGAGCGAGCGGCCCTCCAGGAAATGCGGAAGCATGTCCACGCCGATATGGCCATCCCGGCGAAGGAGGACCCCAACCATTGGAAACACCACCCATGGCACCAGCTGCGGGGCGGTCTCGGCCAGAAACGAATACCCCTCCCCGGTCACCAGGCGCACCGCGACGGCAGCCACCGGCAGGAGCACGATGACGGCGACCATCAGGGCGGTGAAGGCCAGAATGCCGGCCTCGATCAGGTCATTCAGCCGCTGGTAGGCCTCGAAGATGCGCACGAGGATCCGGGATTGGAGCGAAACGAGCGCGATGCGCTATTTGGACTCGACGAAGCGCCGCGCCGCGGCGAGGATCTCGGGAGATACCTGCTTGGCCAGCTCCGGAACCGTCTTCTCGCGGTCGAGCTTGCGGAACTGCTCGAGCACGTCGCCCTTCAGCTCGGTGATCTTGCCGCCATGCTTCGCTTCCATCTCCTTCAGGACGGCGGCGTTGTTGGCGAGCGAGATGTCGGTGGCTTCCTTGCTGATCTCGCGACCTACCGCGATCACCAGTTCCTGCAGGTCCTTGGAGAGCCCGTTGAACCAGGTGGCGTTCGCCATCAGCTCGGCGTCGGCATAGATGGCGTAAGGCAGTTGCGCGAACTTCAGATGATCCCACCAGGCATACGCCTTGACGGCGGTCGGCACGGTCGAGAGCGTGTCGATCATCCCGTTCTGCAGCGCCTGGTATACCTCTTCGGTGGAGAGCGAGACGACGTTCATGCCGCGCGCCGCATAGCCCGGGCGCTCGTTCGATGCCAGCGAGCGGGCCTTGAGACCCTTCATGCTCTCGAGCGTGCTCAGATCGCTCTTGGTGCTGAAGGTGACATAGGGGCCGACGGGAACGAAGGCGATAGGCACGAGATTGGCCTTCTTCAGGACCCGCTCGCGCAGCTCCCGCCCTTCCTTGGTCTCGGCCAGGAATCGCCGCTGCTGCTCGATGCTCTGCCAGAGATTGGGGAACGCGAAGATGTTCCAGTCCTTGTCGATCGACGGGAGCTGGTTGAAGGTGACCACGCCGCCGATCTCGACCGAGCCGGCAGACAAGGCGCCGGTTATCTGGCGGATGGTGTACAGCTGGCCGCTGGGGAAGACGTCGATGTGCAGCTTCCCGCCGCTGCGCTCGTTGACGAGATTGGCGAGCTTGGTGGACATGACCGCGCTCTCGTGGTCGGTCCCCCAGTGAAACGACATCCTGGCTTTCGCCTGGGCGGCAGCATCGCCGCCGGAGAGAAGACTTGCCGCCACGACAGCGGCTCCCAGGGCGGCCGACGCGACCTTCCGTAACGCAGAGTTCTTCACTGTCGTCTCCTCATCGAAGCTGTCGAGTGGCAAGCCGCGCACCGACGCCTTGGTGCCGGGCAGTGTAGGAGTGGCGCCTGACGATTGTCAACGAGAAGACGTTCATTTTCGCGCCGCACAACGCCCTACCCTCGACAAAGGACATGCTGCTTGTCAACAATCTGTGGTTAGGACAAACGATCCGCATGACGGAGCTGTCGAAAACCAATATGATGGGCCGTTCGCGGAGCCCCAAGCCGCCCCGGGGTCGCTCGCCGCATTGCAACGTTTGCTGACTGACGCAGGAGATTCGATGGCCTTCGAGAAGTACATCACGGAGCACGAACGCCGTACCCGCCAGGCACTCGAGATGGGGGGCGCCGAGCGAATCGGCCGCCTGCATGCCAGCGGCAGGCTGGACGCGCGTCAACGAATCGACTACTTGTTCGATCCGGGCACCTTCATCGAGAGCGGGCGGTTCGCCAGGAGCGATCGGCGCGAGGAATGGGATCGGACGCCGGCCGACGCCAAGGTCTGCGGCTACGGGCGCATAGATGGCCGCGAGGCGGCCGTCGTGTCCCACGACATCACCGTGAAGAGCGCCTCCTCCAGTCCCATCAATGTGCGCAAGATGGGGCACATGCGGCGCACGGCGCAAGCCAACGGGATGCCGCTGGTTCTGCTGAACGAGTCTTCCGGGGCGCGCATACCGGACACGATGGGGGCCATCGGAACCGGGACGCTGGGGCAGGATCCACACCAATTCATCCGGATGCGCGAGATCCCGTACGTCTCCGCCGTGCTGGGCCCTGCCTTCGGCACCGCCTGCTGGTTCACCCAGCTTTCGGACTTCGTCGTGATGCGAAAGGACGCGCTCCTCGCGATCTCCAGCCCGAAGGTCACCTCCATTGCCATCAACCAGCAGATCGATCCCCAGGAGCTCGCAGGCTGGAAAATGCAGGCGGAGGTCACGGGAAAGGTGGACTACGGCGTGGACTCCGACGAGGAGGCACTGGACCTGCTGAAGAAGTTCCTGTCCTACCTGCCGAGTCACCACAACGAGACACCGCCGCGGGTCGAGGTCCCCGCCGGTTCCGACGAGGGCATGCGCGACCTGCTCAACCTGGTCCCCGAAAGTCGCAGCCAGGTGTACGACGTCAGGAAAGTCGTCGCCGCGCTGTGCGACAAGGGCAGCGTCTTCCCGCTCAAGGACCGGTTCGCCAAGACGGCCTTCACTGCGCTCGCGCGGATCGACGGACGGGTTGTCGGCATCCTCGCGAGCAACCCCCTGTTCAAGGCGGGTGCCCTGGACCCGGACTCATGCGACAAGGCAACCTCCTTCCTGGTCCTTTGCGATTCCTTCAACATTCCGATCATCATCCTGGTCGACACGCCGGGGTTCCTGATTGGCGTGGAGGGCGAGAGGCGAAAGGCGCCCGGGAAGGTCATCAACTTCATGTCGGCGCTGCAGATGTGCACCGTTCCGAAGTTCTCGATCGTGATGCGCAAGAGCTACGGACAGGCCTACCTGAACATGGGTGGAACCCGCAACTCGGACGAGATGCTTGCCTGGTACACCGCCGACGTCGGCTTCATGGATCCCAACGTGGGAGTCAACGTGGTGTATGGCGTCCGGCACGAGGACGATCCCGGCCGCTTTGCGGAGCTGGTCGCCGAAGTCGGGCGCGAAAGCTCCGCCTACGACCTGGCTGGTATCTTCGCCGCCCAGGCGGTCATCGATCCGAGGGAATCGCGAGCCTGGCTGTCCCGGCTGCTCGAAGTACACCAGCGCCGCACGGCGCGCGGCATCGGGAAGCACCTGCTCGGCGGCTGGCCGACAACATTCTAGACATCCAAGGAGAGCCTGAATGGCGAAAGAATCGGTGAAATCCGAGATTACCGGCAAGGTGTGGAAGGTGCTTTGCCCGATAGGCACCGCGGTCCAGGAAGACGAGCCTATCCTGATCATCGAGTCGATGAAGATGGAAATCCCGGTGCTTGCGCCAAGCGCCGGCAAGGTGGCGACACTGAAGGTCAAGGAAGGCGATGACGTCTCCGAGGGACAGGAGGTCGCGGTCCTCGAAAGCTGACAGGGCTATGGGATCGGATCCTCGCCTCTCCGCCGCGGCAAGCCCCCTGTCGTGGTCGCCGAATCCCGGAGCCAGCGCCCTGTCGCTTGCCGAGCAGATTGCCGAGCAGATTGGCAACGAGATCATCCGCACCGAGCTGGCACCCGGCGAGCGGGTGCGCGAGGAAGAGATTGCAAGGCGCTTCGCCGTCAGCCGGGGCCCGGTCCGCGAGGCCCTGCGAATCCTGGAGCGCGATGGATTGATCCGCATCCAGGCGAGGCGCGGCGCCAGGGTGACGCAACTCACGCTGGACGAGGTCGACGAGGTCTTCGAGTTGCGCAGCGCGCTGCTCGGCGTCGCCGCGCGTCGGGTGGCGGAGCAGCGCGACAGCGTGGTCAGCGCACGCATTCGCTCAGGCGTCGAGCTGCTCCGCAGCCTGGCGCGCACCGCGGATTCCGACGGCTACGTACTTGCCGCCCACGGCTTGAACCTGACCATCGCCGATGCCAGCGGCAGCGACCTGCTGCGCGGC
Source organism: Pseudomonadota bacterium (assembly GCA_023441105.1). Next base: position 25,638 of record JAEZQX010000579.1, on the reverse strand, counting down.
ATGTACTTCTCGCTCGCCTACCGCACCTTGCGCTACACGCGACTGAGCCTGGCCTCGGTACGGCGTCGCCTGCAGTCGGCAGGCAACTGGAGGCTGCTGGTCTCCGCCATCGAGGCGGGCAACGAAACCGTCGCGAAGCAGATCGCGGAGACCCTGGTACTCGATTCACGCAACGCAGTCGTCTCGATTCTGCGTACCCGACTGATTGAAGGAAATCTCCCGGATGAAGACAGTATTGATCGCAAACCGCGGCGAGATCGCTTGCCGGATCCAGCGAAGCTGCCGCGCGCTCGGTCTTCGGACAGTCGCCGTCTACTCTGAGCCCGACGCCGAGGCACTGCACACCAAGGAATCGGACCTGCGGTTCGCCCTCGGCGGCTCGTCACCGCTGGAGAGCTACCTTCGCCCCGACCGACTCCTGGAGGCGGCTCGCGCCACCGGCGCCGACGCCGTTCACCCCGGATACGGCTTCCTGGCGGAAAACGCAGCCTTTGCGCGCGCAGTCGAGGATGCAGGCATGGCCTGGGTGGGCCCCTCCCCGCAATCGATCGCCGACATGGGCGACAAGGAACGCGCGCGCCTGATCGCCCGTTCCGCCGGCGTGCCTGTGCTTCCCGGCAGCGCGAGGTTCGGGCCGGGCCAGAACGCTGGCCTGAGCGAGGCCGGCCGGGAAGTCGGTTACCCGCTGCTCGTCAAGGCGTGTGCCGGCGGCGGGGGCATCGGCATGCGACGGGTCGACAGCGAGGCGGACCTCGCGACCACCGTCGAGGCCACCCAGGGAATGGCGCTGCGCGCCTTCGGAGACGGCTCGATCTATCTGGAGCGGTACATCGCCCGCGCACGCCATGTGGAAGTCCAGGTGTTCGGCATGGGCAACGGCGATGCGATCCACGTTCACGAGCGTGACTGCTCGATCCAGCGCCGCTTCCAGAAGATCATCGAAGAGAGCCCCGCGCCCGGGCTTCCCCAGGCCGTGCGCGATGCCATGTTCCAGGCCGCGGTCGCCTTGTGCCGGCAGCAGCGCTATCGCGGCGCCGGCACGGTGGAGTTCGTCGTGGATGCGGACAGCCTGGAGTTCTTCTTCCTGGAAATGAACACCAGGATCCAGGTGGAGCACCCGGTCACCGAGATGAACACCGGCCTCGACCTCGTCGCGATGCAGTTGCAGTTGGCCGGCCACAGCGCCCTGCCCGTCAGTACGCAGGCCGAGGTGGCCGCCCGCGGCCATGCCATCGAAGCGCGAATCTACGCCGAACGGCCGGCGAAGGGCTTCCTGCCGTCGACGGGGACGCTCACGGTCTTCCGCCTTCCTGCGGAAGCCGACTCGATCCGCGTTGACTGCGGTGTTCGACAAGGCGACCGGATCACCCACTTCTACGATCCCATGATCGCGAAGCTGATTGCGCACGGACCCGATCGCGAAGCCGCGATTGCCCGGTTGCTGGCAGCACTGGAGGACGTGAAGATCGAGGGTGTCGAAACGAATCTCGCGTTCCTGAAGCGGACGCTCGCCCACCCGAGCTTTCGCGCCGGCAGGATCGACACCGGGTTCGTCGAAGCCCACCGGCCCGAGCTGCTGGCATGAACGTTCGCGACGCAACCGACGCTTCGCGGAGGGTCATGATCGTGACCGGCGGCAGCCGCGGCATCGGTCGTGCCACCGCACGACTGGCTGCCGCGCGCGGCTTCGACGTCTGCGTCAACTATCTCCAGGACGCCGCGGCCGCGCAATCCGTCGTCGAGGAAGTCAAGCGGGCCGGTCGACGCGCGGTTGCAGTGCAAGGAGACATGTCGAAGGAGGCGGACATCCTGCGGCTGTTCCAGACGACCGATGAGGCATTGGGCCGCCTGACGGCCCTGGTCAACAATGCCGGAGGCGTGGCAGGCGGCCGGCGACGGGTGGAGGCACTCCGCTGGGAAGACGCGGCGCGGGTCGTCGCGCTGAACCTTACCGGCCTGATGATCTGCTGTCGCGAAGCCATCCTGCGGCTGTCGACCCGGCATGGTGGCAACGGCGGTGCGATCGTCAACGTCTCGTCCCTGTCCGCGAGGCTGGGTGCGCCAAACCTCTGGATGGACTACGCGGCAGCCAAGGGGGGTGTCGACGCCTTCACCACCGGTCTCGCGGTGGAAGTGGCCGAAGAGGAAATACGCGTCAACGCAGTCCGGCCCGGGCTGATCGACACGGAGCTGCACGCCTCCTCCGGCATGCCGGATCGCGTGCAGCGGGCCGCGAGGCACCTGCCGATGAAGCGCGCCGGAAGTGCCGAGGAGGTCGCCGAGGCGATCGTCTGGCTGGCCTCTGCGCCCGCCTCTTATGTGAGCGGAACGATCGTCGACGTCAGCGGCGCCCGCTAGGCTCCTGGGGGCCCCGGTTCAGGTTCCAATCAGGCGGTGGCGCCGCAGCATGCCCACCTGCTGGGCAACGACGCCGGCAACGAGCACGGCACCCGCTGCCAGGAATGCGTCGCCGGCCTTGCAGACGTGCAAGCTGAGCCCGAGGACGCCGGCGGCAAGGATGGTGCGCGACAACCAGCCCAGACGCGTCAGCAGGAAGCCCTCCGACGCGGCCGACGTCAGCACGCAGATCAGCGCGACCTCGGCGAGCAGGAAGCTCATCTGCAGCGCACCCGGCATCTCCTTCGCCAGCAGCGCCGGCTCGAAGGCGAACAGGAACGGCAAGAGGTAGAGCATCGCCGAAATCAACGTGGCCTGCCAGGCGGTGCGGACGTACGACGTCCCGGCGATCGCACTCGCCGCCAGCGCCGCTGCCGCAACCGGCGGCGTTATCGCCGACAGGCAGGCGTAGTAGAGGATGAAGAAGTGCGCCGTGTACAGATCGAGGCCCGCGGCCGTGACGATGGGCGCGGCGATAGCAGCAGTCAGCACGTAGGCGCCAACCGTCGGTATCCCGGCACCGAGGATGAGGCACATGGCCGCCGTGGCGATCAAGGCCATGAGGAGCGAGCCGCCGGCGACGATCTCGACCGCCCAACCCAGCGGCACGGCGGCGCCGGTCGCCGTCACGCACTCCGACAGCACGCCCACCGTTCCCATCACCACCGCGATGCTGGCTCCCTGCAGGGTTCCACTGTGCAATCCGTCGCGCAACTGCACGAAGAAAGACCTGAGATCGTCACCGAGGGTGCGGGAGCCGGTCGGATCGAGATGCCGCTGCAGGTGCCGTGGCAGCAACCTCGCGACGAACACCATGGCGAGACGGACCAGCACCAGCACGACAATGGCGTAGAAGGCGGCGAATGCCACCGAACGCAATTGCGCCAGGAGCATGGTCATGACCAGCAGCGGCAGAAGGAACAGCGGCAGGTGGTAGAGCAGCTGGAAGCGATCCGCCCCCACGGCCTTGCGCGGAATGCCCAGTCTCCTCGACAGAAAGTAGACGGCGGCGAAGACGGACAGGTAGAAGAGCAGTGCCGGGATCACCGCCGTCACCACGATCTCCCAGTAGGGCACCGCCAGCAGCGCCGCCATGATGAAGGCCACCGAACCCATCACCGGGGGCATCAGCTGTCCTCCGGTAGACGCGGTCGCCTCGATTGCCGCCGCGGTCTCCGGCGGATAGCCGTCCCTTTTCATCCACGGGATCGTGTAGACCCCGCACACCGCAACGTTGGAGACAGCCGCACCGGTCACCATGCCCATCAGCCCGCTGCTCACCACGGTGGTGAGGCCGGCGCCGCCGGGAAGGCGACGGCTGATCGACTTGCCGAGCTCCGTGAACGGACGGTTGCCATCGAGGGTCTCGAGCAGCCCGCCGAACACCATGAACAGGAACACGTCGTTGGCCGATATGGCCATGAACTGGCCGAAGGTGCCGCTGTACAGGCCGATGGACAGGTTCGACACCACGGTCGACAGCGACGTGGGCGGAGCGCCCCAGGCGGCCGGCAGTCGGTCGCCGAACAGGTAGTAGCCCAGAGCCGCCACGGCAAGGATCGGCAGCACCAGCCCCCACTGCAACCTGGTCGCCTCGAAGACCAATGCGATCAGGGCGATGCCCACCGCGACGTCGACCGGCCTTGGAAAGCCCTGTGCGCTCATCAGTGTCTCGAACTCGACCCCGATGTACGCCATGACGAGGAGCCCCGCGACACACACCACCAGGCCCCAACGACGCACTGCGACCCCGCCGCGCAGCGCTGCGGCCAGTCCGACGAGCATCAGCGACACGCCCAGGTGCACGTTCTGCACCATCAGCGACTGGATCGATGCCGACTGGGAGAGGTACAGGTGAAACAGCGCCAGGAAGAGCGCCAGTGCGACCGACAACGCCGAGAGGCTTGCGCGCAACCGCTCCTGGCGCGGCACCGGGGAGCCTTCCGTCACTTCAGCAAGCCAGCCTCGCGATATGCGCGAGCAGCCCCCGGATGCAGGTTGTCCACCCGGAACGGCAGGAAATCCGGCGTCAGAACCGCAGCCATGCCGCCGGTCTGGACGATCTCATCCAGGTGTTCCACCGCGACCTTCACGATCTCATAGGCGGCTTCTTCGGGGAAGGCGCTGTCCACCGCCATGTAGTCGGCATTGGCCATGACGGTCATCGCTTCCGTCTGCAGCGGCATCGTCTTGTCAGGCACGTCAACCACCTGGATGGGGATGCCGCCCCGATCGCGCGTCGCTTCGAAATAGGCCTTCTCGAACCTGACGTAGCGAAACGGCTTGCCGGACGATTCCATGCTGATGACGCCTTGCGTGGGACCGATCCGGTTCGCCTGCGGGTTGTACCAGAGGTTGACGTAGCCCACTTCGACCGTGTCGTCGAGCATTCCCTTGACGATATCGGCAAACGACAGGTTCTGGATCGAGACCTTGTCGAACACCCCGGCCGCCTTCAGGAGTTCTTCGCCCATGAGACTGGCTGTTCCCGCCTTGGGTCCGAGGGCGATGCGCCTGCCGGCCAGATCGGCTGCAGTCCTGATGGCGGGGTCCTTGGTCGCGAAGAGCCAGATCGGCCAGGCCACGTTCATCAAGGCTCGCGGCTGCAGCGTCCCCATTCCCTTGTCGAAAGGTGGCACCCGCCTTGCGGCCAGCCAGGGACTGATGGGATCGAGGTTGAAGACCAGTTGTCCGAGCCGCGCGTTCGGCTCGAGCGCCGAGCGCAAATTGAAGATGTAGCCCTGCGTCGGCTGGGCGCGCTTGCGCAGCCAGCTCGAGTGACGCGCCATCAGGCGATCGTGGGTCAGGCCCCACTCGTACTCGCCGATGCCGGCGGGTGCGGTCAGATGCGTGACGACCAACTGCTCGCGCTTCTGCGCATTCGCCCGGCCGGTGGCGAATGACACGGCGAGAGCAGCCCCGGCCGCCTGCAGGAACTGGCGGCGACCACTGAAGTTGCGGCAATACATGCGGTTCGTCTCCTCCGCCCGATTCGTCTTGTCTTCCTGTCGACAATATTACTCCAAGCTGGCAATGTCAATCGCCGGATGGCGACCTGTAGAATCCTGCGAGCCCCGACAACAGCCCAATGACACCGAACCTCATCAAGACCGCCGCAGCATCGGACTGGACACCCAATCCGCACGCGCATACCTTGTCGCTGCCGGAACAGATCGCGGAACGCGTGGGCAACGACATCATCCAGGGACGCTTCGAACGCGGTCACCGCATCCAGGAGCAGGATCTGGCCTCCCAGTTCCAGGTGAGCCGTGGACCGGTCCGGGAGGCGCTGCGCATCCTCGAGCGCGACGGCCTGGTGCAGATCAACGCCCGGCGAGGCGCGCAGGTGACGGAGCTGAATGTCGCGGAGCTGAATGGCATTTTCGATGCGCGAATCTGCCTGAGCGGCCTCGCCGCGCGTCGCGCAGCCGAACGTCGCGATGCGGCGGTCATGCCGCGATTGAAGGCTGCGATCGATCAGGTGTCCGCTCTTTCAGGCACCGCCGACACGGATACCTACGTGAAGGGGGTGTATGTGGCGCACCAGCTGGTCTGCGAGGCAAGCGGCAATCCGTTCCTGACGCGACTGGTGTTCCAGGCGACTCATCAGACCTTGCGCTACTCGCGCCTGGGCCTGTCGACACCCAAGCGGCGCCAGCAATCCAGCCGGAACTGGCGGCGGCTGCTGGCTGCCATACAGGGTGGAAATGCGGCTGAAGCGCAGCAGGCAGCAGAGCAACTGGTCAGCGATTCGCGCGATACGGCAGTCCTGCTCCTGACGAAGGAACAGGAGGCCGCGGCGCCCCCGCCGCCGCCTCGTCGGACGGGTGCTACCGCCGCCGCAGGAAAGACTCAGGCACGCAAGCCGGCGAAGCGATCGTAGGCGGCGATGGCCGAGAGCGCGTCGGCTGCGTTGCTCATCTCATCGAAGCAGGGAACGCCGTTGGCGAGGGCCTCCTCGCGGAATTCCCGCTTGCGGGCCTCGCATTCCGCCGAACCGTCCGAGCGCAGCACCAGCAGGAAATGAGCGCTACCCGGATGTCGCTGCCGGATGCGCATGGCGGCGCTCATCAAGTTGGCGAGGAAGTCCGCCCGCTTGTCGGCGGAATTGATGAAGACCGGCAGGTTGAGGTGCATGACGACGGCGTCCGGCGCGTCATGGCGGTAGACCGCCTCGAGAATGGCCTCCGCAATGCGCCCTTCCTGCTGCTTGAGGGTGAACGCCGGCGTATCGATCGGATTGACGACGGAGGTGCCGGGGGGAAGATCCAGCGCAAGAAGGCTCTCGATGGCGGCCGGTCTCATTGGGGCGACGCTCAGGCCGCGCCTCGCGAACGCATCTGCCGCCAGGACGCTGGTTCCGCCGCCGTTGCCGAAGAGCACGCAGCGGCAGCCAGCGCCCCGCCGCTTCGGCTCCAGCATCTGGAACGCCAGGAGCATGTCCAGGAACTGCTCCAGCGTGTCCGCGAGCACCAGTCCGGTCTGCCGCGCCAGGCCGCTCCACAGGGCCAGCGGCGAGGCGAGCGACCCGGTATGGGACGCGGCCGCCTGTCGACCCTGGGCCGACTGCCCGCCCAGCAGCACCACGACTGGCTTGCGCGATCGGCCCGCCCTGAGCACCTCGAAGAACCGGCGCCCGTCCTTCACGTCCTCGACATAGACGCCGACGGCTCGCGTCGCGGGATCTGCCAGGTAGTACTCCAGCAGATCCGCCGGCCCGATGTCGACACTGTTGCCGACAGTGACCAGGCCCGAAAAACGCAGTCCGCGCGTCTTGCCGCGCAGGATCATGTCGACCGCGAGCCCGCCACTTTGCGAGACCACGCCGACGGATCCCGCCTCCGATGGGCTGCCTCCCACGAAGGCAAGGCCGCCACGCGGCGAGTACAGCCCCAGACAGTTCGGACCGAGCAGCCGGATGCCCGAGCTCCTTGCTGCCTGCGCCAGTTGCTGCTCCAGGTCCCGTCCGGCGTCGATCTCGCCGAAGCCGCTGGATATGACCTGCGCAAAGCGGACGTTTCCGGCAGCCTTCCTGATGATGTCGGGCACCTGCGCCGCATTCACGGCAACATACGCATAGTCGATGGGTTCACCGACCGCCGAGAGCGAGCGCGCAGCGGGCAGCCCCTCGACGACGCCGGCGCTCGGATGTATGGGCACCAGCCGGCCCCGGAAGCCGAGCGCGACGCACTGGCGGATGAAATCGTTGGCAGGCGTGAACGAGGTAGCGGATGCGCCGAGGACGGCCATGACCTTCGGCTCGAACAACGGACGAAAGCGATCCAGGACTTCAGTATCCTCAGCCTTCATCGGATGCAGCCTCCGGCCGTCGCAGGACGATCCTCGCGTCGCATGCGACGGCGCCTTGCACTGAAACCATCAACGGGTTGATGTCGAGCTCCGCCACCTCGTCGCGCAACGTCGTCATGAGCCCCCGATCGCCACCGACGGCGAGCAGGCAGGCGACGATGGCATCCTCCGGGACCCGCTGCCGGCCCCTCGCACCACGCAGCAATGGCGCCGCCTGGAGCTGGTCGATCATGTCCCTGGCATCCGCCTCATCGATCGGACATACCCGAAAGGCGGTGTCGGCGAAGATCTCGACGAACACGCCGCCGAGCCCCAGCATGATGACCGGCCCGAATCGGGGGTCGAGCATGCCGCCGACCACCAGTTCGCATCCCGCCGGCGCCATCTCCTCGACCAGGTAGCCGCTGACCGCGACCGCGTGAGCAGCGGCAGCCTCGGAAAGCCGCAGCACGGCAGATTCGACCTCCTCCGGCGTCTGCAACGACAGCAGCACGCCACCGATGTCGCTCTTGTGGAGCGCCTTCGGGCTTACCAGCTTCGCCGCGAGCGGGCCGGACAGTCTCGCAGCCGAGCGTCGAGCGGCGGCCGCGTCGGCGACGACCTCGCCGCGCGGCACTGCGATCCCGAAGGATTCCAGCAGCTTCTTGGCCGCAGGCTCGTCCAGGGCATCGTGGCCCGCGCGGCGCGCCTGGTCGAGGCGTTCCCTGACGTCGAGCCTGCCTGTCGCAACGCTATCCACTTCCATCCTCGCTCATCCTCCTGCAGCGCCAGCCCGAATGCCGGCATCGGGAGATACGGAAAGCTCTCGCGCGGCAGGATGCGAGTATCGCCGGAACCTTGTATGTTTGTCGACATTCAGGCTCGGCGACAACGCACGCCTGCGGCGGATCCTCACCCCACCCGCCGCATCACCACTGCCAGCACGACATTGATCGCCGCCAGCGCCCCGGTGACCATCCAGGTCGCGGACCAGCCGCCGGTGCTCGACACCACCAGCGCGATCAGCGGCGGCGTGAGGAACTGGCCCAGCGCAGAGCCCTGCTGCATCAGCCCGGTGGTGGTGGACACCGTCGAGGCAGCCGGTGCGAACGACGGCGTGCTCGCGAACAGGGTTCCGGGAATCAGCCCGCCGGCCGCCGAGAATGCCAGCAGGGCCGCATAGCGCAGCGGGAACGACGCGCTGCTGGCGAAGATCACCCAGGCCGCAAGCAGCATGGTGAGCGCGGCGAAGACCAGCAGGCGGTGGCGCGGCCAGCCGCGCTGCATCAGCAGGCCGGCGCCGAAGTTGCCGATCATGTTGACGGCGACGCCGACCGCGGTGAGGATGCCGGCCGCGCCTGTCGCCACGCCCTGCTGCTGGTACATGGTCGGCAGGAAGCCGAAAACGCTCATCCACTGCCCGGCATAGACGCCGAAGGAACTCGCCAGCAGCCAGGGTCTGAGGGCGCCGACAGTCTGCTTCACCAGCGCCAGCGAGCGGGTGGTCACCGCGCGCGGCGGATCGGGCGGCACGACACGCCAGACCAGCGCCGCCAGGGCGAGCGAGATCGCCGCGATCCCGATCCAGATTCCGCGCCAGCCGATGGCCTCCAGCAGCCACGGGCACAGCACCAGCACGAGCGACATGCCCAGCGGCATGTAGCAGGCCCACAACCCCATCACGGGTCGCAGGCGGTGGCCGGCGACCAGCCGCGTCAGAAGCGCCGGGCCCGGGAGCACGGTGGCGATGAAGCCGAAGCTCTCGACGGCGCGGCTCAGCAGCAGCATGGTGCCGGACGTGCTCGCCGCGCCCAGCAGGCCGCCAAAGGCCGACACGACCAGGCCCAGAATCATCACCCGCCGCTGCCCGAAGCGATCGGCCAGCATGCCGCCGAAGATCCCGACCAGCACCGCCGCCAGCAGGAAGAACGAGATGGTCAGGCTCGCCTGCAGCAGGGACAGGCCGAACGCGTCGCTCAGCACCGGCAGCGAAACAGGCACCTTGCCGACGCTGGCACCACCGGATGTGCCGGCCGCGACGACCAGGGCAACCCGGGCCGCGGCCGGCGTCAAGCGCGCACCTGGGACGTGAAGACCATGGCGGGACCGATTGGCTGCGGGGCAGGCTCGGGGGCCAAGGGGGACTCAGCTGCCGAAGACCTTCCGCAGGATCGCCGATCCGGTGCCCACCGGATCCTGCCGGATCGCCCGCTCCTGCTCGGCGATCATGAGGAACAGGCCGGACATCGCCTTGGCGGTCACGTAGTTCTCGATGCGCGCATCGTCGGCACTGATGGCGCCGAAGCTCGCCGCCTGGCTGGCAATGCTGTTGTACTGCCGGGCCAGGCCGGACTGGTCGGTGGTCTGTTTGACGATCGGGAGGAACTTGGCCGCCAGGCTCTTCTCCGTCTTGGAACGGAAGAAGCTGGTCACCGAATCGTCGCCGCCGGCAAGGATCGCCTTGGCGTCGGTGACGGTCATCGACTTGATGGCCGACATCAGCAGCGGCTTCGCCTGCGGGATGGCTGCTTCCGCAGCGCGGTTGATGCTCACCACCAGCGCATCGAATTCCTGCTGCCTGCCCATCAGCTTCATCACCCGCTCGGCCTGCTTCAGTCCGTCGGGAAGCGGGATCCGGACCTTGGGATTGCCGAGGAAGCCGTCCGCGGCGCCGAGCGAGGCGACCGCAGCCGCCGATCCCGTCTCCAGCGCCGCCTTGACGCCTGCCGTCGCATCCGCGCGGCTGAGCGACGACAGGTCCAGCGCCGCTGCCGATTGTGCGGACAGCCACCCGACGAGCAGCAACAGCAATGCCAGCAGGCCTGCTGCCGGGCGGCGGATTGGTTGATGGAATCGAAGGCGGCCGTTCATGATCGATGCTCCAGATGCAGGCAACAGCCTGCATTGTCGCATCGCGGCTCCTGCCGCCGGGCCGCGCTCAGGCGCCGAGCAACCGCACGTCCGCCGGCGCAATGCCGACGGCCACGCGACTGCCCACCGCGAAATCGACGCTGCCGGCGTGGTGCATCCGATCGGCAACCAGCGCCTCGGGACCGACCCGGATCCGGTAGCGGGTGAACTCGCCGGAGAATTCGCGGGCCTCGACTGTTCCCTGCAACCAGATCCGGTCGGCCTGCCCTTCGCCGTCGCCGCTCCTGCCGCCTGCTGCCGACGCTGCCGGCAAGAGGCTCAGCGCGTGGGGTCGGAAACCGGCGGCGAGACGCTCGGCGCCGGCATGCTCGCCGTCGTCGGGCAGGACCAGTTCGCCGATGCCGTCGAGCCGCAGGCTGAGGCGACCATCGCGCCGTTCTCCCACCCGTCCGGCCAGCAGGTTCATCGTGCCGACGAAGCTGGCGACGAAGCGATTGGCCGGGAAATCGTAGAGCTGCGCGGGCGTGCCGACCTGCTGCACCACGCCGCCATCGAGGACCGCCATCCGGTCGGCGGTGGTCATCGCCTCCTCCTGGTCGTGGGTCACGAAGATGGTCGTGATGCCCAGGCGTCGCTGCAACGCGAGCAATTCGGCCCGCATCTGCACCCGCAGGTTCTTGTCGAGATTCGACAGCGGCTCGTCGAGCAGCAGCACCTGGGGCTCGATCACGATGGTGCGCGCCAGCGCCACCCGCTGCTGCTGCCCGCCGGACAGCTGGCTCGGCCGACGCTGCCCGTAGGCTCCCAGGCCGACGGTCTCCAGCGCCTCGGCCACCCGCCGCCTGATCTCGGCCTTCGGCACCCGCCGCTCGACCAGCCCGAAGGCGACATTGTCGTGCACCGTCATGTGGGGCCACAGGGCATAGCTCTGGAACACCATGCCGATGTTGCGCGCATGCGGCGGGATGCCACCGACGTCCTTGCCGTCGACCAGCAGCCGGCCCTGCTGCTGCCGGTTGAAGCCGGCGATCAGGCGCAGCAGCGTCGACTTGCCCGAGCCCGACGGCCCCAGCAGCGCAAAGAACTCGCCGGGCTCGATGTGCAGGCTGACGTCGCTGAGTACCTCGGTACGGTCGTAGGCGAGGCGGATGTTGCGGCACTCCACCGACACCTTCTTCATCGCCAGCGTCATGCCATGCTCCTGGCAGCCTGGGGCTGCGCCACCACCTCGATCGCCTCGCGTCGCGCCGCCGAAGGGGTCGAGGTGCGCTCGACAACCATGTGCGACAGCCAGGTGCCGAAGGCCACCACCAGGATGGCGAGCACGCCCAGGGCGGCACCGGGACCGCGGCCGGCAGCGCTTTGCATGTACAGGTAGATGCCGTAGCTCATCGGCGCCTGGGATTCGGCCGACGTCAGCAGGATGGTCGCGGACAATTCGACAGCGGCGGTGATGAAGCTGGTGACGAAGCCCGCGAGAATGCCACCCGCCATCAGCGGCACGACGATTCGCCGGATGGTGGCGAGCTTGCCGGCGCCGAGGTTCTCCGCCGCTTCCTCCAGCGACACGTTGATCTGCTGCAGCGCTGCATGGCAGGCGCGCAGCGCGTACGGCAGGCGCCGGATGGAATAGGCGAGCATGATGAGCACCCAGGTCGACGTGAGCAGCGTGCCGCTGAACGGCAAGGTCACGCCCTTGAAGAAGCGCAGGTAGCCGATCGCCAGGACGATCCCCGGAATGGCCAGCGCCGCGGAAGCGGTCCAGTCGAGCCATTCGCGGGCCGGCAGCCGCGTGCGCAGGATGAGATAGGAAATGGCGACACCCAGGATCACGTCGATGGTCGCGGCCAGGCCGCAGTACACCAGCGTGTTGCGGATCATGCTCGACGAGTCCTGGAAGACGGCGGCGTAATGGGCCAGGGTGTAGGAATCCGGCAGCGGCGCGAAGCTCCATACCTTGGCGAACGACAGGAGCAGCACGCCGATGTGCGGCGACAGCACCAGCAGCAGCACCAGGCCGATCCAGCCGTAGGCCAGGAGGCTCGCAGCGCGGCTCAGCCGGCGCCGCTGGATGCTGGTGCCGCCCTTCTGAATGGTCGAATAGTCCCGGCCCTTGAGCACGCGCGCCGATAGCCACAAGGCGAGGATCGAGAAGGCGATCATGATCACGCTGATGACGTAGCCGAGCGGGTCGTCGAGTCCCACCTGGGTGATGCGCAGGTAGGCCTGCGGCGCGAGCATGTTGGTGGTCCCCAGCACCAGCGGCGTACCCAGGTCGTCGAACACCTTGACGAACACCAGCGAGAAGCCCGCAGCGAATCCCGGCAACGCGAGGGGGAAGATCACCCGCCAGAACAACCGCCAGCCGCGGGCGCCCAGGTTCTGCGCCGCCTCCTCCATCGCCCCGTCGATGTTGCGCAGCGCCACCGTCAGGTTCATCAGGATGAACGGGAAGTAATGGATGGACTCGACGAAGATGACGCCGTTGAGCCCCTCCATGATCGGGATGGTGATGCCGAACCAGTCGTCGAGCAGCAGGTTGACGCTGCCGGACCGTCCGAAGATCAGCTGCATCGCGACCGCGCCGACGAACGGCGGCATGATCAGCGGCAGCACGCCGAGCGTCTGGATGAGGATCGCGCCGCGAAAATGGAAGCGCACCGTGAAGTAGGCCAGCGGCACGGCGATCAGGGCCGCGACCAGGGCGCTCATGAGCGCGACCTGCAGGCTGTTGAGGAACGCCTCGATCATCAGCGACTGCGAGAAGAAGGCAGCGAAATGACCCAGCGTGAAGCTGCCGTCGGCGTTCGCGAAGGCGCTGTAGAAGACGCTGCCCACCGGCAGGATCAGGAACAATGCGAGGAACGCAAGGATAGCCAGCGCCACGGCGGTGGCGCCGATCGGAAACCGGTGGCTCACTGGCGAAACGCTGCCCGGCTCAGCGCGCCAGGGCCGCGGCCTTGACTGCCAGCTCGCGTGCCCGGTCGTAGTTGCTGCGTGCCTTCGTGTTCCAGCTGTCTTCCAGGCCGGTCACTTCCTTGTTGACGGCGGCATCGCGCTTGTTCCGGGTGAAAGTCTCGAGGAACTTCGGATCCTTCACCAGGCTCTCGTTGACGATGGGCGCGAACGCCAGGTCGCGTGCCTGCTTCACCAGCGCCTTGCCTTCGCCGTTGGGCTTCTTCGCCAGCGCCGCCTCCGCGTCGTGGATCGCCTTGGTTGCCGCCTGCAGCTCCTTGTGGCGGAAGGTCACCGTCTGGTCGAAAAGGCTGGAAACGAGGTAGTAGCGCGACTCCGAGAGGTTGGAATCGAAGTGCACCCTGGCGCGCTTGGCGATCTCGAAGATCTTCGGATAGTCCGCAGGCACCTTGGCGCCGAGCGTCTCGGCCGGCAGCACCGGCAGGCGCGACACCTTCGGGTCGAGCAGCAGTTGCTGGCCCTCGCGCGATAGGCTGAAGGACACGAACTTGCGTGCTTCCGCGGTGTTCTTGCCGCCGCTGACCAGGCCGATGTTGGCCGGCACCACCGCGGTTACCGTCGGATAGACGAACTCCACCGGAAAGCCGCTGTACTTGGAGGAGAGGCCGAAGAAGTCGACCACGATGCCGATGCCGAACTGGCCGTTGTTGACACCGTCCGGCACGCCGAAGCTGCGTTCGGTGATCTGCGCGCTGTTGCCCGAGATCTCGAGCAGCTGGCTCCAGCCCTTGTCCCACCCCTCGCCCTGCAGGATCGTCTCCACCGTCAGGTGGGTGGTACCGGAGCGCGACGGCGAGCTGACGGCGACATGCCCGAAGTAGGCCGCCTTGGTGAGATCCGCCCACTCCGCCGGCGGTGGCACCTTGTTGGCCTTCATGTAGCGGGTGTTCCACATCAGTCCATAGCCACCGAGCGCCTGCCCGAGGTAACGGCCGTCGGGATCGTTGATGGCGTAGTTGCCGATCTTGGCCGGCACGTCCTTGTTGGCCAGGTCCGAAGCCTTCTCGAGCAGGTTGTCGCGCTTGAGCGCCTCGAACGCGTCCGGGGCGCTGGCCCAGAAGATGTCCGGACGCTGCCCCACCGGCAGCTCGCGGACGTAGGCGATGCCCTGCGACGTCGCCTTGTTGAGGATCTCGACCTTGATGTCGGGGTTGGCCTTCTCGAAGGCGGTCTTGTAGACCTGGGTCAGGTCTTTCGGAAACGAGGTGACGATGGTGATGGTGCCGGCCATCGCCGGGCCGGCAGCGACCAGCAGTGCCGCGGCGCTGGCGGTGGCCAGGCGTCGGGCGAGGCTGGTGGTCGTCCTCGAGGTGGGCATGCTCATGGTGTCTCCATTGAATGACGCTTGCACCGGCGACCTGTCGCCGGCCAGTTACGAACCGATGCTTGCCGCAGGATGATGCCATCAACCGGCAGGCGGCGGCAGCGGCGCCTCATTCGGGCTCGCGCGAATAGATGAACCGGGGCATGTGCCAGTTGTAGAGGATGGCCAGGCCCCGGAAGGCGAAGCCGAAGCCGAGCGACACCAGCGTCACCGCCTGGGCGTCGAAGCCGAAGTACAGGCCGCCCATGTAGAGCGCCCCGGTGGCGACCGACACGCTCGCATAGAGCTCCTTGCGAAACAGCAGCGGCACGTCGTTGCACAGGACATCGCGCATCACGCCGCCGGCGCAGCCGGTGATCATCCCGGCGATGATGGCGACCGACGCCGGATGGCCCATCTCGCGGGCGACGTTGCAGCCGATGACGGTGAAGACGACGAGCCCCAGCCCATCCAGCATCAGGAAGATCAGCCGCAGGCGGCTCATCAGGTCGGCGATCGCGATGGTGAACAGCGCCGCCACCGCGGTGACCGCGAGGTACTCCGGATGCGCGACCCAGGTGAGCGGATAGTGGCCGATCAGGACGTCGCGCAGCGATCCGCCGCCCAGGGCCGTGATGCAGCCGAGCAGGCACACGCCGACCCAGTCCATCTGCCGCCTGCCGGCGGACAGCGCGGCGGTCATCGCTTCGGCGACGATGGCGATCAGGTACATCGACAGAAGAAGCATCGGCAGTCCTGCGGCAGCCCGAGGCGGCGATGGTACCGCCCCGGTACCCTGCCTTCCTCGGGCAGCGGACCCCTGGCGTGCCGGCCAGGGAGGTAACCTGTAAACTGCCACGACGGTCGCCGCGAGGCGGCGTCCACGGCGGCAAACGCCGGAGGGCGCAAGCTTCGGCGCCGGACCGGACAACGAACAGGAGGCGATGGCGTGGGCAAGCAGGACGGCAAAGGCGTGGTGATGGTGACCGGCGGCAGCCGCGGCATCGGCGCGGCAACCGCGCGGATCGCGGCGGCCCGCGGACATGCGGTGTGCGTCAACTACACCAGCAACGAGGCAGCGGCCGGCCGCATCGTCGACGAGATCATGACGGCCGGCGGGCGCGCCGTTGCCGTGCAGGCCGACGTGTCCGAGGAAGCGGACGTGCAGCGCCTGTTCGCCACCTGCGACCGCGAGCTCGGACCGGTCACCGCGCTGGTCAACAACGCCGGCGTCGTCGCGCCATCGGCACGGGTCGACGAGATGGACGCGGAGCGCATCCTGCGCCTGCTGCGCATCAACGTGGTGGGATGCTTCCTGGCGGCACGCGAGGCGGTCCGCAGGATGTCGACCCGGCATGGCGGCAAGGGCGGCGTCATCGTCAACATCTCCTCGGCCGCCGCCCGGCTCGGCTCGCCCGGCGAGTACGTGGACTACGCCGCCAGCAAGGCTGCCATCGACACCATGACGCTCGGCCTGGCGCGGGAGGTGGCCGCCGAGGGCATCCGCGTGGTGGCCATCCGTCCGGGACTGATCGACACCGAAATCCATGAAAGCCAGGGCGCCATCGGCAGGCTGCAGCGGCTCGCGCCGCAGGTGCCGGTCGGCCGCGCCGGCTCGGCCGAGGAAGTCGCGCGGGTCGCCGTGTGGATGATCGGCGACGAAGCGTCCTACGTCACCGGCAGCATCCTCGACGTGGCCGGGGGTCGCTGACCCCAACCGCAACCGCCTCCGGCTGCCGGCACGCCAGGCCTGACCGCGGGACGCCGCCACCAACGGATCGCGTCCTGCCGTCGACGGCATCGACCCCCCCAGGAGAGTGTTCATGAAGATCGTGCACCCACGGGCCCGGACAGCGCAACGGCAGGCTGCCCTGTGCTTGACCAACCGGCCCGGCCGCAACCAGACGCTGCGGCCGATGGCGACCTGGGCAAGAGCGTCGCTGGCCGCCATCCTGGTCGGCGCCGGTGCTGCCGGGTCGTCGGCTGCCCTCGCCTATGAAGTGAGCGAGATCGGCAGCTTTCACATCGGCGGGCAACAAGTCACGCTCGCCGACCTGCCGCAGCGCGAGATCGTGTTCACGCCCGGCGCACCGCCGCTCAAGGTCGATCCCAACGGCGATTTCGAAACCGGTCAGATGTACGTGCAGTTCGTCAGGCTGCAGACGCCCAAGGCCAGGTATCCGCTGCTGCTGTGGCATGGCGGCGGACTCACCGGCGTCACCTGGGAGAGCAAGCCCGACGGCAAGCCCGGCTGGCAGCAGTACTTCCTGCGCAACGGGCACGACGTCTATGTCTCCGACGCCGTCGAGCGCGGACGCGCCTCATGGTCGCGCTATCCCGAGATCTACAAGACCGAACCGTTCTTTCGCACCAAGAAGGAAGGCTGGGAGCTGTTCCGGATCGGCCCGACCTACGACCGGGATCCGGCCCGGCGGGTCGCATTCGACGGCACCCAGTTCCCGGTGGACGCTTTCGACCAGTTCGCCAAGCAGAGCGTGCCGCGCTGGGCCAGCAACGATGCAGCCACGCAGCAGGCCTACGACGAACTGGTGCAGAAGGTGTGCCCTTGCGTGATCCTGGTCCACAGCCAGGGAGGCAACTTCGGCTTCAACGCGGCGCTGCGGGCACCCGACAAGGTCAAGGCCGTCGTGGCCATCGAGCCATCCGGCGCCCCGGATCCGTCCAAGGTCGACGTCGCCGCCCTGAAGAACACGCCGCACCTGTTCGTCTGGGGCGACTTCATCGACAGGAATCCGTTCTGGAAGAAGATCGTCCTCGGGCCGCAGCGCTACCTGGAAGCAGTGGCCGCAGCGGGGGCGAAGACGGAGGTGCTCGACCTGCCCAAGGCGGGCGTGGCCGGCAACTCGCACATGCTGATGATGGACAGGAATTCGGACGAGGTCGCCGGCATGATCCAGGCATGGCTGGGCAAGCAGGGGCTGCTGAAGTAGTCAGCAGCGAACGATGCGTGTTATCCTCCCGCCTGATTGTTAACAATCCAATTATCAACTGAACGGTTCGCCCTGTTCCTGCAGGGCGGCTAGACGAGATGGGCAAGCGGATGCAACGGGTCTCCGAGGTCACGGGCGATGTCCGGAAGGTCGAACGATCGGCCCCCGCCGCCGAGGCTCTCTACAAGCGCCAGGCCGGCGCCGTCGCCTTCCGCCTTTTCGCCGACAGCCCGACTCCGACGCTGACCGTGCCGGAACAGATCGCGGCCAACATCGGCGACCGGATCATCTCCGGCGCGCTGGCACCGGGCGAGCGCATCATCGAGCAGGACCTGGCGGGGGAGTTCGCCGTCAGCCGCGGCCCGGTGCGCGATGCGATCCGGGTTCTCGAGCGCGAAGGCCTGGTCACCGTGCTGCCGCGGCGCGGCGCGATCGTGACCGAACTTTCGGCCGACGAGGTCGAGGACATCTTCGAGGTGCGGGCCGGCCTTCTTGGCGTGGTGGCGCGCAAGGTGGCGATGACGCAGGACCCCGATCTGCTGGCGGTGCTTCGCGCCGGCGTCGAACGCCTCGGCAGG
The DNA here is from genome assembly GCA_023441105.1 of Pseudomonadota bacterium. Next base: position 7,273 of record JAEZQX010000579.1, on the reverse strand, counting down.
CTCGCGAAGATGAAGGACGACCAGGGCGCGTACGCCGAGACGGTGTACCGGCTGTCGATCCTGTCGGCGCGCTCGTGCGGCAACGCGCGGCTGGCGCACATGCTCTTCTCGTTGTCGTTGCAGACCTTGCGCTATTCCAAGCTGAGCCTGAAATCGATGGCGCGGCGCCAGCAGTCGCAACGCATCTGGCGCGACGCCTTCGACGCCCTGCTGCGCGGAGATGTCGCTGGCTATGTCGATCTGGCGCGCCGCCGCGTGGAGGAGTCGGGCGCCGAGGCGGTCCGGCTGCTGACACCCGCCACGCCGCACCAGATCCGGCGCGCGAAAACTTCCGGTCGCCGGACCGAGTCCGCTTCCTCCGCATGACCGCTCTCCCCTGCCGCGCCCGCCACCGTTCGAATCCCGGCTCTTCGCCGCTCACCGCCTGATGCACGGACGTTTCCGATGAACCAGCCCCGCAACCCGGCCCAAGGTCCACTGGCAGGACTGTCCGTGGTCGAAATCTGCAGCACCATCGCCGGCCCCGCCTGCACCCGCTTGATGGCGGATTTCGGCGCCGACGTGGTGAAGATCGAGCCGCCGCAGGGCGACCCGGTGCGTCAGATGGGCCGGCACGTCGGCGACGTGTCCCTCTACGCCGCGGCGATCCTGCGCGGCAAGCGCTCCGTGGCGATCGACCTCAAGTCGCCGGACGGGCGCGACCTCGCCTTCGAGATCATCAGCCGCGCCGACATCCTCGTCGAGAACAACCGCCCCGGAGTGATGGAGCGGCTGGGCCTTGGCTATGCGGAGCTGTCGCAGGCCAATCCCGGCCTGGTCATGGTGCGCATCAGCGGCTTCGGCCAGGACGGGCCGTATGCCCAGCGGCCCGGCTACGGCGCCATCTGCGAAGCGCTCGGCGGCGTGCGCCACATGACCGGGGACCCGGATCGCCCACCCGCCCGGGTGGCGCTCGCGACCACCGACTACCTGACGGCGACCTACGCGGCATTCGGCGCCGTCATGGCGGTGGTGGAGCGCCAGCGCACCGGCCGCGGCCAGGTCGTCGACGTCGCGCTGTACGAAGCCGCCTTCTCGCAGATGGAAGCGTACGTGCCGGCCTACGACAAGCTCGGGTTCGTGCCGGCAAGGGTAGGCCCCAACCTGCCGACGATGGCGCCCAACAGCCTTTACCCTACCGCCGACGGCAGCTGGATGCTCATCGCCGCCAACAGCAACCCGACCTTCGAACGCCTGGTGCAAGTGATGGGCCAGCCCGAGCTGCTCCGGGATCCCCGCTTTGCGAGCATCCGGCAGCGGGGCACAGCCGACAGCATGCGGGCGATCGACGCCATCGTGGCCGCCTGGACCAGCAGCCTGGCAAGCGACGAGCTCGAGCGGCTGCTGCAGGACGCGGAGGTGCCCTCCTCGCCGATCTACACGATCGCCGACATCTACCGCGACCCGCATTACGCCGCCCGCGACATGCTGGTCAAGGTACCCCATCCGACCGAGGGGCATACGGTGCAGGCCGGCATCGTGCCCAAGCTCTCCGCCACGCCCGGCGCGATCCGGCACACCGGCCCGGAGACCGGCGCGGATACCGTCGACGTCCTGCGCGAGCTCGGCCTGGATGAACAACGCATCCGTCGCCTCGTGGAGGAACGGGTGGTGGCGACCGCTCCAGGATCACCCAGCCGATGATGAACAACGACACGATCGACAAGCAAGTCCCAGCCGCCAACGACGGCGAATGGGCACCGGAGCTGGCCGAGCTGGCGCTCCGACGGCAGCAGGCTGCCGCGATGGGCGGGCCCGAAGCCCTGGAGAAATTCAAGGCACGCGGCCGGCTCAACGCCCGTGAGCGGATCGCCGCCCTGCTCGACGACGGTACCTTCCGCGAACTCGCCCGCACTACCGGCAAGGGCAGCTACGACAAGCAGGGCAACCTGCTCGGCCTGTCGCCGGTCAACGCGATCTTCGGCACCGGACGGATCGACGGCCGCAAGCTGGTCGTGTCGGCGGACGACTACACCATCCGCGCAGGCTCGTCCGAGGCGACGATCTCCGACAAGTGGATCTATGCCGAGCGGATGGCGCTCGACCTGCGCATGCCGCTGGTGCGGCTGGTCGACACCGCCGGCGGCAGCGTCAAGCTGCTCGAACAGAGCGGCGCCTCGAAGATCCCGGGATATCCCAACTGGCCGGTGGTGGAGCTGCTGTCGCAGGTGCCGGTGGTTGGGGTTGCGCTCGGCGCCTGTGCCGGGCTCGGCGCGATCAAGGTGCTGATGTCGCATTTCTCGGTGATGGTCAGGGACCAGGCGCAGGTCTTTGCCGCCGGCCCGCCGGTGGTCAGGCAGGCCTACGGCATCGAGATCGACAAGAACGACCTCGGCGGCTGGAAGGTGCATCGCCGCAGCGCCCTCGTCCACAACGAGGCGGACAGCGAAGCCGATGCCTTCGAACAGGTGCGGCGTTTCCTTTCCTACCTGCCGCGCAACTCGGCACAGGTGCCCGAGCGTGGCGACACCGGCGATGATCCAGGTCGCGCCGACGACTTCCTCAAGAACGCCATCCCCCGGGATCGGCGCAAGGTCTACGATCCACGCAAGATCGTCAACGCGCTGTTCGACCGCGGCTCGGTGTTCGAGATCGGCCGCTACCAGGGCGGCTCGGTCATCACCGCCCTGGCGCGATTGCACGGTTGGCCGGTCGGCGTCCTGTGCAGCGACCCGCGCATCTCCGGCGGTGCCATGACGACCACCTCGGCATGGAAGATCGAACGCCACGCCAAGCTCTGCGACACCTTCGGCCTGCCGATCGTCAACCTGGTGGACCAGCCGGGCAACGCCACCGGCCCCGAGGCCGAGCTGGGCGGCACGCTGCTCGGCGCCGTGAGGGTGTTGACCACCATCGAGGCGCTCAAGGTGCCGTGGACCTCGATCATCATGCGGCGCGCCTTCGGCATGGCCGGCGGCCTGCACGCGCCCAAGTACTTCCCGCAACTCAACCACCGCTTCGCCTGGCCGTCCGCCCGCTGGGGTTCGATCCCGGTCGAAGGTGGCGTGGCTGCTGCCTACCGCAACGAGATCGCGGCCGCCGAGGATCCCGACGCCAAGCGGGCCGAGCTCGAGGCCTACTACAACCGCATCGGCTCGCCGTTCCGGACGGCCGAGCGGTTCGGCATCCTCGACATCATCGATCCGCGGGAAACCCGCGGCCTGCTTTGCGACTGGGTCGAGGACGCCTGGGAGGCGATGAAGGCCAGGCGATAAGGGCCGCCGCGGCGGTCGACTATCCAGAGGAGAAAGAGACGAGATGATGGTTTCGCACAAGATCGCCACCGCGCTGGCGGGCGCCCAGGCCGCCCTGATGTTGCTCGCTGCCTGCCCGACCGGCGCGGCGGCCGAGGAATGGAAGCCGACACGATCGGTGGAATACGTCGTGCCGTCCGGGCCGGGCGCCGCCCTCGATACCGCCGCCCGCCAGCTGGCGAACCTGCTGGAGCGCATGAAGCTGGTCGAGCAGCCGATCGTGGTCGCCAATCGGAGCGGCGGCGCCGGCACCATCGCGCTCCAGACGCTGCTGCAGCACAAGTCCGACGCCCACTGGCTCGCCACCTTCACCACCGGCATGATCAACGCCCGCGCCATCGGCGAGGTGTCGGCGACCTATGTCGATGCCACGCCCATCGCGGTGATCCTGGAGGAATCGATCGTCGTGGCCGTGCGCTCGGATTCGCCGGTCAAGTCCGCGGCCGATCTGGTGGCAGCCCTGAAGAAGGAGCCCGACGGCCTGTCGATCGGCATCGCGACAGCGGTCGGCAACCACATCCACGTCGGCATCGCCAAGCCATTGCAGGCGGCGGGTGTCGACGTGAGCCGCCTGCGCATGGTGCCGTTCCGGTCGTCCGCCGATTCCATGACGGCGCTGCTGGGGGGGCATCTCGATGTCGTGGCGGCCTCCACGCCCAATGTCATCAGCCAGTTGCAGGCCGGCAAGATCCGGGTCCTGGCGGTCGCCAGCGAGAACCGCCTGCCGGGCGCCCTCGCCTCGGTGCCGACCTGGAAGGAGCAAGGCGTGCCGGTGGTCTACACCTCGGTGCAGGGCCTGCTGGGGCCAAAGGATCTCTCGCCGCCGCAAGTCAAATTCTGGGCGGATGCGGTGCGCCGGGCCACCGAGAGCGAGGAATGGCAGAGTTTCGTGACCCGCCAGAACTGGCGGCCGATGTTCCTCGGCCCCGAGGAGATGAAGAAGTACATCGAGAACGAGTACGTCGCCACCAAGGGCCTGATGGACGAGCTCAACCTGTCGAAGAAGTAGCCCCTGCCTCGCTGGAATCGTTCAGGTGACAGGCGGAGTAGTGACCCGGCGCGATCTCCTGCAGCGGCGGCGCCTCGGTGCTGCACCGCCTGCCGGGGACCTGCGAGGCGTACGGACAGCGCGGATGGAAGTGGCAGCCCGGCGGCGGATGCAGCGGTGACGGGATCTCGCCCTGGATCGCGACGAACGTCTTCTTGCGGACTTCCAGCGTCGGCGCCTCGGCGAGCAGCGCCCTGGAGTAGGGATGGTTGGGACGCGCGAACAGCTCCTCCGACGGGGCCGACTCCACCACCCTGCCGAGGTACATGATCACCACCCGGTCCGACAGGTGCCGCACGACGCCGAGGTCGTGGCTGATGAACAGGTAGGTGAGGTCGAGCTCGTCGCGCAGCCGGATGAACAGGTTGAGCACCTGCGCCTGGATCGACACGTCGAGCGCGGCGACCGCCTCGTCGCAGACCAGGAACTGCGGCCTCACCGCGAGCGCCCTGGCGATGCCGATGCGGGCCCGCTGGCCGCCGGAGAACTGGTGCGGAAAGCGCCGCGCCAGCGAGGCGTCCAGGCCGACCCGCGTCAGCAGGTCGGCGACATGGTCCGCCTGCTCGCTGCGGCGGATCAGGCCATGGGCGACCGGCGCCTCGCCGACGATGTCGACCACCCGCATCCGCGGATTGAGCGAGGCATAGGGATCCTGGAAGATCATCTGGATGGCGAGCCGCGCGGCCCGGGCGGCTTGCGGCGCGCGCGCGAGGTCCTGTCCCTTCCATAGCCGGCTGCCCGAGGACAGGCTGTGCAAGCCGACCGCCAGCCGGCCGAGGGTCGACTTGCCGCAGCCCGACTCACCGACCAGGCCCACCACCTCCCGCGGCATCACCGCCAGGTCGACGTGGTCGACCGCATGCACCACCTCCTCCTGGAGCGGCGCGCCCAGCAGCCGCGCCGCCCGGCCGGCCAGGTCGAGCCGCTTCACGAAGCGCTTGGAGGCGGCGCGCAATTCCAGCAGCGGCATGCCCGGCCCGGGCCCGATCACGCTGGCCATGGCTTCAGGCGCCTTCGGTGGCCGCACGGACGGCGGTCACCGGATGAAAGCAGCGCAGCGAGCGCCCCTGCTCGTCCCGGATCAACGGCGGCTCGGTCTTGCAGATGTCGCTGGCACGGCCGCAGCGCTCCCGGAACGCGCAGCCGACTGGCAGCTTCAGCAGCGACGGCGTCATTCCCGGGATCTGGGCCAGCGGCCTGCCCTTGGCTTGACCCAGTCGATTGGCCGCAGCCGGCGTCGAGGCGATCAGTCCGACGGTATAGGGATGGCGCGGCGACTCCAGCACTTCGGCCACCGTTCCGGACTCGACGATGCGACCGGCGTACATCACGCTGACCGTATCGGCCAGTCCGGCAACCACCGACAGGTCGTGGGTGATCCAGATCAGCGCCGCACCGGACTCGCGGCACAGCTTCTGCATCTCGTAGAGGATTTGGCCCTGGATGGTGACGTCGAGGGCGGTGGTGGGCTCGTCGCAGATGATCAGGTCCGGCCGGTTGAGCAGCGCGATGGCGATGGCCACCCGCTGGCGCATGCCGCCGGAGAACTGGTGCGGATAGGCGTTGAGCCGTTCCTCCGGCGAAGGAATGCCGACCCGGGCGAGCGCTTCGCGCGCCCGCTCGCGCGCGGCGCCGCGCGAGAGCCGATGATGGGCGGTGATGGCCTCGATCATCTGCGTATCAATGCGCAGGACCGGATTGAGGGTCATCATCGGATCCTGGAAGATCATCGCGATCCGGTTGCCGCGGATGGCGCGCAGCTGCTGCGGCGTGTAGTTCCGCAGGTCCTCGCCCTTGAGGAGGATGCGTCCGTCGACGACCCTGCCAGGCTTGTCGACCAGGCCGATGACGGAATAGCCGGTCATCGACTTCCCGGAGCCCGATTCGCCCACCAGACCCATGACCTGGCCGGGCATGACGCTGAAGTCGACGCCGTCCACCGCCTTGATGACGCCCGCCTTGGTGAAGAAGTGCGTGCGCAGGTTCTGCACCAGGAGGGTCGGGATCATCGGCGGGCGCTCAATGGGTCTGCAGGCGCGGGTTGAGCACGTCGCGCAACTGATCGGCCACCAGGTTGATGGCAACGATGGTGATCAGCAGCGCCACGCCGGGGAAGAAGCTGATCCAGTACTGGCCCGACAGCAGGTAGCGGAAGCCGTTGGAGATCAGCAGCCCCAGCGACGGCTCGGTGACCGGCACGCCGAGGCCGAGGAAGGACAAGGTCGCCTCCAGCGCGATTGCCGATGCCACCTGCAGCGCCGCCACCACGATCAGCGGCGGCAGGCAGTTGGGCAGCAGGTGGCGGAAGATGATGCGCACCGGCGACAGGCCGAGGCCGCGCGCCGCCTCGATGTACTCCTTGCGCCGCTCCACCAGCGCGGCACCGCGGGTGGTGCGCGCGTAGTAGGCCCACTGCACCGCCACCAGGGCGATCACGATGTTGCTGAGGCCGGGTCGCAGGAACGCGAGCAGGATCAGGGCGAGCAGGATGGCGGGAAAGGACAGCTGGATGTCGGCAATGCGCATGATCACCGCCTCGGTGCGGCCGCCGGCATAGCCGGCCAGCAGTCCCACCGACATGCCGATGGCCAGCGCGATCAGCGTCGAAGTGACCCCGACGCCGATGCTGATGCGCAGGCCGTAGATGATGGCGCTCAGCATGTCGCGGCCCTGCGCGTCGCTGCCAAGATAGAAGGTCAATTCGCCGTCGGCCGACTGCTCGCCGGGTTCGAGGCGCGAATCCATGATGTCCAGCCGCGACAGGTCGTAGGGATTCTGCGGTGCGACCCACGGCGCGAACAGCGCCAGCAGGCACAACAGCACCAGCACCACCAGGCCCAGCACGGCGATCCTGCTCTCGCAGTAGGCGGCGAAGTTGCGTTGCAGGGGCGTCTGCTCCCGCAGCGGCACGGCTGCGGCAGCGGGCCGTGCC
>JAEZQX010000507.1 GCA_023441105.1 Pseudomonadota bacterium | reverse complement strand
CCCGTGAACCACTGTCAGCCCGACCCTCTGACACCCGTCGCCACCGCCAACGCCTACCGAGCCATCACCTTGTCTGGCGTCATCGGCGTACTCCGCACCCGCCGCCCGGTCGCATGGTAGATCGCGTTGCAGATGGCGGCGGCCACGCCGACGATGCCGATCTCGCCGACGCCCTTCGCCCCGAGGCGGCTGACGATGCGATCGTCCTCCTCGACGAAGATCACGTCGATGTTCCCGATGTCGGCGTTGACCGGCACATGGTATTCAGCGTAGTTGTGATTCATGAAGCGGCCGAGGGCATGGTCGGCATGGCTCTCCTCATGCAGTGCCTGGCTGATGCCCCACACGATGCCGCCGATGACCTGGCTGCGCGCCGTGGCGGGATTGATGATCCGGCCGGCGGCGACCGCGCTGACCACGCGTTCCACGCGAACGGTGCCGAAATCTTCGTCGACCGCCACTTGGCAGAACACCGCCGAATGCACGCTGCGGGTGTACTTCCTCTGCCGTGCGATGTTGGGCAGCAGCAGGAACTTCGCCTCGATCGCCGGCTTGCCGCTTCCTGCCACGACGGCCGCGATCGGCAGCCGGGTGGCGGGCCTCGCGCGCAACTGCAGGCAGCCGTCCACGAAGGCGACATCGTCCAGCCGCGCGCCTTCGAAGCCCGCTCCCGGCAGGCGCGAGGCAGCCTTGAGCAATGCCTGCTGCAGCTTCTCGCAGGCGCCGGCCACCGCCGAGCCGATGGTGGTGACGTGCGAGGAGCCGCCTTCGATCGGGGCGAACGGCAGCGTGGAATCGCCCAGCTGGAAAATCACCTGCTCGAGCGGCAGCCCGAACGCCGCTGCCGCGATCTGGCACATGACGGTATAGGTGCCGGTGCCGATGTCGCTGGCGGCGCTGCTGACCACCAGCCTGCCGTCCGCATGCAGTGCGGCCTGGGCGCGGGCGGCCATCTGCATGGCATCCCACATGCCGGTGGCCATGCCGAAGCCCAGCAACTCGTGCCCGCGGCGCATCGAGCGGGGTGCCGGGTTGCGCCGCTGCCAGCCGAAGCGCTGCGCTGCCTGCTGATAGCAGGCGCGCAGCTCCTTGGTGGAGTAGGGCAGCTCCGTGGTCGGGTCGCGGTCGGCGTAGTTCCTGAGCCGCAGGGCCAGCGGATCCAGCGCCAGCTCGTAGGAGAGCTCGTCCATCGCGACCTCGAGCGCGTGGACACCGTGGGCGGCGCCGGGCGCGCGCATGTCGATCGGCGTGAAGTGGTCGAGGTCGACCAGCTTGTAGTCGAAGCGCGCGTTGTCGCAGCGGTAGAGCTGGCCGGACCAGTTGACCACGACTTCGACATAGTCCTCGTGGCGCGAGGTTTCCGCGATCGCCTCGTGCACCAGTGCCGTGAGCGCGCCATCCGCGCGCGCGGCCAGCTTAACCCCCTGCCAGGTCTCGGGGCGGTGGCCGAAGGTGAACATCTGCTGGCGCGTCAGCACCACCCGCACGGAGCGCTGCAGGTGCAGGCACGCCATCACCGCCAGCAGCAACTGGTACTGGGGGCGCAGGCCGGAGCCGAAGGCGCCGCCGACATAGGGGTTGCGAACCGTAACCTGGTCGCCGGACAGGCCGAAGGCGCGTGACACCACCCAGCGGCAGTTCTGCGAGCCTTGCGTCTTGTCGTAGATCGTCAGGTGGCCGTCGGCGCTCCGGATGACCGTGCTGGCATGCATCTCCATCGGGTTGTGGTGCTCGACGCCGCTGTAGTAGCCGGCATCGATCCGTGCCGGCGCAGCCTCGAAGGCCGCGTCGGCATCGCCGCGCGGCTTCGGCGGCGGCGTGAACCCGGCCTTCAGGCGGCTCGGTGCGTAGCGACGCCCGATGTGCTCGATCAGGTTCGTTTCATGAGGCAGTCGTCGATAGTGCACCTCGACCAGTCCGGCGGCGTAGCGCGCGGCCTCGAAGGTCTCGGCGACCACGAGCGCGATCGGCTGGCCGCTGTAGCGCACGACATCATCCTGCAGCGGCCTGAACGGCGAACCCTTGGGCGAGGTCATGTCCTTGTACATGAAGCCCAGCCGGCGCATCCTGGGGCGGTTCTCGTGGCTCAGCACGGCCAGCACCCCGGGTACGGCCAACGCGCGCTCCGTCATGATCCGCTCGATGCGGCCCCTGGCGATAGTGCTGCTCACCGCGACGCCCCAGGCAAGGTCGGCGGCCGGATGCTCGGCGGCATAGCGCGCATGGCCGGTGACTTTGGCCACGCCGTCGATCCGCGCCGCCGCCGCGCCGATTCCGATGACGCCGGTGCCCGGCGCGGCAAGCGGTTGCTGGTCGCCATGGATGAGGGTCATGGCCGCTCGCCCTCTGGAGACCCGCGCTCGTCGGACACCGCCGCTGCTTCATCCGGTGCATCCTCGCCGGTGTTGCTGAGCACGCCGGCGGCGGCCATCTCGAGCGCGCGGACGATGGCGCGACGTGCCATTGGAATCTTGTAGGCATTGCCCGCCGTGCTGTCGGGCAAGGCCGGGCCGCCCCACGACTGCGCGTCGGCGACGACGTGCGCGGCAGCGGCCTGGTAGCTTTCCGCCTCGGCGCGGCGCCCGGTCAGCAGCGCTTCCGCTTCCCGGTTGCGCCACGGCTTGTGCGCGACGCCGCCCAGGGCGAGCCGCGCCGCGCGCACCGTGCCGTCGTCCGCCAGATCCAGCGCGACCGCCACCGACACCAGGGCGAAGGCGTAGGAAGCGCGTTCGCGGATCTTGAGGTAGGTGCAATGGCCGCTGAACTGACCGGCGGGCGGCAGGTCGATCGAGACGATCAACTCGTCGTCGGCGAGCGTCGTGTCGACGTCGGGCCGATCGCCCGGCAGGCGATGGAAATCCTCGAAGGCGATCGAGCGGCTGCCGGTGGCCGACCGGACCTGCACCACCGCATCCAGGGCGGCCAGCGCCACGCACATGTCCGACGGATGGGTGGCGATGCAGTGGCGCGTGGCGCCCAGGATGGCATGCTGGCGCGCGAGGCCGCTTGCTGCCGGGCAGCCACTGCCGGGTTCGCGCTTGTTGCAGGGTACGCCGGCATCGTAGAAGTAGTAGCAGCGCGTGCGCTGCAGCAGGTTGCCGCCGTTGCTGGCCATGTTGCGGATCTGCGGCGAGGCGCCGGCCAGTATCGCCGCGCGCAGCAGCGGATAGCGATCGCGCACCAGCGGATGCTGCGCCGTCTCTTCGTTGCGGGCCAGTGCGCCGAGCGACAGGCCGCCGGCGGCGGTAGGTGTGATGTCGCGCAGTGGCAAGCGGTTGATGTCGACCAGCAACGGCGGCGCCATCACCCGCTCCTTCATCAGGTCGATGAGGTTGGTTCCGCCGGAGATGAACCTGGCCTTGCCGGCCAGCGGCGCACCGCGCGCGGGAGGGGACTCGATCGCGGCCAGGGCCGCGTCGATGTCGCCGACCGCACGGTATTCGAAGGGATTCATCGCGTCGGCGTCCCGTCGCCAGGTTTCGCCGACCCAGCGAGCGCGCTGGCGTCGGGGCGCTGATCCAGGACCTGCGCGATGGCCTCGGTGATCTGGGGATAGGCGCCGCAGCGGCAGAGGTTGCCGCTCATTCGCTCGCGCAATTCGCGGCGTGATCGTGGCGGATGCTCGGCGAGCAGGCCCGCGGCGGAGCACAGCTGGCCGGGGGTGCAGTAGCCGCACTGGAATGCGTCGTGGTCGATGAAGGCCTGCTGCAGCGGATGCAGTCCTGCCGGCTGCGCCAGTCCTTCGACCGTGGTGACCTCCTTTCCCGCCTGCATCACCGCCAGCGTGAGGCAGGCATTGATGCGCCGGCCATCCGCCAGCACGGTGCAGGCACCGCACTGGCCATGATCGCAACCCTTCTTGGTGCCGGTGAGCCCGAGGCGGTCGCGCAGCAGGTCCAGCAGGGTCACCCAGGTCTCGATCCGCAGCTCGCAGGCCTTGCCGTTGACGCGAAGGTGCAGCGGCATGGTCGGCACCGCCGGCATCAGCGGCGCGGCAAGGGCATCGGGCGGGCGCGGCGCGTCCGACGAGGCGGATGGAGGCAAGGCTGGGGTGGCTGAGGCTGGGTTCATGCGGCTGGGTTCATGCGGCTGGGGCGCAGGCGGAAGGCCTGTCGCATGATCGCGGCAGCCGCCCGGCGCGATGGGTTGCCATCGAGCCGACTGGCCGGCAAGGGACGTTCCCGGCGGGATGCCCGGGCGGCCACGAGCAGGCTTCAGCGACCGGCGCGAGCGCCGCCGTTGCCGTGCATCTGCTCTAATGGATGCATGAACGAGATCAAGGGCACCGAACAGCGGCTGATCGACCTCGAAGTGAAGGTCGGCTTCGCGGAGGACCTGCTGGAGCAGTTGAACCAGACGCTGTTCCGCCAACAGCAGCTGCTCGACACGCTGACGCGCGAGGTGGCGCAATTGCGCCAGCGTATACCGGATGGCGACGAAGGCGCCGCCCGTTCACCGGACGAGTTGCCGCCGCCGCATTACTGAGGCGCTGTTCCTGCTGTTGCCGTTGGCGGAGCCGGCTGCCGCCCGTTTGGACGCATCGGCGCTGCGGATCCGTTGATCGACGATCTCCAGGAGGCGCTGCATTGCGTCGAGGGCCGCCTGATGCGAGCCGTGTTCCTCGCGCGCCGCGATCAGGTCGGCGAACTCCATGCCGAGCCAGAACTCGGTGATCCAGGTGGCGATCACCTCGGCGGTGAATGGCTCGGGCAGCTCGACGCCGTGGTCCTGCAGGGTGGCGACCGCATCGCGCACCGCGGCGAGCACGACTTGCTTCCAAGCCTGGATGCGGGGCAGGAACTTGGCGCGCAGGTCCTCGTTGGACAAGCTCGCCGCCCATAGCTCGGCCTGCACCCGCACGAAGCCGGAAGCCAGGTCGTCGGTGTAGAAACGGCGTGCCTGGGCCCACTTCTGCGCGAAGTCGCCCGGCGCGGCGTACATCTGCTGCTGGCGCTCGAGCAGGCGCCGGTTCGCCTCGTCCAGCACGGCGATGACCAGATGATCCTTGCTGCGGAAGTGGTAGTTGATCAGCGCATGATTGACGCCCGCATCGCGCGCGATCTCGCGGATGCTGAGGGCGGCGTAGCCTTCCTTCGCCAGCCGGCGGAAGGCGGCGGCGAGAATCTTCGACTTGGTGTCGCCGGCTTCGGCATTGCTGAAAAGGCTGCGGAAGCTGGCGGCTGCTGCCCGCGCTCCCGATCCGGAGGCCTTGGCCATCGATGGTTCACGTCCCCTGCGGGTTGGAGTTGATTTGAACGATCGTTCAAATCCTAGGTGGCCGACGGAGGGCTGTCAAGCCGCTGCGCCAGCTGCCGGGCCACGTAGGGTGCGGTGCGGCTGGCAGCTACCGCCGCGACGTCGGCCGGCGTGCCGCTCGCTACGATGCGGCCGCCGTCCCTGCCCGGGCCAGGACCGACATCGATGATCCAGTCGCTGGCCGTGACCACGCGCATCTCGTGTTCGACCAGGATCACCGTGTTGCCGCTGTCCACCAGGCTGTTGAGCTGTGCCATCAGGCGGTCGACGTCGGCGGGATGAAGCCCGGTGGTTGGTTCGTCGAGCACGTACAGGGAGTTGCCGCGCTGCGCGCGCTGCAGCTCGGTCGCCAGCTTGATGCGCTGGGCCTCGCCGCCCGACAGTTCGGTGGCCGGCTGCCCCAGCCGCAGGTAGCCCAGGCCGATATCCTGGAGCAGCTGCAACGGCCGGCGGATCGCAGTCTCGGCAGCGAAGAAGTCGCAGGCCTCCTCCACCGTCATGCCGAGGACCTCGGCGATGTTGCGGCCGTTCCAGGTGACCTTGAGCGTCTGCGGGTTGTAGCGCGCGCCGTGGCAGCTCGGGCAAGGCGCGTAGACGCTCGGCATGAACAGCAGCTCGACGCTCACGAAGCCCTCGCCCTCGCAGGTCTCGCAGCGGCCCTTGTCGACGTTGAAGGAAAAGCGGCCGGCGTCGTAGCGGCGGCTGCGGGCGGCCGGCGTCGCGGCGAACAGCTTGCGCACGTGATCGAACAGGCCGGTATAGGTTGCGAGGTTGGAACGCGGCGTCCGTCCGATCGGCTTCTGGTCGACACGCACCAGGCGGCCGATCAGGTCCGCGCCGGCGACGATCCTGCCGGCCGTGATGCCGCCGGGCGGTGCGTGCAGCTCGTCGCCTTCGTCGTCGGGGAGCGGCGCCTCGTGGCCCAGGTGGGCGGATACCAGCTCGACCAGCGCCTGGCTCACCAGGCTCGACTTGCCGGATCCGGACACGCCGGTGACGGCTGTGAGCACGCCCAGGGGGAAGGCCGCGTCCAGGTGATGCAGGTTGTTGCGGCTGATGCTTTCGAGCCGCAGCCAGCCACGCGGCTGGCGGGGGACCGTTGCGGCGGACGCGACGTTGCCGAAGAGGTAGCGGGCGGTATGCGAGGCGCCGATGTCGCGCAAGCCGTCCGGTGGCCCGCTGTAGAGGATCTCGCCGCCCCGTTCCCCGGCATCCGGCCCGACGTCGACGATCCAGTCCGCGTTGCGCATCAGCTCGAGGTCGTGTTCGACGACGAACAGCGAGTTGCCCGAGCGCTTGAGGTGCTCGAGCGCCAGCAGCAGCGCCTCGCCGTCGACCGGATGCAGGCCGGCCGATGGCTCGTCGAGGACGTAGACGACGCCGAAGAGGTTGGAGCGGATCTGCGTCGCCAGCCGCAGACGCTGCAGCTCGCCAGGCGACAGCGTCGGCGTGCTGCGCTCGAGCGACAGGTAGCCGAGGCCGAGGCCGCGCAGGGTCTCGATCCTGGCCAGGACATCGCCGGCGATTCGCTGTGCCGCCAGCCGCTTCTCCTCCGAGAGCTCGGGCGTGCGACGCACGTCGGGGGCGCCGCGGTGCGC